>QKDK01000108.1 GCA_003252135.1 Clostridia bacterium
GTTTCTTGTGTATCATCATACCATTCCATGCCAGCTTCCGAAAAGACAAGGCGGCCGGTGCCATTCTCATATATAACTTTTGTTGTATATTTATCAGCAGTTTCGTAAACAGTGGAAGAACAGCTGCAATCTGCATATTCCAGAGTGCTGCTGGAAAGATCAAAGGTACCGCTTAAAGTGTATGTATAGGTTTCGGCTGCACTGCATGGCCATTCACCGGTCACAATGAAGAGATCACCTTCCTGTTCTATATGTAAATGACCGCGGCCTGCAAGTTCTTCATACCAGTCACCTGTAATATCTGCGATGCCGGCAGCTTCACTGCCGTCGAGAGCACCGGTCTCGTCTGCAGATGAATCATCAGGGCCGGATGCTGTATGACTAAAATAGCTAGGTGAACCAAGGTCGTCTGCATCATTCATGTCATCATACCATTCTAAACCTTCTTCGGTGAAGACAATACGTCCTGTTCCGTTTTCATAGCCTGCCGCAGTGGTATAGGTTTCCGTTGTTTCATAGGTATTTATGGTACAGATTCCATCGGTGTATTCCATAATATAGGTTTCCGGATCCAGTGTTCCGCTGAAGCTATATTCATAGACCTCGTTCGCACTGCTTGGCCAGGTACCGGTCACTGTGATCTGATAACCGTCCTGAACGAGGGTAAGAAATCCCTTATGGGCAAAGATTTCATACCAGGAACCTGAAAAATCCGGTATATCAGGATCGACCGGTGTGTCTACCGCAACAGGCTCACTGGTAGGTGACGGAGTGGAGCTCTCCTCTGCGGCAGGTGTCAGGGTTGCAGTAGCTGTGCTGTTATCTGATGCTGCTGATATGGCCGGAGTTGCTGTATCTGCTGGAACATTTGTATTCGACTCACTTTTACCGCAGGAAATCAGTAGTGCCGCAGCAATCAGAGTGATGGGAAGTAGCAGCTGTAATTTTTTCATAAAATATCCTTTCAATGTAAGTAATTATTTGTAACTGTGCAGTCACTACCCTAACACAAACAAGGTAAAAAAGCAAGATATTAAAACACATCATATCATGACGTGGCTTCCAAAAGACTTATTTCAACAGGCAGGTGCCAATATACTCAAAGCCAAATAACTCATTGCTTCTATATTTCCATAGGCGCACTCGTTCATTTGTCTTTGTGCAAATTAACATCACTATAGTAGACTGAAGACTTTTGTCACTCACATTTATAATATATACATAGTTCGATATGGCAAATAATGGATGAATAATCATGCATTTTATCACCAGTTTTCTGGAAAAGGTTGCATTACCTTAAAAAAAGGATTACTATTTTTTTTAGGGGTTTTGAAAATTAAATAATGTAGAGAGAAGGGTGAACATTACTATGGAATCGTACAAGTTCTTGATTGATCTGGCTTTGATTTTGCTAAGTACAAAAGCATTTGGGCTGCTAACAAGAAAATTCAGAATGCCACAAGTAGTTGGCGCTTTACTTGCCGGGCTTTTGCTTGGTCCTGCCTGTTTTAATATTTTGCAGGAAACTGAATTTATCATTTCATTATCAGAAGTCGGAGTTATTATTTTAATGTTTGCAGCTGGGCTGGAAACAGATATTAAGGAGTTTCGGCGAAATGGAAAAGCTTCTCTGATCATTGCGGTGCTTGGGGTAATTGTTCCGATGATCGGGGGATATCTGGTTGCTTTTGGCTTTAATAGACCGGGTATTATGGAATCAGATGTTGAGGCTTCCGTATTCCTGCAGAATATGTTCATCGGAGTTGTACTGACTGCAACATCTGTCAGCATAACCGTTGAAACATTAAAGGAAATGGGAAAGCTGCGCAGTGATGTTGGTACTGCAATCCTCGGTGCTGCTATCATCGACGATATTCTTGGTATTGTTGCGCTAACCTTTATTACAAGCCTTGCCGATACCTCTGTGCATTTTATGATCGTGCTTGGAAAAATCGCGTTGTTTTTTGTTTTTTCTGTGGTTTCTGGCATCATTTTCTTTTATATTTTCAAAAAGATCACGTTACATTATAATAAAGATATGAGACGGTTTGTTATTCTTGCTTTTGTATACTGTCTTTTGATGTCATATTCTTCCGAGGTCTTCTTCGGGGTTGCCGACATTACAGGTGCATATATTGCCGGACTGGTTATTTCAAACTCGAAATTCTCCGAGTATATTTCCAGCAGATTTGAAACAGTTTCTTATGTACTGTTATCGCCGATCTTTTTCGCCAGCATAGGTCTGAAGGTCGTTCTTCCGGAAATGACAATAGAAATCATACTTTTTGCAGTCATATTAACCGTTGTGGCTCTGCTTACTAAAATTATCGGCTGTGGAGCAGGTGCCAAAGTCTGCCGGTTTAATGGCAGAGAGAGCCTGCAGATTGGCTGCGGCATGATATCCAGAGGTGAAGTGGCATTGATCGTGGCAAGCAAAGGAGCATCCCTTGATATTATGTCATCGACCATGTTCGGGCCTATTGTTATTGTTGTTGTTGCCACAACGATTGTTGCTCCAATTCTCTTAAAGCTGACATTCAAAGACAAGAACAAAATCAGCAGGAACAATCAGTACAAACAAAAAATCAGTCATCATGCAAGGCAAAGTGCATGATATAAACAGCTTTGCAAAGATGAAAAAAGAAACTGTATAAAAAACAAACGAATCCTGCTGGCAACAGCAGGATTTCATTTTCTGTTAGTAAAAAGCTAAATCATTACATCTTAATGGTCTCTTCCAGAATGCCGGTAATGTTGTGCAGTGATTTAGTAAACTCCTCATCGGTCGAGTTCATGAAGATCAGCAGATCATCAATAACAGCAGGATCATCAAGTCCCTTTGGTATGGAAAAATCGATGTCTGAGATATATTCATCCCAATGAGAAAGCTTCCAGGTATCTCTGTCTGAGTTGCGTTCAATCATTCTCTGGTGACATACCTCAACAGAGGTTTCGACCCAGATAACAACGAGACTGGCATTTTTTAAGAGGAGCTTGGCTTTCAATGCTTCTATATAAGCATGGTCTCTGATTTCCTCAGTGAAAGGAGCATTGATCAGAACAATATCGTCATAGATCAGGGCCTCGAGCGCTAAGTCAACAATTGTCTCATATTCGTAATTACGGATATATTCTTCGAAGAAAGCAGAGCTTCGGTTGTATTCCTGATTGGCAGCTTTAAAAATCTGCTTTGATAAAGGTATCAGTGTGTCTTTATCAAGGTAAACAACGTGTTTCAGGTTAGTTGCCAGCTGTTTGGATACATAGGTCTTGCCGCAGGCAGGCGGAGAAGTAACGAGGATTAATTTTTTCATGGTACTCCTTTCGGGCAGGCTTATCCCTGCATCTTTATGAAATCAGTATACACATAAATATATAAGAACAGGGATTAATTTTTTGTTAAATTTGACATTCCCAAAATTTTCATAAACAAAAAACATACTGACAGAAAATATCGGAAAGGTTGTAATGAGAAAGAAAATCATATAAAATGGTTAGATAACGAAAGAATAGGAATTAAGACAAGAATAGGAATTAAGACAAGAGCAGGAATCAAGACAAGAAAAGGAATCGAAACTGATGGAAGAAAAATTCAAGCAATACCTTTATGACTGTTCCAGAGAAAAAGCGAAACATACGGTCTGGCTGTTATCGGACCTTCAGCAGGAAGAGCCAGCGCTGACACAGCAGTGCCTGGAGATATCCATACGTGATTACGAAGCGATGAAAGCACCTGCTCAGATGATATGGTATCTGGGTGATGCGGTGGAACGTGATGACACAGATAATCTGATAAAGATGGCAAAGCTGCAGGGAGATGCATTTTCACAATACAAGATTCCGCTTTATTATGCACTTGGCAATCATGATATGGATTACTGCAATCGTCATCTCAGGGAGAAACCAAGGCTGCCTTTCTGGGAAATGGTCAAAAGTCATGAATCAGACGGCTGGAAGACCAGTGCTTCGTGTGAGGATATCTATTTTACTGCGGTTATTGGAGATTTTATCGTTTATTTCTTTTGTGATCATGTGGCAGCAGATAACAGCTGGTGTACAACGCATGGAAGGGTCAGGAGAGGACAGGAGTTCTATCCATATACACAGCAGACAGCGGATGATATCAGAAAACAGCTGGAACAATCAGCGATGCAAGTCATTACTGCCAGTCATTATGCTTATCCGGGCGGAAACAGAGGAAGCGAGATGCTTGGCAGGTTGTTCCCGCTGCCGCAGAATGTAAAGATGCACTTTTACGGGCATGCGCATTTTGGAGATTTCGAGTGGGCAGGAAAGGACGCATACCGACGTATTGCCGGTACAGACTGGCACGATCTGCGTCAGTTCAATGTATCCAGCTTTGAAAATATCAGAGGGGTCTTTTGCAGCTCAGTGCTGCTTCATATTTATGAAGATAACAGCTTTGGAATATTTGTTCGTAATCACGATGAGGGTATATTTACCGAATGTTTTTTCCCTTCCATGGTAAATCTTCCTTCGGCAACAAAGGAACAGCAAAAGCTGTCAGAAGGAAAAAGGTAGGCAGATACATACTGAAAAGATGCGGGCAGTAAAAGCACATACAGATCGCTGCTTGGTGACCAAGCCATGATGGGAGCATACAATATGAAATTATTGGTAAGACTCAGCAAAGAAGCAATACAACATAAGTTTATTTATCTGATCGCAATTTTATCAACTTTAGCCATAACGCTGGTCAACCTGACGGCACCTAAGATTCTTTCAAGTGTCACAGGTCTTGTGGAAGACGGCATGACAGCTGAAGATCTGAAAAGCATACGCAACTATACGATTCTGCTGATTGTTCTTTATCTTCTGCGAATCCTGTTCCGGTTTGCCAGTAATTATCTGGCTCACAGAGCAGCCTGGAATCTTGTCGGAACTATGCGCATGAAAGTGTATGACAAGCTGCAGGGGCTGTCCATGAGCTTTTATCACGATAAGCAGACAGGTGATCTGGTCAGCCGGGTCATTAATGACACCAGGGATTTTGAGCTTTTGTATGCTCACATCATACCGGATACCATCACCAATGTTGTTACGATCGCCGGAGTTATGATCATATTGCTTTTCATAAATGGAAAGCTGGCGCTGCTGACCTTTATTCCCATACCATTCATTATCGCAGCGGGATGGCTGTTCACAAACAGGATTCAGCCGTATTTTAAAAAGTCCCATAAACTGCAGGGCGATCTCAGCGCTAAACTGCAGGATAATCTGAGCGGTATTCATGAGGTTCAGGTTTTTGCAAAAGAGGAAGAGGAATCAGAAAGTGTCAGACGCGTCACTTTTACTCACATAGACGCTATGCTTAAGGCTTTAAAGCTTGGATCTGTTTTTCATCCGACTGTCGAGTTTTTCTCGGCAGTGGGGACGATTCTGGTGGTCGGTGTCGGCGGACTGCTTGCTTTTCATGATCAGTTGTCTGTAGCGGATATAGTAGCTTTTTTGCTTTATCTTTCCTTATTCTATGGTCCGGTCACAAGCATAGCAAGATTACTGGAGGATGCACAGAATGCATATGCGGGAGCTGAACGTGTCATGATGATTTTGGACACCAGTCCTGAAATCGAGGATTGTGAAGGTGCTGTGGAGACAGGAAGGGTTCAGGGCAATATTACTTTTGACCATGTAAGCTTTCACTATCAGAATAAGGTTCCGGTTTTAAAGGACATTTCTTTTGAAGTCAGACCCGGTCAGATGATTGCTCTGGTCGGAGAGACCGGTGTCGGAAAGACGACTCTTTCCCAGCTGCTCCTGCGTTTTTATGATCCGACAGAGGGAAGAATTCTGATGGACGGAACAGATATAAAATCCATGAAGCTCGAAAGCCTGCGAAAGAATATCGCACCTGTTCTGCAGGATACATTTCTCTTCAACGGAACGATTGCCGAGAATATCGGTTATGCTTCCAGAGACGTTTCCATGGAGGAGATCATAGCTGCTGCGCAGGCTGCTCACATTCATGAGGCGATCCTTGGCATGCCTGAAGGTTATCAGACAAAAGTCGGGGAACGCGGGCTTCGTCTGTCAGGCGGTCAAAAGCAGCGTATCGCAATTGCCAGAGCAATTGTCAGAAATGCTCCGGTCATAATCCTGGATGAAGCTACAGCTTCCGTTGATGTCGAGACAGAAAGAGAGATCAAGAAGGCAATTGATGAACTTGCAGGAACCAGAACGATTGTTGCAATAGCACACAGACTGTCCACCATACGGCATGCAGATATGATCCTGGTGCTGGAGCATGGAGAAATCGTAGAACAGGGAACACATGATGCGCTGATTCAGAACAACGGTCCCTACGCACGTATGGTGAAAGTTCAGATGTGATTTTAGAAAGCTTTATTATACGACCGGCATTGCCTGTACCGGTATGAAAAAGGTAAACCAATCAGGCAAAAGAAATGAGGTATACATGAAGAAGCTTGTTGTTGGCATCCTGGCTCATGTTGACGCAGGAAAAACAACATTATCAGAAGGGCTGCTCTATCTGACGGGTCAGATACGAAGCCTTGGCAGAGTTGACCATCAGAATGCATATTTGGATACATTTGCACTGGAAAGGGCCAGAGGCATTACTATCTTTTCAAAGCAGGCAGAAATAAGCTATAAGGATATGGATATTACCCTGGTCGATACGCCGGGACATGTTGACTTTTCTTCCGAAATGGAACGTACCCTTCAGATCCTTGATTATGCAATTCTTGTGATCAGCGGAAGTGAAGGGATACAGGGACATACCAGAACCTTGTGGAAGCTGTTAAAGACATACCACATTCCTGCATTCATTTTTGTTAATAAGATGGATCTGGTGGAAGATAAGCATCTGATCATCAAAGAGATGAACTTAATGCTGTCAGAGCACTGTATAGATTTCACCGGAGACTTTAATGATAAAGACTGGCAGGAAGCGCTGGCTGAGACAGATGAAAATGCACTGGATGAATATCTGGAGCAGGGCACACTTTCATCAAAGACTATTAGCGGGCTGATTGGCTCAAGAAAGCTGTTTCCTTGTTTTTTTGGCTCGGCTCTGAAGCTTAACGGACTCGAGGCTTTTTTGAACGGTTTGTACCTTTATACAGCAAAAAAGAATTACTCGCAGGAGTTTGGAGCCAAAGTGTTTAAGATAACCCGCGATGAACAGGGAGCCCGTCTTACCCACATGAAGATCACCGGCGGGAAGCTTCAGGTGAAGGATATCATAAGATCAGGCCGGGATAATAATCCTTGGGAGGAAAAAGCGGATCAGATCAGGATCTATTCAGGCAGCAGATTTGAGGCGAAGCAGGAGGTATCTGCCGGTTCCTTATGTGCAGTAACAGGACTTACGCACTGTTATCCCGGAGAGGGATTAGGAATGGAAGCGGATTCAGAGGTGCCGCAGCTTTCGCCGGTACTGTCGTATCAGGTGCTGCATCCGGTTTCTATTGATCCTGGCAGGGTTCTGACCAGATTAAAGCAGCTGGAAGAGGAAGACCCGCAGCTTCATGTTATCTGGCAGGAAACGAGCAGGGAGATACAGATTCAGCTTATGGGTGAGGTGCAGCTGGAAGTCATCAGGAGCATTGTACAGGACAGATTTGGATTTGCCATTTCCTTTGGCCCTGGAAGCATCGTATATAAAGAAACAATTTCCAGTAAAGCTGAAGGGGTCGGACATTTTGAACCTCTGCGCCATTATGCTGAGGTACATCTGCTGCTGGAACCACTGGATACAGGAAGCGGGTTGATCTTCGAACTGCAATGCAGCACTGATGAGCTTGACAGGAACTGGCAGAGGCTTGTTCTGACACATCTGGAGGAAAAAGTCCATAAAGGGGTGCTGACAGGTTCTGCAATAACAGATATGAAGATAACTCTGATTGCTGGCAGAGCGCATAATAAGCACACAGAAGGCGGTGATTTCAGGGAAGCAACATATCGTGCGGTCAGGCAGGGACTTAAAATGGCAGACAGTGTATTGCTGGAACCGTATTACAGATTCTGGCTTGAAGTGCCGCAGGCAATGGCAGGAAAAGCCATGGCTGATCTTTCGCAGCGGCTGGCGGTTATGGAACCTTTCGAAGTGCATGACGGGATGGCAAAGCTGCATGGAACTGCGCCTGTTGCACTTATGCAGGAATATTCAAGAGAAGTGACCGTATACACAAGGGGACAGGGAAGATACCGCTGTGAGCTTATGGGATATCTCCCCTGCCATAATGCTGCCGAGGTCATAGCTGCTGTCGGGTATGACAGTGAAGGTGATCTGCAGAACCCTGCAGGCTCTGTTTTCTGCTCACATGGTGCCGGTTTTGCGGTGCCCTGGAACAGAGTGAGAGAATATATGCATCTGGAAGGAATACATATTCCAGAACAGTCAGAAAATGATATTGCATTACTGCAGGGCAGAGAAAGCAGGATACAGGATTCTGGCAGCGGGAGCATGAACTGGGAAACAGCAGCAAAAAGCTCATTAAAAAGCATGAATGATACACAAAATCATCAGGGAATGACAAAGGAACTCGAAGATATTTTCGTAAGGACCTACGGAAAGATTGAAACAGACAGGCGCAGCAGATATGACGCAGGCGGATTCTCTGCAGAGTCAAGAAATATACCGCCACGAAAGCCGGTGGTGATTTCGGAGCAGGAAGTGGAAAAAAAAGACTATCTTCTTGTCGATGGTTATAATATAATATTTTCATGGGATGAATTGAATGAAATAGCCAAAGATAATCTGGATGCCGCAAGAACAAAGCTTATGGACCTGCTCTGTAATTATCAGGGGATGAAGCAGTGTGTTCTGATTCTGGTCTTTGATGCCTATAAGGTCAAAGGAAATCCCGGTGATACGTCAGCATATCATAACATACATGTTGTCTATACAAAGGAAGCAGAAACGGCTGACATGTATATCGAAAAGGTTACCCATGAGATCGGAAGAAAACACAGGGTAACAGTAGCTACATCAGATGCACTGGAACAGATGATCATTATGGGACAGGGCGCATTACGGTACTCCGCAGCCGATCTGAAAGCGGAGATTTCCCGTGTCGACCTGGAGATCAGGGAGAACTATCTTGAGGTATACAGACAGGGAAGGGATTTTCCATTTAAAGATCTGATAAAGGATCTGGAATAACATTAAATGGACGAAGGGGGAAGTTTTATGGTAAGATTTTTTATGGTTATTATTCTCAATATCGGGAACGTGCTTTATCTGCTGCCTAAAATGATGATCTACATTAATAATACTGATAGGTATTCAGAAGAAAAATGCTACAAACTGGCACAGGATGTTATCCGCTGTGTTGCAAAAAGAGGCAGGATCAGGACAAAGGTAACCGGACAGGAACTGCTTCCGGAACAGGGCGGCTATATCATGTATGCCAATCATCAGGGACGGTATGATGCTCTGGGAATAATGGGTGCACATGAAAAACCGTGCAGAGTCGTGATGGCGATGCATCGATCCAGAAAGCTGATAACAAGTCAGTTCATAGATCTGACGAAGAGCAAAAGACTTGATATTGATAATATACGCCAGCAGGCAGTTGTTCTGAAGGAGATCATTTCAGAGGTGAAGAACGGCAGCAGGTATCTGATTTTTCCGGAAGGGAGCTATGAAAAGAATCACAATAATCTGCAGAAATTTAAACCGGGCAGTTTTAAATGTGCAGAAAAAGCACGATGTCCCATCGTTCCGGTTGCGATATATGATTCGTATAAACCGTTTGAGCTGACCAGTATAAAAAAAGTCGAGACACAGGTGCATTTTTTAGAACCCATATCTTTTGATGAATACAAGGAACTGGGAACGAACGAGATTGCAGGTCTTGTTGCGGCAAGAATCGCAGAAAAAATTGCACAGATAGACAGCGAAGAACAGGTGATCGTTCAGGGAATAGCCAGTTAAGAAGGAAAAGGTATACAGCATAGAACAAGAGAACAGGTCAGGATAATGGGAGTGATTTTTCCGTATCCTGGCTTTTTTTGCATGTGCGTTAGGAGTATAAACTACACGAACACAAAATATACACAGATTAAACACAGTATTTTCTGAAAAACTTCACAGGCACTTGCTATCATAGTGGAGTGTGGCAAGATAATGAATATTTTACGAAGAAAGGAAGAGAATATAATGAAGAAAAGGGGCGTATCGATTGCTCTTGTACTTACGCTGGTCCTCGGACTATGCAGCGGTATGACATCATCAAAAATTGCATATGCGGCGACAGAAAGCGAGAACAGGCAGTTAGTTATTGATTATTTAGGTTTAATGGAGACTGACGATCCAGTTTCATCAAATGAAACAGACACAGTGACACGTGCGCAGTTCGCACAGATTCTGTACACATTATATGCAAATGGCGACAGTGATGTAGAGGATGTAAGTTACTCTTCATATCCGGACGTGAAAGCTTCATATTGGGCGTCAGGATATATCTACTATGTTACAAAAGCCGGACTTATGTCCGGATATCTGTCAGGGTATTTTAAACCGGAGAGCTCCGTTACGATGGTGGAAGCGGCAAAAGCATGCCTGATGCTGCTTGGTTACACTTCATCAGAGCTGCCTGCGACTTCAAATGGTATCATGTCTCTGACAAAAAAACTGGGGCTGTACGAAAATATCAAGCTGGCAGCGCGTGATAATCTTACTGAGACAGCATGCTTGAATTTGCTTTATAATCTGTTAAAAAGTACGACCACAACTGATAAGCTTTACGGAGAAGCATTTGGATGTGAACTGGATGATAATGACGAAATAGATTATGAAACGCTGAGCGCAGAAACAGAAGAAAGTGCTGAACTCGAAGGACCGATCATTGTAACCGGCAGCTGGGAAGATGAGATTCCGTTCTATCTGGAAAACACTGCTGTATATAAGAATGGAGAGCTTAGCAGTCTTGATGCAGTGATGGAGTATGACGTTCTTTATTATAATATTGAACTTGAATCGATCTTTGTTATCAATGCAAAAGTGTCTGGAATAATAGAAAGCATTGAACCAGATGTAGTTAATCCCTCATCTGTCATACTTGGCGGAAAAACATACACACTGGCAACAGATGATGTAATTGATAAAGTTTCAATGGATGGAACAGTTGCAGAAGGAGATGCAGTTACCTTAATACTTGATAGCGATGGTACTGTACTTGATATTCTGACTGAAACTGAATATAAAATTGAGTATTTTGGTATCATCTCAGGAATCAGTCAATCAGGAACGACAACATATATATCCATCGAGGATATCTATGGAAATACGAACGTTGTGAACTATTCGGGACAAAGTACAGATTATTCGACCGGCGATACCGTAGTAATTACATATAGCAGCAATATCCTGAACATACATATAATCGGATATGTGAGTGTTCTTTCCAGCCAGTATAAAAAGATGGTGGGAGAGATCAATAGTGACGCGACTGCTCTTGGAAAATATGCTTTTGCTGAGGATATTATTATTGCGGACGCTGCCGGCGGATCATTGCTTTTGATAGATCCGCAAAGGATTGCTGACACAACGATAAGCGCAGGAGATGTTTTGTACTATAAACTGAATGAAGCTGGTGAAATCAGTGAACTTGTGCTGAACAATGTTACCAATGACCTTGCAATTTATGCAATAGCCGTTCATTGTAAACTTGGCTATGCCAATATGTCTTTGAATTATACTTATACCTATAACCTGAATGGAAAAGAAATTACAACTGATAAATATGATGATGATATTTTGGACAGCAGTAATTTTGATCTGGGAACCGGAGTTGTCGGAATTGTATACAATGGTTCTGAAATCACAGATGCATGTACCTTAACAAAAATAGAAAGAGTAACCAGTGTGACAAGCGAATATGTGTATTACAGAGCACCAGGCGGAGTAACAGGTTTTAAGCTTTCTGATCAGGTGAAAGTATGTTATTACGATGGAACCGGATATTCTTTCATTTCTTTTGACGAGCTGTCACAGCTTGACTTAAGTGACTATACAGTATCCGCATATTATGATGAACCCATGAAAGACGGGGGACGAATCAGAATGATAGTCATTCAATAACCGAAGCATGCAGGAAGAAGAAAATGCGCTGAAATAAGTTGAAGCTACACTTCGACTGCGCAGAAATGGAGGGATAAATGAAGCTTTTAAAGGAGAAAAAAGAAAAAAAGGTCAAGGAAGCAAAGCCATTAACACCTGCTGAACGTAAGAGAAAGAAAAGACTGAAAAAAATCATGAAATTTGTCAGTGCTTTTCTTGTTGTGGCATTGATTGCAGGCGGTGTCGGATTTTTCCTAAAGAAGAACAACAGCAGTGCTGTATCTGTTAATTATGAGAGTGTCAATGTGGAAAAAAGAACACTGTCATCGACCATTACAGGCTCTGGTTCACTTGAACCTATCAGTACATACGACATAACGACTTCTGTCCGTGGTGAAATTGTCGCAGCTGATTTTGAAGTAGGTGATTACGTAGAGGAAGGTCAGGTTCTGTATCAGTTTACCACAGATGAAGTGGAATCTGATATTGCCGATGCTGAAAAATCACTGGAACGTGCACAGAAGTCATACGACAAGACTCTTACAAGCTATGACAGCGCTGAGGATAAGGTAACAGCAGCACAGGAGACTTATGAAGAGGCACTCAGTGATTACAATGAAGCACTGGAGACCTATAACGAAACCGCTGCACTGTATGATAACTTCAATATTACATCTGAGGTCTCAGGTTCTGTGACTGCAGTTTATGTTGAAGTAGGTGACACGGTGAAGGAGGGCGACCGTATCGCGGATGTTTCAGACAGCAGTAAAATGCTCCTTGTGGTACCCTTCAATGCTTCCGATGTAAAAGACAGCTGGGTCGGTGAGACAGCGGAGGTTGAAATTCTTGGAAGTTATGAAATGCTTACTGGAATCGTGACAAAGGTAAATGCGGCAACTTCTGTTTTAGACGGGAATCAGATCGTAAGAATGGTGACGATCGAAGTTGATAATCCAGGAAGCATAACGACATCGTATTCGGGAATGGCTTCCATCGGCAATGTGACCTGTAATTCAGAGGGCAGCTTTACCACATCAGAACAGACGACCATTCTGGCAACAAAAGCCGGTGATATATCGACAGTGAACATTGAAAAAGATGGTTCCGTTTCAGCTGGAGATGCTGTAGTTACATTGAATGCAGCCAACCTTGATGATTATCTGGAAAGTGTTACAACATCACTTGAAAATGCTCAGACAAAGGTCGATAATGCCCTGGACTCCATAGAATCCGCAAAGAGCAGTCTGACTGACGCACAGGATTCTATTGATGATGCAAAAGAGACACTTGAAGATGCAGAAGATGCATACCAGGATGAACTTGATCTGATGGAAGACTGCTATATATTGTCTCCGGTTTCCGGTAAAGTCATCAAAAAGAACATTGATGTCGGGGATACACTGTCCGTAACCAATTTTACTGTAACAATGGCAGTGATCTATGATGTATCTGCCATGACCTTTGAAATGTCCATTGATGAGCTTGATATTTCTCAGATCTATCTTGGTCAGGAGGTTCAGGTCACAGCCGATGCGATGGATGGACAGACTTTTACAGGCTCTGTAAGTTATATCAGTTATGAAGCAACAACAAGCGGCGGGGTATCGACCTATCCTGTTACTGTACAGATCGACGAGGTAGGAGACCTGTATACCAGTATGAATGTGGATGCCACAATAGTGCTTACAGATGCGGATAATGTACTTACTGTTCCTGTGGATGCAATACAGCGCAACAATTATGTCTATGTCAAAGATGATACCGTGACAGAAGCAGTAGGAAGTGTTCCGGCTGGATTCCGTGCAGTTGAGGTTGAGACAGGTGTGAATGACGGCAATTATGTCGAGATTGTATCCGGTCTTGAAGAAGGTGATGTAGTTTATGTTGTACGATATACTTCAGCTACGGAGGATTCAGAGAACTCACTTCTAGACGGACTTGGAAGCCTTGGCGATTTTGGAAGTGATTCTTCATCAGGTACAAGCAGCAGCGGTAACTGGCAGGGCGGCGGCAGTATGCCAAGCGGCGGAAGCAGCAGCGGCGGCGGAATGCCAAGCGGCGGTGGTCCTGGTTTCTGATATGAAATGTGAATAACACGAAGTTAACATGCGTAAATCATGCATGTAACCATCTTCGTGTAAAAGAACTGCGATATTCTCGCAGAGGGCTCGAACATCTTGTTCTTTACTTATTATTTGTGATGCCATAAAGCGGCATCATGTTATGAAATGTGAGTTTTGCTTTCACAAGACGTTAGTTGGCTGTCTCCCATATATAAGGGAAGACGCTGGAATGGAGATTGCTATGATAGAATTGAACGAGATAACAAAAATATATCAGGCAGGGGATACAGAAGTCAGAGCAAATGACGGTGTTAATCTAAAGATTGAGAAAGGTGAATTCGTAGCGATCGTTGGAAAATCAGGCAGCGGAAAAACAACGATAATGAATATCATCGGGGCACTTGATGTACCAACAGATGGCCAGTACATACTGGGTGGAACAGATGTGAGCGATATGGATGACAACGAGCTGGCAGAAGTCAGAAACAAGATGATCGGCTTCATTTTTCAGCAATATAACCTGCTCCCGCGATCCACAGTGCTTGAAAATGTGGAACTCCCGCTTCTTTATGCGGGAGTATCTTCAGCAGACAGAAAAGTACGGGCTATGAAGGCTCTTGAAAAAGTCGGAATTGATGACAAAGCGCATAACCATCCCTACCAGCTTTCAGGAGGGCAGCAGCAGAGAGTTTCGATTGCAAGAGCTCTTGCAGGAAACCCTTCCCTGATCCTTGCAGATGAACCTACAGGTGCGCTTGACTCAAAAACAAGCCGCGAGGTTCTGGATCTGCTGGTACTATTGAATGAGGAAGGAAATACGATTGTATTGATCACCCACGATACCGGCGTTGCCTGTGAGGCAAAACGTGTCGTAAAGATGCATGATGGCAAGATTGTTTATGATGGACCTGTTGAGGAATATAAGGAAACGCTGGTCAGTGAAGGATGGTTAAAATGAGAAGATTTTTTCAGGGTTTTAAACTGGCTTTTCGAAGCATACGCTCCAACAAAATGCGATCCTTTCTCACCATGCTGGGCATGATTATCGGTGTAGCTTCAGTTATTATACTGACAGGTCTTGTTAACGGAGTAACAAATTATCTGATCGAAAGTTTCTCAGATATGGGTACGAACATGATCTCTGTCAGTGTGACCAATTCAGATTCAAGGTCTGCCAGTGTGGATGATATGTTTGCAATAGCCGAAGAAAATTCAGATATTTTTGAAGGAGTTTCACCAAGTGTTACAGGCAGCTATACAGTAAAAAAAGGATCGGTATCTGAAACAGGGAAAACAATTACCGGTGTCGCAGAAAACTATTATATCATACAGCACATAAATATTGCAGACGGACGTTTTATCGGGTATGCAGATATTACAGGGAGAACAAAAGTATGTGTTGTCGGCAGCTATATTGTAGATACCTTTTTTACATCTGATGATGTGGTCGGTGAGACGATTAAAATTGACGGAGATGAATATACCATTGTCGGGATTCTGGACGAACAGGCAGATTCTACCTCAGGTTCCGCAGATGACTGTATTTACATACCATACAGTACCGCCTGCCGACTGACCTACACCTCTGAGCCATCAACATTTACCTTTGCTACCTTTGGTACAGATTATATAACAAAGGGGGAAAATGCACTTGATGATGCACTGTATGAGATTTTTAAGGACGAATCCATGTATACGGTGACCAGCATGTCATCACTGATTTCCACCATTGAATCCATAACCGGTATTTTATCAAGCGTGCTTGCTGGAATTGCAGGGATTTCTCTTCTTGTTGCTGGTATCGGAATCATGAATATCATGCTTGTTTCGGTAATTGAACGTACGAGGGAAATTGGTATCAGAAAGGCACTGGGTGCCAAGAGAGCTGACATACTGATACAGTTCGTGATCGAAGCAGCCTCGATTTCGAGTCTTGGCGGGCTGCTTGGCATTTTGTTCGGTGCAGTTGTAACAGTCAATGTCGGAGATTACTTTGGGCTGGAAGCTTCACCGTCAATCAGTGCGATCATTGTATCATTCTGTGTATCGGCAGGTATTGGCATATTCTTCGGATTCATGCCCGCAAAAAGAGCTGCAAGGCTCAACCCGATCGATGCCTTGAAGAGTGAATGATCATATGTTTGAATGAACTGTCATGAAGAGACAGAAGACTGGATAAAGGAAGAAGAAATGAAGAAGCGAAATGCTGCCGGCAATCGTCCGAAAGGATATTGACAGCAGCATTTTCGTTGTATTAACAGGAATTTATTGTTTGATTTTTGATTTTTTATGTTCGTACATCAGCGCATCAATATGATGAATGAAATTGTCAAGTGTCACCGCTTTTGAATCAAATACTGCACCTCCGAAGCTGCAGGAGAGCGAGTAATCCTTGCCGGATGTCTGATTATAAACTAAAAGTGCAGCCTCAAGTCTTGCAATCAACTTTGCGATCAGATCAGGGGACTTACCGTCAATCAGTATGATGAATTCATCACCGCCCATTCGGACAATGGAGTCATTGCTCCTTAGAACGCTCTTGATGATTTCTGTGAGCTTTTTAATGGCATAATCACCCTCTGCATGTCCGTATCTGTCATTGATGTATTTCAGTTTGTCGATATCAAGGTAGATCAGACTGATTTTAAAGTGTATTTCCCTGCGTGTGCGCTCTTCAATATATGCTTCGAAGGAATTACGATCCCAGGCACCTGTCAGTGAATCGTAACGTATCATTCGCTGCTGCAGGAAAAAGAATATGATGACCAGAGAAAAATCAACACTGCTCCACATGAACAAAGTTCCATAAAACAATGTTTGTAGTATGCCGCCGATAAATGGTATAATATTGAAAATCACCAGCGGAGTCAGATCTCTTCTGGAAAGCTTTCTGTGATTCAGGATAAGCAGCAGGAAGGATATAAAAAGATACAGATAGGTCAAAAATGAAAAAGCAACGAAGAACTTACCCCGGTGATATACATTGTATTCATCTATATAAAAGCAAAGATGGTGAATCGGACTTAATAAAACAATGATCGTATTGACCAGAACAGGAACGAAAGATATTATTTCACGAAGTTTTCTGTATCTGGTACCTGGGAAAATAATTCTGCAGATCATTATGCACCAGAGGCATGTGAGAGCAGGAGCCAGTGAGAACAACAGCATATGAAGTATATATGTCAGGGGAATCAGGCAGGAGTAGGGCTGTTTGTTAATAATACAGGATAATGTCTCAATGATTGTCTGAAGCAGGATAACAACAGCTGAAATCAGAAAAATCCGGTTTATGATATTGGTCTTATCAAGCCGTTGAAAGGCAAGAACAGCGACAATGGAAAGTAAAAGAATAGCCATCAGATTAATATCAATTCTAAGTAATAGCTCCATAAAAGACCGCCTTTGCTTTTTATATACTAATAGTATCAAAAACGGTGAAAGATGACAACAAAATACTGAATATATACTGAATATACAGTGGTTGATTCTTTTTCGTGAAAGTATTACACTAGTGTATAACGTAGAAAATGTGAACAATGAGAGGTGCAGGATGAAAAAAGTATTGCTGATCAACGGAAGCCCTAATGAAAAGGGCTGCGTATACACAGCTTTAACAGAAGTTGCTGCGGAACTGGAAAAAAACGGAATAGAAACATCGATATTTCATATTGGAAACAAACCGGTCTATGGCTGTATGGGATGCGGTCACTGTTGGAAGAGCGGAGTCTGTATTTTCGCAAAAGATGTCTGCAATGAAATGGCCGCAAAGATGAAGCAGGCGGATGGATTGATCGTAGGATCACCGGTGTACTATGCCGGACCGAACGGTGCGTTGTGCGCGCTGCTGGACCGTGCTTTTTATTCTGCAGCGGTTGATTTTGCTTATAAGCCTGCAGCGGCGGTGCTGAGCTGCAGAAGAGGAGGAGCCAGTGCTGCATTTGACAGGCTGAATAAGTACTTTACGATCAACCGTATGCCGGTCGTGTCCTCCCAGTATTGGAATGCAGTTCATGGCAGCAGTCCGGAGGAAGTAAGAATGGATCTTGAAGGACTGCAGATCATGCGGACGTTAGGAAAGAATATGGCATGGATGCTTCAAAACATCGAAAAAGGTAATACAGGATTACCGGAACGCGAGCAAGGCGTCCGTACAGATTTTATCAGGTCTGAATAAAATTGTAAAAGTATGGCATATATATTCATTATCATATTATCCTGGTACACCGGTACTGCAGTGCTTAATTAATCAACATGGGGGGTTGAGATGTATACATTATTGCTGGTAGATGACGATACTGAAGTTCTTGAGATCAATGCAAAATATTTTCGCAAAAATGGATATAAGGTCGGTACTGCACCGAATGCACAGACTGGTCTTTCGATGATTTATTCACTGCAGCCAAACTGCATAATACTGGATGTTATGATGCCGGGTATGAACGGATTCGATGCATGCAGAGAATTTAGAAAGATTGTGGATGTTCCAATACTCTTTTTATCAGGCAGGAGCCAGGAGAATGATAAGGTCAATGGTCTGATGCTTGGTGCAGATGATTACATTGTAAAGCCATACAGTCTGCGTGAATTATCAGTCAGGATACTGGTCAATATCAGAAGGTATCAGTCACTTATTACAACATCAAATCAGATCATATATCCCCCGCTGAGGATCGATCTGACACAGCACAAAGCATTTTATCAGGAAGAAGAGATGCTCTTGTCGAACCGTGAGTTTGAGCTATTGTATCTGCTGGCAAAATCACCGAACCAGACCATAACGTTTCAGGTAATCGGAGAAGCAATGTGGGGAAGGTATTCGGATGAAGACAGACGCGCCATAATGGTCAATGCCAGCCGGCTGCGAAAAAAACTCGAGACCTATGCCGGACTGGAAAACCTGATTGAAACTGTCTGGTCAAAAGGATATAAACTGATATATAACAGCAAATAAGGAGTTCTTATGGAAGAACAGAAGCATTCTGACAACAGGATGCAAAAAAGAAAATATAATAAACCAAGGCTGCGGATCGATGAACTGTCGGATGCTTTGTTTTTAGCAGGTGAGGAACTGAAACAGAAAAATGCACGTCTGACAGAAATGGAAAAGGAACGGACTGCAATGTTTGAGAATCTGTCGCATGATCTTCGTTCTCCGGTAACTGCACTTCGCAGTTCAATAGAATACCTTACCTCTCTTGATGAGATAAGCAATGATGAGCTGCATCATATCTTACATGTTATGAACACCAGGGTAAGAGGTCTGGAACAAATGATTGAAGATATGTTCCTGATAACGGTTCTTGAAAATAGGTCGATTGAGCTGAAAACAAGTCAGATCAATATCGGTATGTTGTTGGAAGACTTTTTTTATTCGTGTGAGGCAGACAGCAGATATGAAAAGCGGAAGCTTATTCTGGATGTTCCTGAGGTTTTTCCGCCAACCGTCATGATCGATCCGGAAAAAATCGTTCGTGTGCTTGATAATCTGTTTTCCAATGCTTTAAAATACTCAAAGGATGATTCTGTGATACGACTCGCTGCTAAAGAAAATGGAGACGAAGTCATTATACAGGTCAGTGATACCGGAATCGGAATGGAAAATGATGAATTAAAGAAAATATTTGATCGGACTTATATGATCGATAAATCACGTTCTCCTGATGTAATAAGGGGCAGTGGACTTGGTCTATCCATAGTAAAATCGATCATTGAACAGCATGAAGGGAAAATATGGTGCGAAAGCATTCCTGGAACCGGAAGTATATTTAGTTTTACATTAAAAACCCTGTAGCGTTTTGGTACGCTGCAGGGTTTTTTAGGTGTGCGCCCGGCGGGCGCACATTTTAGAAAATAAATTCTTTCAGTCAAATGAGAAGTAATCAATATGCATTTCTGCGAAACAGCATGTTCCATGCAGTTTTAAATATTATCTGAAAATCAAGAAATATACCCCAACGATCGATGTACTGGGTATCCAGTTCAACGATTTCATTGAAGTCAGTAATAGAGCTGCGTCCGCTGACCTGCCACATTCCTGTGATACCAGGTTTTATGCTGAGTCTTCGCCAGTGCACAAGTTCATAGCGCTCGACCTCGTCTGGTGTTGGCGGTCTGGTTCCGACAAGGCTCATGTCACCAAATAAGACATTGAAGAACTGGGGAAATTCATCAAGACTGGTTTTGCGTATAAACCTTCCGACCCGCGTAATACGCGGATCTTCCTTTATCTTGAACATAAAACCGCCTTCTCCCATTTCGTTTTGCCCCATGAGATCTTTTTTCATGGCATCTGCATTGATGCACATGCTTCTGAATTTCAATATCTTAAATTTTCTTCCGTTCAGTCCAATACGTTCCTGCCTGAACAGAACCGGCCCTTTGGAATCAATTTTTACAGCAATGGCTGTTCCAAGCATAATGGGAGAAAATATAATGATGGCAATACTGCTGCCAATAATGTCAATAAAACGTTTAACAGCTCTGGAGGTTCGATTCAGACTGACTGTATGATAGGTCACGATGGGATAGGTGCCGATGCTGCTGACATAACTCTGGGCATTTCCCTTTTTATAGGAATTCATAATAATTCTCATAGTGACACCCATATTAATGCACATGTCGATATATGGTTGAATCTGAGTCACATCGGATCGCTTATGCATGATAAATACCTGATCGATAGCATGCCTGTGAGCAAGTATATCCAAAGATTCGATCATGCCAAGATATCTTGGGTCAGTTGTTGGAGTAAGGCTGACATATCCAATGATATTGTAATTCAGATTGCTTCGTCTGAGAAAGTGCTCAAACTTTGAAAAAGATTCGATATTACCGACTAAAAGGACACGCGGGACGAGGAACTTTGAATGCTTTATGATATAACGAACGAAAAAAGCACTGATCAGGAGAAGCAGATACATGGAAAAAAGAAACATGAAATAGAATTTTCGGTCAATATCAGAAGTGCTGGAGTAAAACAAGAGAGTTGAGGTTATGCTGGTAGCAAGCAGAAAGGATTTACTGACATGCTTGATGATACGATCGGTGTAAAAGAAAGTAGTGACATTATAGACACGTGCATCTTTATTTGCCAGAATGAAGATCAGAATAAACATCAGGCAAGCCAGAAAGTAATGAGAAAAATATGTGTCAAGATTATTTCCTGATAAAAAGAGAGAAAAAAAGAATGCTATAATTGCGGCTATAAAGTCGCTGGATATATGTAAAAGATTCGTACTTGCACCTGAATTGAACCGTCCCATGATCCCCACCTCAATGTTGTATAATGTTTCTGTCTAACAGTCAAAAGCAATACTGATATTGAATGATTATAAATTCATAAAACCCCAAAAAAATGTATATTTACACTTTTGATTATAGCATGGCTAAATATTTTTGTAAATATTGGTTTGAAAAGGATTATTTAGAAATAACTGAGCATTCTTGCTTAAAAATTAGTAAAAAGGCTGAAAATGGCATTTTAAGAAAATGATGTAAAACTACGGATAAAACACTTAATGCAAAACCAAAAAGAATATTTAGAACAAAATACACGCATAACGAAGTTTAAGTTTCCGGAAAAGATTATAAGACATGTAAGACACATTAAAAGAAAACTTAAAATCATAAAACAAATATTTAATGCACAATTCGTTAAAACATGTTATAGTAAAATAGTATAATAATCTGTTTGCAGAATGACGACAGGAAACGGAGGTGCCTTTATGAAAACAAATGCAGTTATTACGATTGGAAGACAGTTTGGCAGCGGCGGACGCGAGGTAGGCATCAAGCTGGCGGCAAAGCTGGGAATACCGTATTACGATAAAGCACTTTTACGCAGGGCAGCAAAAGAAAGCGGCTTGCAGGAGTCGATATTTCAAACCTTTGACGAAAAGCCCAAAAATCTGTTCTATTTATTTTCTGCAGAACCGGGTGCAATGCATATGGGCGAACTTCCGTATGATGTGATGCTCGAAGAACAGGTATTTACGGCAGCCGGTGAAGTAATAAAGAAATGTGCACAGGAAGGTCCCTGTGTAATTATCGGCAGATGCGCTGATTATATACTGAGAAAGAATCCCGCGCTGCTCAGTCTGTTCATTTATGCACCGTTAGAAGAGCGCGCAGAGCGCATTGTAACTATGAAAGGTGTGAATCTCGAGACAGCAAAAAATATGATACATAAAGAAGATCGCCACAGAGCATCATACTATAACTACTATACAAGCAAGAAGTGGGGAGATATCAGGAGCTACCATTTTTGCATTGACAGCAGTCAGCTTGGAATTGATGGAACTGTTACCTTGATTGAACAGATAGTAACAATGAGAGACCAGATGGTACAAAATGAAGATAGATAAGATGGACAAAGATAAGATAGACAAAGATAAGATGAGCAAAGGTTAGGCATAACTTATAATCCACAGAGACAAGAGAATAGCATGCTCAGGTCTGCATCGCAGAAGGCATTGCAACAGGCACTGCAGAAGGAACTGCAGGGAATTGAGGTGAAGATATCATGAAATTAAAATGTTCGGTTTGCAATAATTACTGCAGTCTTAATGAAGGGCAGTATGGCAAATGTAAAGCAAGATACAATAAGTCTGGTGCTATCATACCTGGTAATTATGGAAGGATCACCTCGATCAGTCTTGATCCGATTGAAAAGAAACCGCTTCGTAACTTTTACCCTGGCAGCAGGATATTATCGGTGGGAAGCTACGGATGTAATCTGAACTGCGATTTTTGTCAGAACTATATGATCTCTGCAAAAAGCCAGAGTGAATGCGATAATTTTTATATGAGTCCGAAACAGCTTACAGATAAGGCAGAACAGTTGAAAAAGTCAGGAAATATTGGCGTGGCTTTTACTTATAACGAACCTTTGATCGGTTATGAATATGTAAGGGACACAGCCATGCTCGTGAAAGAGAGAAATATGGTAAATGTTCTCGTGACTAACGGTTTCTTCACAAAGAAGACGCTGAATGAAGTGCTGCCCTTTATCGATGCAATGAACATTGATCTGAAAGGCTTTTCAAAAGAGTATTATGAATTTCTTGGCGGAGATCTGGAAGTTGTCAGGCAATTTATTATGACAGCAGTACAGGCCTGCCATGTCGAGCTTACAACGCTTATAGTTCCGGGTAAGAATGATAGAGAAGACGAGATGCACAGCATGGCGCAATGGATCGCTTCTCTCAACAGAGATATTCCGCTTCATGTGTCAAGATTCTTCCCTGCATGGAGAATGCAGGAAGAGCAGCCGACACCGGTTGAAACAGTATACAGACTGGCAGAAATTGCGAGAGAATATCTTACCTTTGTATATGAAGGAAACTGCTGATCAATGTGTATGCTGTATTGTATGCTGCAATGTTGCAGAAACAGTTAATTTGCCTATTGAAATTGATATAAATTAAAATTAGAATATAAAGTAAGAAATTACGACATTTTGACACTGAACAATGATACATGTAATGAGGGTCATGAAAATATGTTGAAAAGTATGAATAAGTTTGACGCTTTTTTCACAAACAATACTGTAATATATGGATCATCGATCGTTCAAAATTTATAAAGCGTATTCAATGCGCAGGAATGGAGGAAAAATGAAAGGAACTAGAGCAGGGGGATTTTGGAACCGGGGGTTGGGTATTCTGGTCGCATTAATGTTGATCTGCAGTATCGTTTTCAGCGGATGCGGATTGTTCGAACCGGTGAACAATCTGAGCGCAGAGAATGCATCCTCTAATGCAAAAGCCAGTGATCCATCGGATACCGAAGATATGGGTAATGACGCAGGCACAGACAGCACGGCAACAGCAACACCGGCGTCTGATGCAGAGAACAATACGAATAATAATTCCGAAGCAGGCGATGAGGATACCGTGCAAAAGGATGGAGGAAGTTATACTTTAATGGTCTATATCTGTGCAGCTGATCTTGAGTCTGAATATGGCCTGGCAACAGACGACCTGATTGAAATGGCAGATGCAGGTCTTGGCGATGCAGTGAATGTGATCGTTGAGACGGGGGGAACGTATTACTGGCAGAATAGTGTGGTAAGCGGTGAATCGACTCAGCGGTATAAAATATCTGATGGTGATCTGGAACTGGTCGAGGATGATCTTGGACTGCTGGATATGACAGACCCCTCAACCCTTTCGGATTTTGTTACCTATTGTGCAAGTGAATATCCGGCAGACAGGTACGGTCTGATTCTATGGGATCATGGCGGCGGTGCAGTCAGCGGATTTGGATATGATGAGAATTTTACAGAGGGTTCAATGGAAATTGATGAAATCGATGCGGCATTGGAAGATGGCGGTGTTGATTTTGAGTTTGTAGGTTTTGATGCATGTCTTATGTCAACAGTGGAAACAGCATTCATGCTGAGCGATCATGCTAATTATCTGATTGCCTCGGAAGAACTGGAACCTGGCGGAGGGTGGTATTATACCAATGCACTGAATGCTCTTGCAGCTGATCCGAATATTGATACAGTTGAACTTGGCAAGATATTTATCGATGATTTTGTTGAGGATAATTATGGTGAGGACTCAACACTGGCCATAACGAATCTTTCAAAAATGGATACTGTATATGAAGCACTTTGCAGCTATTTCACAGCGGCTAAAGATCAGCTGGATCAATATAATTACGGTACTATTTCACAGGCAAGAAGTACGACGAAAGAATTTGGAGATGCAGAAACAGACCACGTTGACCTGCAAAATCTTGCAGAAAATCTGCAGCTTCCGGAATCTGCGGCCCTGATAGCAGCGATAGAAGATTGCGTAGAGTATCATGCATGCAGCGAGAATATCAGGGATGCCAACGGCCTGAGCGTGTATTTTCCGTATACAGATCTGTATTACTTTAACAGTATGCTTTCCATATACAGTAATATTGGTATGGACAGCAATTATTCGGACTTTTTATCATCCTTTGTCACGATCATGCTGGGCGGTCAGTCGAATCAATCGGGATATAACTCCACTTCGGATGCGATCAGCGGCTATGAGGATGATTACTCAGACAGTTCAGACAGTTCTGACTATTGGGATTTTGATGAAGCGGATTACAGCGACTGGGACAGTTATGACTGGTTCGATGTGGAAGATATCGAAAACTATGAAGATTATTATAATGAATATACCTATTCAGACGAACTGATCGTTGACTGGAAGGATGACCATTATGCATTAGCTCTATCAGATGAGGACTGGGATATTGTATCGGGAATTGAATGTCAGGTCCTGATTGATGACGGGGAAGGGTATATTGATCTTGGCTCCGATAATGTATATGAATTTGACGATGACGGAGATCTGATGATAACCTTTGACAATACCTGGGTTGCCATCGAAGGCCAGACTGTTTGCTATTACATGGAGACAGAGGAATCCTATGATGATGGTTCATGGTACACTTCTGGATATTGTCCGGCCATGCTGAATGACGATCCGGTCGATATCATTCTGGAATGGAGCGATGTGTATCCTTACGGACGTGTTGTTGGTGCCCGTCAGAGCTATGGGAACAGTGTTATGTCACAGACAAGAATACTGCCGCTTCGTGATGGGGACGTTGTAGATTTCCTCTGCGATTACTATACCTATGACGGAGAATATGACGATTATTATTACTTTGGCGAAAGCCTGTACGTCGGGAGCGAGGAGCTCGAGGTAAGCTATGAGGATGTCGGAAGCGGTGATTGCCTTGTGTGCTATATGATAACGGACATTTATCAGAACCAGTACTGGACAGAATATATTCTTTTCTATGAATAACTCAGCTTTCACTGGTGGGAAATTTGAGTGAATAAATGAAGAAATAAAAGCAGCTAAAAAACGCGCTACATTCGTAGTGCGTTTTTTTTCTAAAGACTTTAGTGTTTTCTTAAATGTATCTGCAATTTTTCGGATTTGCTTTTTTGTACGAAATCTGTCGTATTTATTGCTAAACATTTATTATCTGAACAAAAATTATAAGGTAAAATAAATAATATGCAAAGTGATAAAAATGGTATAAGGATGTTATTATATGGTGTTATATCCATATATAGGGTATTTTGCAGAAATTCAGACTTACTGCTTATTGATTTGCCATTACTTTGTAATTTTAATTAAAACAAGGCATATTTGCGAATAATTATGGTTGTTTATTCAATTCAATCAATACAAAACTGGTACTTATTTTGAACCCTGTCATGTATTATTGGTAAGCTGCTGTAGAAAAACGTTCTACATACGTAGAAGGTATGCAATTTTTGCTGTTTGTAGACAAGTGCAGCATGATATGTTATTATCAATATCAGTCGGATGCCCTGATATGCATCCGGATGGAAGAACAGGAAGGTGAGAGGATGATAAGATAACCAGAAAGTTGAATGGAAATAAGGATCTGCAATTCTGCATATGTGTATGCGGCTTATTTCTGATATCGAATTTTGGTTGTCACATGATCTTACTCATTGGAAGATAAAATGCTCTAGCAACGCTCTCTGATACATCTCATTCACTCAGTTCTAATCAGAGGCTTTATAGCAGCTTGATATGGATCGGCTTAATATTTTCATCCATGTTCAGAGTATACCGTATGTGATCTGCGTTCATTCGATAGAAGAAATTCTATGTCTGAAGGCAGATTTTTTATGTTAATGTCAGCAAATGATTACCAACGCAAAAACAGCTGTGTAATGCCAACTGTTTGATACAGGCTCCGCAGCTCATAAAAACGTGGTTATGCGCAGAGATCAGCGCAGGAATGGAGGATGCATGTTAAAGATAGATCACCTTACTATTTATCATAAAAAAGACAATCGTATGATTATCAAGGACTTTTCACTTACCCTTCAGGAGGGAGATAAAGCAGTTCTGATCGGTGAGGAGGGAAATGGAAAATCAACCCTGTTAGCAATGATATACGACGATACACTGACAGATTCCTATACAGAGATAACCGGCGAAATACAAAGAGGGAAGCAGCGCTTTGGATATCTTCCGCAGGAGATGCCGGAAAAAGTCAAAAAAATGAGTGTAAAAGAGTATTTTGGCGAAATTCTGGAAACAGGAGAACGAAAAAAGGAAGCAGCGTTACTAGCTGCTGAACTTGGAATTTTGGCTTCTGTTTTTGAAGAAGAACAAAGGATGGATACCTTCTCCGGCGGAGAAAAAGTCAAGCTTCAGATGATTTCACTGCTGCTTGCGCAGCCGGACGTGCTGCTGCTTGATGAACCGTCAAACGATATCGATATTGATACTTTACGGTGGATGGAGCATTTTCTTAAGAAATGCAGAATGCCTGTACTGTTCGTGTCACATGACGAGGTGTTGATCGAACGAACTGCGAATATCGTTGTTCACATGGAGCAAAAGCGGCGTAAGACACAGCCGGAGCACACAGTTGCAAGGATGTCTTATCAGAACTACGTGAATGAACGGACAAGACGCATCGAGCAGCAGACCCAAAATGCAAACAGTGAAAAAAGAGAATATAATGCAAAACAGGAAAGATTACGTAAAATTGAGCAGAAGGTCGAACACCGGCAGGAAACGATTTCCAGGAAAGATCCGGCGGGCGGAAGACTACTCAAAAAGAAAATGAAAGCGGTTAAATCCATGGAAAGGCGTTATGAAAAGGAAGCAAAAGATATGACACAGATGCCTGAAATGGAAGAAGAGATCTTTGTCACGTTCAGCAACGGCATTAAAATTCCGAACGGAAAGACTGTTCTGGACTTTTCTCTGCCGATCCTAAGAGTAAAGGGAAATGCATGTATAAGTGAAAATGCATGCATAAAGGGAAATGCATGCATAAGTGAAAATGCAGGCGAAGGTGGTCTTATTGGCTGCAATGAGACTAAAATTCTTGCAGAAAACATAAAACTTAGGCTCACAGGCAGTGAAAAAATCTGTATTATCGGAAAGAATGGCTGTGGTAAGTCGACTTTACTTGAACAGATCTATGATCATGTTAAAGGCAAAAAACTAAAGATCGGGTACATGCCGCAGAATTATGAGGAAGTCCTGCCATATGACAAGACACCGGTGGATTTTTTAACAGACATCGGCACAAAGGAAGAAATCACAAGAATCAGGACATATCTTGGAAGCATGAAGTATACGGCTGATGAAATGATGCATTCCATTGCTGAATTATCAGGAGGACAGAAAGCAAAGCTGTTATTTTTGAAGATGAGCCTGGATGCCTGTGAGATCTTGCTGCTGGATGAACCGACCAGAAATTTTTCACCCTTATCGAACCCTGTGATCAGAAAATCGCTGCATGAATTTCCGGGAGCCGTGGTCAGTATTTCTCATGATAGAAAATACATCCGCGAGGTAAGTGATAAAGTGTATGAGCTGACAAAAGAGGGACTTACAGAGCTTGACATCACACAGATTTAGGAAAGATTGAACTTGAACAACCCATATGATTGTGGTAAGCTTTTGGTAAGTGCAGCAAGAGGCTGTTTGGCATACATCTGAGGTAATCAATAGGATGCTATTTAATTTTATATATTAAGAGGAAACAAAGGAGTAAATGACTATGCATTGTACCAGAAATGTAACAGAGGATCTGATCTGGATCGGCGGCAGTGACCGCCGGCTTGCACTTTTTGAAAGTGTATACCCGATACCGGCGGGAATATCTTATAATGCCTATCTGCTGAAGGATGAAAAGACCGTACTTTTTGATACAGTCGATAAAGCAGTCAGCGGTGTATTTTTTGAAAATCTTAAATATGCGCTTGACGGAAGACATCTTGATTATGTGGTGATCACGCATATGGAACCGGATCACTGTGCTACGGTAGCTGAACTTGTCATCTACTACCCAGATGTTAAGATCATAGGAAATGCAAAAACAATTACCATGCTGAAACAGTTTTTTACCTTTGATGTTGATACATTTGCTCAGGTCGTGAAAGAAGGAGAATGTCTTTGCACAGGAAAGCACAGCTTTACCTTTGTGATGGCGCCCATGATTCACTGGCCTGAGGTCATGATGGTCTATGATGCAACAGATAAGATCCTGTTTTCTGCAGATGCTTTTGGTTCCTTTGATGCGATCAATGGACACCTGTTCAACGACGAAATCGACTACAAGCACCATTACATGGATGAAGCAAGACGTTATTACTGCAACATTGTCGGTAAATACGGCAAGATGGTTCAGAGCCTTTTCAAAAAGATAGAAGGCTTCGAACTCAATATGATATGCCCGCTGCATGGTGTGATCTGGAGAACGGATATTGCATATTTTTGCGATAAATATAACAAATGGAGTACTTATATGCCGGAGGAAAAGGGTGTGCTGATCGCATATTCCTCCATCTACGGCGACACAGAAAATGCAGCGAATATTCTGGCCAATGAGCTTTCAAAGCTTGGAGTCAAAGGACTTGCGATGTATGATGTGTCAGTGACACATCCATCCTTTGTAGTGGCAGATGCCTTCCGCTACAGCCATCTGGTCTTTGCTACTACGACCTACAATGCCGGCATATTTGTCAATATGGAGACACTTCTGCATGATATCGTGGCTCATGGACTGTCGAACCGCACTATCGCACTGGTGGAGAACGGCACCTGGGCCGCTTCTGCAGGCCGACAGATGGTCGATCTGCTTGGCAAGCTGGAACATATGACGATTTTAGAGGATATCGTGACTTTAAAGTCTTCTGTAAAAGAAGACCAGAGAGAAGGACTTGTGAAGATGGCAGAGAAGATCATGGAGAGCATGGAGAGCATGGAAGGGTAAAAATAAGGATAATCAATAGGAAGAGAAAGGTCGTAAAAGTCAGGAGAAAGAAAATCAAACAGGACTTAGTTCACATAAGGTATGATTACATTATTTGAACTAAGCTGAGTATACTGAAATGAAAAGGAGAAATATATGTACCGAATGGTTTTAAAACGTATCCTTGATGTAACAGTATCGCTTTGTTTGATATTACTTTTATCCTGGCTTTTTTTATTCATTGCAATCTTAATAAAAGTCACGTCAAGAGGACCCGTTTTTTTTCATCAAAAGCGAATAGGTATAAACAAAACTTACTTTTCGATACTTAAGTTTCGCAGTATGCGGATAAATGCACCGAAAGATACACCGACTCATCTGCTTACAGATCCGGATGCTTTTATAACACCAATAGGGAAAGTATTAAGAAAAACAAGTCTTGATGAACTTCCTCAGTTGTTTAACATACTAATTGGAGATATGAGTTTTGTCGGACCAAGACCTGCATTATGGAATCAGACTGATTTGATTATGGAACGGGATAGGTACGGAGCGAATAATATACGCCCAGGATTAACAGGATGGGCCCAGATCAATGGACGTGATGAAATTGAGATAGCGCTTAAGGCTAAATATGACGGTGAATATGTACTGCGGGAAAGTTTATTTTTTGATTGTAAGATATTTTTATTAACATTTATTAACGTTATCTTTCATAAGGGTGTAATGGAAGGCGGTACAGGAAAGACGGAGAAGAATGATAAATGAAACGAATTCTTGTGATTGGGAAATCCAGTTATATTGGTAATAAGTTTAAAGAATACATTGATGAATATAAAAGAACAGAAAACTGGATGATAGATTTTGCCGGTGCAAAAAATCATGAATGGAAAATGATAGATTTTCATGGCTATGATGCGGTTATACATGTGGCTGCTCTGGTGCATATGAATAAAAAGGTCAAAGAGAATGAATATCGAGAGATTAATTTTGAACTGGCATGTGAGGTGGCTAAAAAAGCAAAGGAAAGCAGTGTTTTGCAATTTGTGTTCTTAAGTACAATGGCTGTTTATGGTGATTTGGCAGATCGAATAACAGAAGCTACAAAGGAAGAACCGACAGGAGATTATGGATATTATAAATACCTTGCCGAGCAGGAAATTATGAAACTGTCGAATGAACAGTTTTCTGTAGCTATAATACGTCCTCCCATGGTTTATGGAAGAGAATGTAAAGGTAATTTTACAAGACTTGAAAAACTGGCAGGAATTTGTCCCATTTTCCCTGATGTTGAGAATCAGCGAAGTATAATTTTTATTGATAACTTATGCGAGTATATATATATGGTCATCAGCAGAAAGGATTCAGGGATCGGCTGTCCTCATAATATCCATACAACTAAGACAACTTTATTGTATGCAACGATTCGCAGTGCAAAGGGTAAGA
>QKDK01000279.1 GCA_003252135.1 Clostridia bacterium
TTTCAGGGCCTGATATCCGTCAAGCGCAGGCATCATAATATCAAGGCAGACAAGATCGTAACCTTCCTCTGCTTCCAGTGCCATCAAAAATGCATCCACTGCTTCGAGACCATCAACAGTTATGTCGCATTCACCATACTTGGACAAAAAGCGAAGCATAAACTTTCTGCTGGCGAAATCATCCTCCGCAATAAGTATTTTCATTGCACTCTCTCCTTTCTATATGAATTATAACATGATTTCACATCAAACCATTCATTATATCCGTACATTACATATACTATATACCTAAATCACCAAAATGTCGAGTCCCATAAAAAACTCAAAAAGTGCAATAATAATTCTATAAGGTAATCGTGATAGGGATAGTTTACTAAAGATGCCGTGTTTTGTCAATTTTTAATTTTAAAATAGATGGTTTGTCGTTTATCCGTGTTGTTGTACTGCTTTTTTGTGGATTATAAGTATATATATCGCTTTCGTGTTGTTTCATTCTTATATATAATTATTTTCTTTCAGATATTCTTCAAGGAATACAACTACCTTTTTCATCTCTTCGTCTGTCCCGATCGAGACCCGAAGATAATTGTTGATTCTTTCCTTATTAAAATATCTGACAAAGATATTCTCCCGTTTCATGGCTTCATAAAGTTCCTTTGCCGGGCAGCACTTATGTGTTACGAACAGAAAATTAGCTTTTGAATCCGGGAAAGAAAAACCTAATTTTTTCAGGTCGTCCATCACCCAGCTTCTCGTTCTGATTATTTTTTGTATTGTATCTTCAAAATATGTTTTATCTCTCACTGCTTCAACAGCAAAAGTCAGTGCCGGGAGATTCATCGTATATGAATTAAAGGAATACTTTACATCATTCATGGCACGTATCAGCACCGGATTGCCTATTGCATATCCTACCCGCATGCCCGCCATGGATCTTGCTTTCGAAAAGGTCTGCACTACAAGAAGATTGTCATACCGGTCAATCAGCGGAAGTACAGAATTTCCTCCAAAATCCACATATGCTTCATCAATTATTACAATGGAATCCCGATTATTCTTTATAATATCTTCAATGTTTTCAAGGCTCTCGCTGATTGAAGTCGGTGCATTGGGATTAGCCAGAAGAATGCCGCCGTTTTCAGCATAGTAATCTTCCTTTTTAATTCTGAAATTTTCATCCAGTGGAATCTGTCTGTAGGGAACACGAAACAGCTTCGCCCAAACATCATAAAAAGAATATGTAATATCCGGAAAAAGTATAGGTTTATCAGAATTGAACAATGCCATGTATGCTATTGCAAGAACATCATCTGAACCTACTCCGACAAAAACCTCTTCCTTCTTTCTTCCATAGAAATCTGCCAGAGCTTCCACTATCGGCAACGATTCAGGGTTAGGATACAGCCTCAGTTTATCAGGTTCAAACTCCTTGATTGCTTTAAGAACGCCCGGTGCAGGCGGATATGGATTTTCATTGGTGTTTATTTTAATCATACCTGCTTTATTCGGCTGATCACCCGGCGTATAGGGTTCTATTTCCCGAAGATTTTTTTTCCATGTTTCCATTGCTTGCTCCAATCCTGCGCATAACGCATACGATGTAATTAATATAGTTCTTTCCCGCACCTGTCACAGCGTTCAACACCTTCAAATGTAATATTACCGCATGCAGGACAAACGATTCTCTCCGGTAGGATCTCTCTCTCCAGAACCTCATATACACGCTCCGGATCATCATTTTCTTCTTCCTCTTCTTTTTGTCCGTAAAGACCTCTGGCTGCTTCTTCTGCCGCCTGCCTTTTCCGAAGACGTTCTTTTTCCCATTCAAGCTCTGTTATATCTATGTGCTTTTTGGGCAGTATTTTCATGATCTGTTTGAAGAACCCCATACTTGCACCTCGTTAAAATCTGGTCAGTTTACACGCTTTGACAAGCTCCATCACCGGAAACGGTACAAACACAAGTCCAAATGATATCAGATACTGTACAGTAGTCAGATGCTCGAGTCCGAATACACCTGCAATCGGAGGGACTAAAACGACCAGAGCAGTAACAGCAAAGGAAGTAACTGCCGCCAGGTTCATGAACCGGTTCGAAAACGGACCAGCCTTGAATAACGATCTGTGTGTTCTCATATTAAATGCATGCACTACCTGAGATAAGGACAGTACGATAAATGCCATTGTCCTGCCTGCTGCCAGATCTGTTTCAGTCTCTGCAAACGGTCCTTTTCCTATAAAAAATGCCAGAAGCGTTAATCCTCCAAACATTACGCCCATTAAAATCACCTGAAGCCCCATGCCATTTGCAAATATACTTTCATCAGACTTTTTAGGCTTCTGATCCATAACATCGTCTTCTGGCTTTTCCATCCCGATGGCAATGGCAGGAAGACTGTCCGTGACCATGTTGATCATCAGCAGCTGCATGGATAAGAGCGGACTCTTTCTCCAGAAAAGCATTGCGAAGAAAACAGTGAATACTTCTCCGATATTCGTTCCCAGCAAAAAGAATACAGCCTTTTTAATATTGTTGAAAATGCTTCTTCCTTCTTTGACTGCATCCACGATCGTTGCAAAATTATCATCTGTCAGCGTCATATCGGCGGCACCCTTTGCTACATCTGTTCCCGTAATACCCATGGCACAGCCAATATCTGCCGCTTTCAAAGCCGGTGCATCATTTACTCCGTCACCTGTCATAGCAACGACCTCACCCTGCTTCTGCCACGCTTTAACAATTCTTATTTTGTTTTCTGGTGAAACTCTTGCATATACAGATATATTCCTGACCTGTTCTTCCAGTTCTTCATCGCTAAGCGCATCTAAATGTGCACCTGTAATTGCTTTGTCTCCATCCCTTAAAATACCAAGCTGTTCTGCAATGGCAGATGCTGTTACGACATGATCACCTGTGATCATGACCGGTCTTATCCCAGCTTTCATGCACAAAGCCACAGCGTCCTTCACTTCTTCTCTAGGCGGGTCGATCATGGCAACAAGCCCCATAAAATGCAGATCATTTTCAATTACTTCGCTGGTGCAGTCATCCGGAATATCATCAATATATTTATACGCAACAGCAATTACACGCAGCGCTTTCCTGCTGAATTCTTCTGTCATAATGCCCGCCTGTGAAAGACTGCCCGTGATGCAGCGTGAAGACATCATATCAAAAGCGCCTTTTGTTATGACGACCTTTTTATCATCGATCTGACATATTACACTCATCAGCTTTCTGTCAGAATCAAAAGGAAGTTCTGCCAGTCTTTGATATTGAGCGTTCAAATCCTCTTTGGTCATTTTATTCTTCATGGCAGCCAGAACAATAGACGTTTCGGTCGGGTCTCCAAGATGTTTCTCAGTCTCGTTCTCCATAACCACGGTTCCGTTACAGCATAGTGCAGCATACATAAGCAGCTGTTTTACCTCTGCACTGTTATCCACGGTTATATCTTCTGCCGTTTGATTCACATCAGCATATGCTTTCATCAGTGTCATGCGATTCTGTGTTAATGTACCTGTCTTATCAGAGCATATCACGGATGCACTTCCAAGCGTTTCTACCGCCGGGAGGTTCTTGATGATTGCATTACGTTTTACCATACGCTGAACCCCAAGCGACAGTACAATAGTAACAATCGCAGGCAGTCCCTCGGGAATTGCCGAAACAGCAAGGGATACAGATATCATAAAGATAGAAAGAATCTTCATCCCGCTCAGCAGACCAATCACAAAAATAACTGCGCAGATGGCAAGCGCAAGAAAACCAAGATATCTGCCAAGCTGAGCAAGCTTTTTCTGCAAAGGTGTGGTCTGTTCTCCGGCACTCTCAAGCAGATCTGCAATACGCCCCATCTGAGTCGACATCCCAGTTCCTATAACAACAGCTTTACAGCGTCCATAAGTTATGCTGGTACCGGAATATATCATATTGCTTGTGTCACCGATCGTTGCGTCAGCGGCTACCAGACTTTTAGCATCTTTATCAGAGTCAACTGATTCTCCTGTCAGAGCGGATTCCTCTGCTTTCAGACTGGCAGACTCAATCAGTCTGGCATCTGCCGGGACAAAATCACCGGCTTCAAGCAGCAGGATATCACCCGGAACCACAAGAGCCGCGTCCATAACAAGCTCGGTCCCATTCCTTAGGACTCTCGCCTGTGGTGCAGACATCTTTTTCAATGCATCGAGTGCTTTTTCAGCCTTGCTTTCCTGAACAACGCCCAGAACAGCATTTATGACCACGATCAGAATTATCAGCATCGGTTCAAAGTATTCGCTGCTTTCCTCGCCATTGAGCGCTACAAGAAAAGAAATACCGGCCGCTATCATCAGAATTACAATCATCGCATCCTTGAACTGGTCAGCAAATCTGGCAAGAATGCTTTTCTTTTTCGCTTCTCGAAGCTGATTAAGTCCGTATGTTTTCTGCCTTTCCAGAATCTGTTCATCCTTCAGACCTGTATCTTTCTGAACCTGCAGCTCCTGCAGGACCAGACTGATTTCTTTACTATGCATTATCAATAAATCCTCCAATCTTTAAAAAAGACTTTTATTGTATGTGGTAAATACAACAAAAGTCTTGCTCTTTTCGGAATGAACCAGATTGGAAATGAAACGTTCAGTCCAATCGTCCTGATGGCATCATTCACAGCGGCTTCGCTGTCAGCTACTTCCTTTTACATAGTGATGAGTATAGCAGAAAACGAAGAATTGTCAAGATAAACCATCACATCTTAAAGAAACCGATCATCTCATCCAGCTTCTCAATACTCTTGGCATTTTTCTTCTCCTGTTCAACAATATCGCTGGTCATATTCACAATACCGGATACTTTCGAAGCAATTTCTACCGTTCCCTTGGCACCTTCTTCCGATGCTATGGTAATGTGCTCAATGACGCCCTGTATCTGCGTAATCAGTGAATACAGCGTATCGGAAACATTCTTCATGTCAACAACAACTTCTTTAACTTTGTCCGCATCGCTATAATACTGGTTTCCAGTCTGCTGCAGCATATCGTAATCCTTCAGTACCTGATTATCCATAAAGTCCAGAAGTTTTCTCGCATTTGTGACTACACTTTCAACGGCATCTGCAACATTGGCTGTGATATCATCGATACGTGATACTGCAGCTTTTGAATTTTCTGCCAAAGTTCTTATCTCTTCTGCCACGACTGAAAAACCTCTTCCGGCTTCGCCTGCTCTTGCTGCTTCGATCGCTGCGTTCAATGCGAGCAGATTGGTCTTGCTTGTGATATCAAGAATAGTCTTTGACAGTATTCGGATCTCTTCGATCGCATCCGTCTTTTGAATGGACGCAAGCAGCATCTCATTGGTATTCTTATATACCTCGCCTGCTTTTTTCTGAGAATCCTCTGTTATATTTTTCAAATTAATTGCTCTGTCTCTTATCTCATATGCAAGTCTCTCTCCGCTTTCGGCTTTCTCTTTCATGGTGGATACTTCAATCTTGATATGATTCGTTGCTATGCCCATCTCTGAAGTCGAGGCTGATGTTTCCTCCATACCTGCGGAAAGTTCTTCTGTGGCAGCAGATATTGCCTCAAGATTGGAATGGACCTGAATGACATTGGATGTTGTTGAAATTACAGCCTGATTAATGTTATTGCTTTCCATACTGATCCCCGACATAATTCCGCTTATCTTGACCTGCATTCCAGAAAACGAATTGATGATATCCCCAATCTCATCCTTTCTTCTGGTATGTTTCTCATGAAATACCTGTCCAAATTCTCCGCTCTCCATCTTGACAAGCTTATCACTGACAAGATAGATACCTTTGGCAATGGCAAGTCCGAGCAGGTAAGCAGCAACCAATCCTGCCGCAAGCAAAAGAGCTGAATAAATATTGATGGAGAGCATTGCATCTTTTATTATATTGGTGATTTCCTGTGTGTATACACCGACGAACCACATCCCGATGATATCACCCGATGCATTATAAATCGGCTCGTAGTATGTCTGAGCCATTGTTCCTGCAACTACTGCTTCCCCTTTATAAATACCTCCGTTATCCAGCACCTGATGTACCACAGCATCTGATGCCTGTGTGTCTACCATTCTTTCTCCGTTTGCACCTTTGACTGTCGTGGATATTCTGGTATCACCAAGAAATATCGTAGCAAGAATTCCTGTTTTACCTGCGACCAGATCAACTACCTCAAAATTATTGTTAATTAAGCTGTCTCCTTTATATAACTGCCCATCAACCACGCTCCAGTCACCGGGATAGGTCGAATCAATAAGCTCCATACCGATCGATGCATAATTCATTAGTTCAATTTCATTCTCTGTCTTTGTCATCTTTGTAATCTCTTTGTTGAACATTAAATCACTGACCAGTATCATAACGATTAATACAGCTGTAACAACAATCAGAATTTTCCATTTGATCTTCATACGCTAAATCCTCCAAAATAATAATCTCTTTGCTATCCCTAATCCCTTTATCCTCTTAAATTTTGATTTTATGTGCAATCATTGGGGAGGACACAGTTAATCCCATGTCCCCCCCAAAGTTACCATATTTGTAAATATATTATACCTCTTAGTCCCCCCAAATGCTACATAATTCTTTATCAGATCGTGAATTTTGAAATCAGCTGCTGCAAGTCCTGAGATATCTGAGCAAGTCCTTCTGCAGAGTGTGCAATTTCAGCTATGGAAGAGGTCTGCACCTGCATGGATGCCGCTGCTTCTTCTGTTGCTGCTGCATTCTCTTCAGAGATAGCAGACAGACTTTCTGTCAGCTCAATGATCTTCTTTTTATTCTGATTCATTATCTCAGAGGAAACGTTGAGCTCATTAATGATCTTCATGGACATATCAATTGCTTTCGCGATTTCCCTGAATTTACTTTCTGTATCTTTTACACTTTCCGACTGGCTTTCAACGATCTCCTTCACATTGCTCATGGTGCTTACAGCACTGTGTGATTTGGCCTTCAGCTCACTGATGACTGCTTTAATCTCACTTGTGAAGATATTCGACTGTTCCGCGAGCTTTCTGATTTCATCAGCAACTACTGCAAAACCACGGCCTGCTTCTCCTGCTCTGGCAGCTTCTATTGCTGCATTCAGTGCCAGAAGGTTCGTCTGGTCTGCAATATTTTGAATCATCGAGCTTGCCTGATCGATCTTCTCCGCACTTTCATTATTGCTGACTACAGCATCATAAACAGCATCTGTAGAAGTCTTGCTGGTCTTTGATTTCACAACCAGTGCATCAATGATCACAAGTCCCTCTTCTTTTTCCTTATCAATGGATCTTATTGACTGATTCAGATCATTAATAAATCGATGATCATTCTCAAGAAGTCTTCCAAGATTATCAATATTCTGTGCTGTAATCTCTGTATCTTTGGCCTGCTCTCCGGCACCCAATGCGATATCTTCAATAGCTTTTGACACCTCGGCAGCTGAAGATGCTCCTTCTTCGGCAGTTGCTGTCAGCTCTTCCGAAGCAGCAGCCACCTGCTGTGCATTGTCCTGTGACATGATAATAAATTCACGGATGTTTTCCTGCATCGTTTTCATTGAATTTATCATTGTTCCGATCTCATCCTGCCTGCCTGCATATCTGTTCAGTGTCGATGTATCATCCTTGGAGAAATCAAGCTCTGCCTGACGTTTGATGTCTTTTGTCACTGCAATGATAGGTCTTGCAATGGATCCGCTGACAAAGAAGGTGATACCTGCACCTATAATTATCGAAGCAAGAACGATAAAAATCAGGACAGTTTTTATCAATGTAACATTCTTCATGATCTCATCCTGCGTGGTACCAACAACAACGAACCATGTTGAATTATGAATCGGAGCATATCCTACCATACGCATGGTTCCTTTGAACATATAGACACCAGTTCCGGTCTCACCTTTTACAATGTGGTCCTGCGCAAGCATCGCAAGCTCTGCATTATCAGGATTGTCCTGTCCTGACTGAATGACATTGTAAAGTTCCAGTACCAGGGAGACATCTGCATGTGCCATCAAGGTACCTTCAGAGTTCATGATATAACCATATCCGGTTTCACCAAATTTTAGCTGAGAGATGAAATCACTTAAAAATCCACCGCTCTGCTTGCCATATAATACGCCGACAAGCTCCCCATTAAAATAGAGAGGAGAGGCACATACAATAATTGCTTCTCCTGTTACCGAGCTGACGATTACATCAGATACATTCGCTGTCCCTTCCATTGCTTTTTTAAAATAAGCCCTGCTGCTGACATCGACATCAGCTGTCCCAGCCTTGTCAAGCGAAGTGCCCTTTCCGTCAAGACCTACAATGGCGTAGCCTATAAATCCTGACCTTGCAGCTTCTGCTGCCAATAAATCCATTTTAGTATCCATTGAAACCGATGGGTCCCCATATACCTCATCCTGTGCTAGTGTTTCAATGTAGGTCGAATACTTATCAAGAATCATTTCATAGTACTTTGCTTCTTCTTCAGCCATCATGACCAGATTCTCATTTGTATCCCCTATCAACTGATTTGAAACGATTGCAATGTTGATAATCCCCATGATACCGGCTATCGCCAGAATTACGGATGTAAAGATAAGAATCATCCTAAGCTTAATAGACCTCATACAATCTTCACCTCTCTTATTTACTTCTGCATAACATGCATTTATGATAAAGTAATTATATCATACAATACATAGACTTTAAAGCTTTTTCATTTGTTTTATGAATAATTTTTCATATATCTTTCCATATGTGATATTTTTAACGCAATTTTGTTATTTTTTCTTTTTTAAATTCCAAAATATTTTGCATTTATTGATATTATTTTAAATAATTTGCATTATTTATGTATAATTTACCATCTTTTGGATAATCATTATCTCATCCTTTTTATTGTTCTCACGTTCTCAATAAAAAAACAGAGTGCATCAT
>QKDK01000247.1 GCA_003252135.1 Clostridia bacterium
AAATATATGGGGAAGATCTTCCGCCGCTATGCCGGTTCCGTTATCTTCGATACCAATCTGTATATACTCTCCCAGCTCATTGATCCTGATCACGATGCGTGCTTTTTCTGTATGTGGCGCATCTTCACGGCTGGCAGCCCGCTTTGCATATTTTACCGCATTCCCTACAATGTTATTGATCACTCGTTTCAGCTGTTCAGGGTCTACAAGGGCTTTGATATCATGTTTTACATCATTTTGATATACCAGCTCTATATCCTCAAGCTCCAGATCAAGTCGGAGCTCTTCCACACAGTCATCAAAATATTCTGATACCTGCAAAGGAATAAAATTATATGGAACCGTATTGCAGTCGATTTTTGAATAAAGTGCAAGCTCATCCACCAGCACAGACATATCATTGGCTTTTGTATAGATCGTGCGCAGATATTTATCCCTGCGCTCCGGTGTATCAGCAACGCCATCCAGCAGACCCTCCGCATAGCCCTTGATCGCTGTCAGCGGTGTTTTCAGATCATGCGATACGTTACTGATCATTTCACTCATATCTTTTTCGTACTGCAGCCGGACGTCGATCTGTTCCTTCAGATGGATCCTCATTTCTTCAAAATCCTCACAGAGCTGTCCGATCTCATCCTCCTGATTTCCCATAATGGAATAATTCAGATTGCCGTCCTTTAGGTGCCTTGTCGCTACCTTCAGGCGGTTCAGCGGTCTTATAATTCCCTGGTACAGCCAGGCACTCAGTATCAATGCCGTCATCATAAGTATTCCGGCAAATGCTATGGTTGCCTGAACTGCGAGTGTTTTTATCTGAGGTACAAGATTTGTGACATCGGTCACAATGAAGACGCTTCCTGCAGCACCATCCTGATAAGTAAAGTCCTTTTGCTTGATCAGGACTGGATTTTTACCGGATATATAGATTCCGCCGTCAACATCCGCCTGATAGCTCCCATAATCAGGCAGTATCTCGTTCAGCCTGTCAGACATGTATGTACTTCCGGTATAAACAATCTTGTTATCCTTTTTTATAACAAGAAAGGAATAACAGCTGTTCAGTTCAGCATTTAATGCTTCAATATAATCATATTCCTCGAACTTTTCAGGGCTTTGCTCCGCTGTCAGCAGAATGCGGTTGTAGGTGCCCCTGGTCGCTTTATTCATGATCTGCATGGGATTTGATATAATCTGCAGTGTGTCGACTTCCAGTCCGAATGTCTGCTCGATCGATTTCATCTGATATGTTATAATCATTTTCCCCATTGCAACAACCAGGATGACCGGTAAAAGAATTACCAGTAGAAATGATGTAATAAGCTTTCGCTTCAGATCCAACTTCTTCACCTCATCAATTCTTAAAGGGCTTATTCCCTTTCATATGACAGCACATCGTGCATAACAGTCCGTAAGTATCATGGGACAAAATACCTTTTGACCCAAAAATCATAGCATAAGTATATCACAATCTCACTTTGGTAACATCTCATTAATTCTTAAATAATCATAAACGAGCACTTCTCTTATTCTATATATATACACATCTATTTCGAAAAACATGTTGTAAAATCCCTTATTTTGTATTATAATATACGTAATAGTTAAATCATGAAGTTTTACAGTGTTTATCTCTTTATTTCGAAAAGCAATGGCTTGTATCGTTGGTACATAATGTGCCAACTTTTTGACCCCTATGTCCTGATATCTTTTTATCCTTGCCGGACAGAGAGATTTCTGAGTCAGAGGCTGGCAGCAGATGCAGACTGGTGAATTAATAACACTGTACAGGAGGCATAGCGCATGAAAAAACCTTATACAATCTTAATTGTTGATGACAGCAGGTTCAACCGCCTTCTTTTGTTGGAGATACTGAACAACGAGTACCGTACGCTGGAAGCATCAGATGGTGCCGAAGCATTAAGAATACTGGAAGAGCAGTCAGACATATCTCTTGTTCTTCTGGATATCGTTATGCCCGTTAAGGACGGTTATGAAGTACTGAAAGAGATGAGCGCTTCGGCAAAGCTTTCTGCAATTCCGGTCATTGTTGTAACTTCCATTGCCAATGTTGATAATGAAGTTAAAACACTTGACCTTGGCGCTGTCGATATGGTTTTTAAACCTTATGATCCAAGGGTAATGAAGCAGCGTATTAAAAATGTACTGAAGATGAAAGAAGCAGAGACCATGCGGCTTGAAAATATCATGCTGCGGCGTCAGAATCAGGCGCAGATCCAGCTGAAGGCAATCCTTGATAACATGAATGGCGGCGTTATCCTGACAGAGGTCAGTGACTCTCTGATTCCAATCTATATAAGCAAAGGGTTTTATACCATGCGCGGTATCGAAGAAAGCAGTTCTTTATCTGAAACCTTTGACTTTTTGCAGAACGTACTGCCGGAAGACGTTGAACCTCTGATCAGAACGCTTCGCAATACTGCACTATCGAGCGAGCCGCTTGAACTTGAATACAGAACACTCCGCTATACCGGTGAGATCTGCTGGATTCATATGCATTCCATCCGGATACCTTACCCTGAAAGCAATTACCCGGTTGTCATATCTCTTCTTTATGATGTGACCAAAAACAAAACCGCTGAGCTTCAGCTTCGTTACAGAGCTGATCACGATATGCTTACCGGTATCTATAACCGACAGGCTTTTTATGACCGTACCGAGCAGATGCTGCAGGCCGCACCACAGGAGTCCTATCTCCTTGTGTACTGGAATATCGATCATTTTAAGGTCATCAATGATTTGTTCGGAACCCAGACCGGAGATCGTATATTAAAAACCATAGCATTGAATTTCCGCCGGATTCTGCCGGGCTGCGGAACCTTTGGCCGGCTGGAATCAGATCATTTTGTCACCTGCTTCCGCAAAGGTTTCTTTGATATTGATGAATTCGTTACAAGAGTCGAGCAGAACCTTGTCGATCATCACTTAGGCTATACTATAAATTTCAGCATTGGCATATACGAAATTGAAGACGTTACTCTTCCTATTGGAATTATGTGCGACAGAGCCAATCTGGCACTTGCGACCATTAAAGGAAATTACCTGAAGCGCTTCGCTTACTATGATGATGAACTGAGGAGCAATCTTCTGCAGGAACAGGAGATCATCAGTGAAATGAAAACTGCGCTGTCCGAAGGGCAGTTCAAGATCTATCTGCAGCCGGTCTTCAGCCTTTCTTTAGAACAGCCGATCAGTGCGGAGGTACTGGTCCGATGGCAGCATCCTGCTAAGGGTCTCATCTCACCGGGTATCTTTATCCCGTTATTTGAACGGACCGGATTTATCGAGAAGCTTGATAATTATGTCTGGGAAGAAGCCTGTAAATACATCAACAGCAGAAAAGAAAGAGGATTGAGCCCGCTTCCGTTGTCAGTCAATGTTTCGCGCGTGAATCTGTACGACAAGAATCTGAGCGGCAACCTGATCGAACTGGTCAAAAATTATCATATTGAACCGGATATGCTGAAGTTAGAAATAACAGAGAGCGCTTATACTGAAAATCCCGATCAGCTGCTTACTACAATGACTGCACTGCAGTCATTTGGTTTCAGCGTCCTGATGGATGATTTTGGCAGCGGATACTCTTCTTTAAATATGCTGAAAGACGTTCCTGTTGATATCCTGAAGATCGACATGCGCTTCCTTGGAGGTTTTGAGACCTCCAGCCGGGCCGGCAACATTCTGACTTCAGTTGTAAGAATGGCAAAGTGGCTGGGAATTCCTGTTATTGCAGAAGGTGTTGAAACAAAAGCGCAGGTTGATTATCTTCGCAGTATTGGCTGTGACAGAATTCAGGGCTATTACTATTCTCCCCCTCTTCCGATCGATCAGTATGAAGCAAGATCCAGCCAATTGAAGCCTGTCCACAAGGCAGCCGTCATTGCCTCTGTGGAAAGCGCAGATTTTGACATGCTTTTTTCCGGCAACGAACTGACGAACAGGCTTTACAACAGCATGGTCTGCGGTATCGGAATTTATGAGTTCTCCGACAACAAACTGGAAGTCATCCGGGTTAACGATACCTATTATGAAATTATGGGATATACTCCCCAGACATTTTACCTTGATGCAGGCAATGTGATAGACAGAATCTATAAGGAGGATCAAAAGCTCCTGCTCGACGCCTGCCACCGTACGATTCTGGAAGATACAACAGAGGAAATTATTGCGAGACGTTATCACTTTAATCAGTCCCTTCTGCGGCTCAAAATGCATATCCGTTATCTGGGCGGGCAGGATTCCAGACCGCTGATCAGCATTACCATGATTGACATTACAGGTAATTCTGAAAGCAAATGACTATGGACAGACAGCTTTCATGTACCGCAAGATATCATGTCAGGATAATTTAATTTGTTAAATGGTCTTGACAACACATTTTCTTTCCTGTATGCTTATTGCTACAAAATAATAATATTTCCTTATTCAGAGTGATGGAGAGTAAAGACTCTATGAAGTCACGGCAACCCCCGCAGGGAAGGTGCCAAGTTGAGCGAGTAATCGAACAATAAGGGATTTGATGAATGTTTATCAAGTCCGCTGTTGCGGACTTTTTTGTTTCACTGATCTTACATTTTAATCGCCAGGACACACTGGCAGAAGGAGTTTTCATGAGTACTTATCTTTTTACTTCAGAATCCGTAACCGAAGGGCATCCGGATAAAATATGCGATGCAATATCAGATTCCGTACTGGATGCACTGCTTGCCCAGGATCCGATGAGCCGTGTAGCCTGCGAAACAGCAGTTACCACCGGCCTGGTGCTGATCATGGGTGAGATTACGACCAAAGGCTATGCTGACATTAAAAAAATCGCCCGCGATACCATCCGCGAAATCGGCTATACCAGCTCTGATTGCGGTTTTGATGCAGATACCTGCGGTATTATCGTTTCCCTGAACGAACAGTCTCCTGATATTGCACTTGGCGTAGACAAAGCTCTTGAAATTAAAGAGCATCAGATGACAGATGCCGAACTGGATGGCATCGGTGCAGGCGATCAGGGTATGATGTTCGGATACGCCAGCAACGAAACAGAGGAATTGATGCCATACCCGATCTCACTGGCGCACAAGCTTACCAAACAGCTTGCAAAGGTACGAAAAGAGGGTACACTTACCTATCTTCGTCCTGACGGAAAATCTCAGGTCACCGTGGCTTATGATGAAAACGGAAAACCAAGCCATCTTGATGCCGTTGTCATATCGACCCAGCACAGCCCGGATGTCACACAGGAACAGCTGCATAAAGATGTCATGACCTATATCCTCGAACCTGTACTTCCGAAGGAGCTGATCAATGATAAAACAAAGTACTACATTAATCCGACCGGCCGTTTTGTTATCGGCGGGCCAAACGGCGACAGCGGTCTTACCGGAAGAAAGATCATCGTAGATACCTACGGCGGTTATGCAAGGCACGGCGGCGGTGCGTTCTCTGGCAAGGATTGTACAAAGGTTGACCGTTCTGCCTCCTATGCCGCACGTTATGTTGCTAAAAATGTTGTTGCCGCAGGTCTTGCTGATAAATGCGAAATCCAGCTTTCCTATGCAATCGGTGTTGCAAGGCCCACCTCAGTATCCGTTGATACCTTTGGAACGGGAACCCTTCCAGATAAGGAGCTTGAGGTTTTGATCGAAAAGGTATTTGATCTGCGTCCTGCCGGAATCATAAAAATGCTTGATCTTCGCCGTCCGATCTATAAGCAGACTTCTGCATACGGACACTTTGGCAGAACCGATATTGATCTTCCCTGGGAGAAAACAGATAAGGTCGAAGCGTTGAAGCAATTAATATAATGATTTTTGTTTAAAAAGTACACAAAAAGCCCGAAACGATACTGTTTCAGGCTTTTTGTGCTTTTTCACATTCAGCATATTACATTGACTTTTCTTCACTTTTTCTATATAATGTAACCATTCAGAAACTATGCTAATTACAGGTGTATTGTTACACAACTTATTCACCTATGGGGGTATCAAATGAAAACAATGAAATTATTTACCAGTCAAATAACACCTGGCATGGTTGTTGCTGAAGATGTATACACCTTTAACAACCAGCTGATCATTGCAGCCGGAACCGTTATAACTGATAAGCTGATCACACGTTTAAATTTTTACTCGGTAAATGCATTGACTGTCAGCTTACCGGAAGAAGAAAAAGAAAAAACCAAAGAGTCCGAACAGCCTGTACAACCAGAAGTTTCTATGTCGGATTACATCAGAAAGTCACCTGAATTTCAATATTACAAAACAGCAATGCCTGTTGCGATGAATCAGTTAAAGAACCAGATTCATGCCATAACAGAAACACAGCGAGAAGTTGATACAGATGCTTTACTTGAGAACGTCCATACACTGATCAAACATGCAAGAAACGGTATTCATGTTTTTGATATGCTCCACTGCCTGCGGGACTACAACGATCAGACCTTTGCTCATTCTCTGAATGTTGCTTTGATATGCTATACCTTTGGCATGTGGCTGGAATATTCCTCCGCAGACATTGAAATTCTGACCTTAAGCGGCCTGCTCCATGACATCGGAAAAGTAACTATCCCTCCGAATATCATCCTGAAGCCAAGCCGCCTGACACAGACTGAGTTTGAGACGATCAAAACTCATACCATTCGCGGTTACAATATTCTGCGTCCAAAGAACATCGACACAAGGATCAAGATGGCAGCCATGATGCATCATGAGCGATGTGACGGAAGTGGTTATCCTATGGGGCTGAGAGCAGATCAGATCGATCCGTTCGCTAAGATCGTTGCCATTGCAGATGTTTATGAAGCAATGACTTCTGCGCGGGTATACCGCGGACCTATCTGCCCGTTTGAAGTAATTCAGCTGATGGAAAGCGAGGGTCTTGCAAAGTATGATCCGCATTTCCTGATGACATTCCTTGAACATCTTAACCTTACTTACATTAATAATTCCGTCCGGCTCAGCAATAAAGCAGAAGGTAAGATCGTCATGATGAACCGCTATGCTCTGTCAAAGCCGATCGTAAAGGTTGGACGAAAGTATATCGATCTGTCCTATGAGACCAATCTGCATATCGAGCAGATCCTGTAGATCATATGTCATAAATAGTACATACAATTTAATCCGTAAGTATCATGAGGTCAACGTACCTTTTGGCTCTAACATCTATAGATGACAGGGTCGAATAGCCCTATATCAGCTATAGCAAGGTCAATTTGCACAAAGCCAGAAGGCGCATTCGTTCTTCTGTCTTTGTGCAAATTGACACATAATTTACGAAAGAGGACTATTCGACCCTCACATCATCTATAAGATTAACGTAAGATATAAAAGAAGCGGCTCATCAAATGAGCCGCTTCTATAATTTTCTATGTCAGAATTTCTGATTATCCCCGTATTGCTCAGCCTACTTTAAGTTTGAATTTACGAATCGCTTTTTCGTTCGATGAATCAATCTTTGCCATCATCGCTCCGAGCTCAAGCATCTTCTTTTCAAAATTCTCATATCCTCGTTCAATATACTCAACCTGTTCAACAGTCGTTATCCCGTCGGCTGCCAGACCTGCTATGACTAGTGCTGCGCCTGCTCTTAAATCCGGTGCTGATACGATCGCACCTGTTAATTCTGATACGCCGTCAATGATAGCAGTATTCCCTTCCACTTTTATGGATGCTCCCATCTTGGTCAGTTCGTCAACGTACTTAAACCTGTTCTCAAATATGCTTTCTGTTACTATGCTTGTACCTGAAGATATCGCCAGAACCGTCGTGATCTGCGGCTGCATATCTGTCGGAAATCCAGGATAAGCAAGTGTTTTTACCTGTGTATGTCCCAGTTTCTTTGTCGCAACGACACGTACTGCATCATCAAATTCCTCGACCTCTGCTCCCATCTCTACCAGCTTGGCAGTTATGGCTTCCAGATGCTTTGGAATTACATTCTTTATCAGCACATCTCCTTTTGTTGCAGCTGCGGCTAACATAAAAGTACCGGCTTCAATCTGATCAGGAATGATGGAGTAAGTGCTTCCATGAAGCTTCTCGACCCCTTTGATTCGTATTACGTCAGTACCGGCTCCTTTAATATTCGCACCCATACTGTTCAAAAAGTTTGCCACATCAACAACATGCGGTTCTTTTGCTGAGTTTTCTATAATGGTCTGTCCTTCCGCCAGAGTCGCTGCAAGCATGATATTAATGGTTGCTCCGACACTGATAAGGTCCAGATATATATGATTGCCTTTTAACTTTTCCGCCTGTGCCTTGATCAGTCCGTGCTGGATCTTGACCTGCGCACCAAGCGCTTCAAAACCTTTGATGTGCTGGTCGATCGGGCGGCTGCCTATGTTACATCCGCCAGGGAGTGCAACCTGTGCTGTTTTATATTTTCCAAGTAATGCTCCCAGCAGATAATAAGAGCCTCTTATCTTACGTACAGAATCCGAATCAACGTTGACTGAGTTAAGACGGCAGCCCATCACTTTAACTGTGTGAGCATCAGTTCTTGATATCTTTACTCCAATATCTTCAATTGCTTCCAGTAACACATTAATATCCCTGACATCAGGAATATTCTCAATCGTTACAACTTCATCTGACATAACCGCTGCTGCCAGAATTGCCAGTGCAGCATTCTTTGCACCGCCTATGGAAACTTCACCTGCCAGTGATTTTCCACCTTTAATAATGTACTGATCCATCATGCACCTCAAAAAGTTATCTTATATATGTTGCACATAAAGTGCCTACTCATTTTGTTAATTTTTTCTTAAGTAGATTATAACACATCGTTTAGATTTGTAAATGTTTTTTTGATAAAACCATAATAATTCACCCAATTTATGCTTTTTTTTGAATTTGTTAAATTTGAATCATTGTGTATTCAAATAAGCGGATATATGTTATAATATCATTAGATAATTTT
>QKDK01000221.1 GCA_003252135.1 Clostridia bacterium
TGTCGTATCGTCTCGATTGTGATATTCGGATGAAGTGCATTCCACATTGGGATAACTGTATCCAGAAGAACTGCTTCCTCGGAATCTCCGTAGGTATACCAGAATTTGAGAGTAATTGCTTCTTCTGTTGCCGATGCATCTGCTGTATCTGCTGCCGTATCTTCTGTAGCAGTTACTTCAGCTGCTGCGGATTCAGTAGCTGTTGGTGCCTTCGTTGCTGTCGTATCGTCCTGAGCCGTACTGCTGGTAGTTGAACCACAGCCATTCAAAGAAAAAGTTAACATAGACAAAACCATGAGAATCATAAAAATCTTTTGTTTCTTGATATGCATAGTTTGTAACCCCCTTTTATATATTATGTTTAATTATTTAGTCATGTTTGTTGTTTATCATGACTAATTGTACAACATTATTATAGTAATGGGTAGTTTTTCTTTAAATAGCATTAGACTACTATCTTTGTATTTTAGCTACTTTATTGGTTTTTGTACAAGACTCATATTATTGCAGAACAAGATGTACTTGGTGTAAACGATGTTGGTTTTCCTTTCTCATATTTTATGTTTCGCCTCCTGCGTTTTATTCCTTAGTTCCTCTTACCTTTGTAACCGGAATGAATAGAACAAAAGTAAAACAGCACTCCATTTAAACAATTAATGAAGTGCTGTTTTCTATTTCTTCGTTATATATATTTCTTCGTTATATATGCTTCGATAAATGTCTTCATCTTCTCTATGGCATCTCTTGCCTCTTCCGATCCATATAAAGTAAAACCATGCTTTTGTGAAGGATATTCAAAGCTCCTGGTATCACAGCCAAGCTTTACCATTCGCTCATACAATGCCTTACCTTCCTCGTATAACGAATCCATTCCCGGAAGAATAAAGATCGAGGGCGGCAGTCTCTTCACTATTTCATCCGATGCAAAAAAGGGCGAGATCAACATATCCTTTGGGTCTTTTTCTCCCACATAACACGCATTGAACACTTTTGCTATATCAGGTGGTATGCAGCCCTTTGGCTGCGGTTTATTGTCAGGGTCTGTTGCGATATCAAGCGGAGGATAATCAAGAACCAGGCAGTTGAATGTAATTTCCCCTGTCTGTAATGCTTTCAGGCAGACAGCAAGACTTAGATTTCCCCCAGCACTATGCCCGCCGATTCCTATGCAGCCTGTGTCAATGCCATATCTCCTGCTCTCCTTTATAATATAGAGAATCACCTCATAAATTTGTTCAAGTGCCGCAGGATAAGGTTTGGCAGGTGCTTTTGCATACTCAATGCTCAGTATCTTGAACTTACCATCCCGTATGAATTCATTGTTGATCACTTCATCCATTTCAGGATTCCCAAGCACGAAACCGCCCCCATGCAGACCGATGAACAAAGGTCTGACGTCACTTTCTTCAAAGCCATAGGTAAGAGTGCGTACATTCCCATAAGAGGTTGGGATGGTAAGAACCTTACCCTGAGGTTTTTTACGAAGATTGCTGATTTTTGTATGAAGCTGATACATAGCATGCAGGCGGCGTCCTTTTCTTATGTACTTCTTATATTCTTTTTCTGATGTTCTATTCATTTGGATCCCCCTTTGTTTAACAACATGCAAGATAACCTTGAAAGAAAACAGCATTCCATTTTCTATTGTTCGCGAAATGCTGTTTTATTAAATTATAATTTAATATTTGCTTCAATTCCTTTATTTACTGTACTCTCTGGACTTACTTAACCCGTTTATCCAAAACAAAATTCCTGTCGTTATGAGAAAAATCCCAATCAGGCTAAACCCATGCAGGATCGTGTGTTTCGTGGAAATCCATCCAAAAAGAAGTCCGATCAGCGATGACACTCCAATGGCGAACACAATTCCGGCAATACCGGCTTTTCCACGCAGTATGGCAGAAAGCAGAATTCCTGTGCCGGAAAGCAGCGTTGCCGATATCAAAACAGATTGAAGCGAAAACCTGCACAAAAGCTTTTCCGAAGCCATTGCGCCAAGAATTCTGGCGACACAGATAATTGCCGAAACGACACGTATAATCTTTACTCTGTTCCCATTTCCTAGTTAAACAAATCTGCCGTTCTTAACGTCCAGCAGATACTTTATTATATTCTCATCTTCGCTTTTATTGTATTGAAAGTCAAGCTCCTTTGCTACGAGTAATGCAAGATTTCGAAACAGGTCTCCTGCTGTGAATACTGACTTCCAGAAATTCTCGTAATCAGCATCCGAATAGGTCGCCGCATACATTTCATAGAGATCAGCAGACAGATATCGCTTGAAATACTTGCCCATCTTTCCTGATGATACAGCAAAATCATGCGTTATTCCGATGTACCAGCTAACCATCTGATTCAGCATACTCCGAACGTGATAATCGAACATTTCCTTCGCATAGGGAAGCTCATCCCTGCCGATTCCTTTTGCCACGTTATTCAGGCACCACCAGAAATTGTTGCAGACATCGTGATAGACATCTTCTTTGGGACACTTGACATGCCAGTAATTTTCATCGGTTCTGGCATTGTTAAGAATACCTTCTTTATCCAGCAGAACAACGACCGGTTCCCCATCGCCAAGGTAAGGCGGAAACTCAAAAGACAGATCAATGCGGACTCCATCTTCAAAAAGCATCAGATAATTAAAGGTACCGTCACCGATTGGTAAAAGCATCGGATGAACATTTAATTCCGGGCGCTGCAGCACAGCCGGCATACCAAATTTTTCTCTGATCCATTCCATGTTGTTGTAAAATGGCTTGATGTCTCTCGCCAGATACACGATATCATAATCCCGGTACTTGTCCTTTGGTGCATCCGTATCTGCTCTGGAGCCTGTCATGAATGCAGCCAGGATTCTGTCATCTTCCCTTGCGATCTGTACTGCCATGTCCAGGATTTCTTTTTCTGTACGCATAACTGCCTCCTGTTTCGTTCACAATACCGTAAGTATACCATATTTTTTTTACTTTGTCTTTCAGTCTTGATTGCTGTAAATCGCTCTGACCTGTTATTCTCTTTTGCATACCGCAACGGATACTTTATTTTAGTCTTGACATATTTTAACTTTAATCTTGAAATACTTTACTTTTACTCTTGACATTTTTCAATACTGTTTATATACTGTGTATATTGATATGTACAGTATGAGAATGAACGATATAAAATACAGTTCATATAAACAGGATTTCAAGATCGTGTGACTTCTGCAACCACGAATCCATGTAGTTCATGCCCCCCGCGAAACATACGATCTCTATCCTAATGAATTATAAAATCAAAAAGAGGTAACCTATGCTGCAGATTACTGACCTTACAAAAGAACTTCCTGAATTCTCTCTTAAGAACATAAACCTTTCTCTCCCGAAAGGTTATATCATGGGGCTTGTCGGCGTGAATGCCTGCGGAAAGTCAACGCTGATCAAGACCATCTGTAACATCTACCATAAAGACAGCGGAAGCATACGAATCGATGGCATGTCGATGGATGAACAGGAAGCAACCATTAAGAACAAACTTGGGATAGTACTGACTGAGAACTTTTACGAGTCTAATCTGAGCCTCGAAAAGAATGCACTCTATTTTGGCCGGCATTTTGAAAAATATAACCATGATGTCTTTCTTCGGTACTGCAGACACTTTGATATTGACCCGGCAAAACGCCTGCGAAAGCTTTCAAAGGGTCAGCAGATGAAATTCCAGATAGCATTTGCTCTCTCTCACGAAGCCAGTCTTTTTCTAATGGATGAACCTACCGGGAATCTGGATCAGGCCTTTCGTCAGGAATTTATGCGGATCTGTCAGGAATTGATCGAAGACGGTGAACGAAGTATTCTACTTGCGACTCACCAGACCGATACACTGGACCAAATCGCCGATTTCGTTACCATGATGGAGAACGGATGCATTCAGTTTTCTATGAGCAAAGAAGAAATTCATGACAAATACCTTTTAGTCAGCGGAGATTTGTCTTCCGCTACCGCTCTGCCTGACTCCCTTATCGTGCATCTCGAACACGGGAAATATCATTCCATGGCAATGCTGCACAATCCGGATTTTCCAGGCATGACACTTACTCCCCGCGAATGGGAGGTTTACAACAACATTATATCCGATACAAATCTGTCCTGTATGGTTCCTACACTTGAGGAAATCATGTATTTTAAAACAAAAGGAGATAAGTTGCGATGTGGAAATTATTAGTTGCAGATACTTTTCATCTGAGAAACTACAATGCACAGAATACATATGGCTTTTTTCTTATAATTATGTACATGAATCTCTTTTTGCAGTTTGGGAAGAATCAGTATTTTGTTTTTTTTGCCGGCATTTTTATCCTGTCGGTGCTCGTCTTCTTACTGCCCCCCATCCGAATTGCCAAAGGACTGTACCTATGCCCGCTCACAGAACAGGATCGAAAAAAGTATTTAAAACTTTCCTGGTTCACAAGATTGATTTTTATTGAGACCATTCTTGTGCTTCTGCTGTTCCTACTGTATTTTCTAAAGACATTCGACCTTTATGCACTAATATTACTGTTTCTAACAACCAGTCTGCTCTTTATGACAACACTTCTATTGACTGGCTTTTATAACCCGGAAGTCGTTAAAAAGCAATATTATCTCCATAATAAACTCCCAGTACCGACGAACAGACCGTTACCGGAAAAGTCCAGAATACCGAAGAATGGAATTATACTGTTAGGAATTGTACTTGTTCTTTCCATAATCGGACTTTTCATCCTCGTGTTATCCGCTCCTGTTACTTACCTATGGCTGTTTTACTATATTCCGTCCTTCCTTTTGAGTTTCATACTATTGCTTTTGTATTTTACAAGATACTTTGACTTATTTCTTACCATAAATGCAAATTATGAGATGTATTCCTATGCAGGAAGAAGAAAGGCAGGTGTTTATCATACAGATTAACATATCCTCCATGAGTCCGCTTGCCATTTACGAACAGATCATTAACCAGATCAAGGATTCCATCATTAAAAAATCACTTCTTCCCGGTGAAATGCTGCCTTCCATACGAACACTTGCAAAAGATCTTCAGATCAGTGTCATCACGACGAAGCGCGCTTACGAAGAGCTTGAAAAGGAAGGTCTTATAAAATCCGTTGCGGGCAAAGGCTTTTATGTGTGTGAGCAGAATACTGATTACCTGAAAGAAAAACAGACCGCCATGCTGGAGAACCGCTTCGCAAGTGTCGTTCACGATAGTAAAAAGTCAGGAATGTCACTGGAGGATATACTGGAAACTGTGACATTCCTGTATGAGAATACAGAGTAGTGAACACAAAGTGAACACAAAGGCATGAATGTAAAAAGATGCATGAAAAAGATAATAAAGTTGTTCACTTCTTAGCAGACAACATCAGATGAACTATTAATACATCCTATGAACTATAAACGCAGCAGATGAACCTGCAAAATTATTGAAAGGTATCTTATGACAGAAAAAGCACTTGAGTTTCAACATGTCAGCTTTGCCTGGCCTGATTTTTCACTGACCGATGTCAGTTTTTCACTGGAACGCGGCTACCTTATGGGCCTGGTGGGCTTTAACGGTGCCGGCAAGTCCACACTTTTTCACCTGATGGAGAATAAAATCAGGAACTATAAAGGTTCCATCTTTATTGATGGATTTGACTGCCGCCTGCAGGAGCCAAAGGTCAAAGACAACACTGCCTTTATTTCCGATGATCAGTCCTATTTCTATGAAGAAACAGCGGATGGGAATGCAGATTTTCTTGGTCCTTACTATTCCGACTGGGATAAAGAGACCTTTCGTCACTATCTTGACCGGTTTGAAATCAGCCGGACAATGAAGCTTAAAGAATACTCAAGAGGTACCTTTATTAAGTTCCAGCTTGCTTTTGCCATCGCACATCACCCTCTGCTTTATGTCATGGATGAGCCGACAGCAGGTCTTGACCCTGTGTTTCGCTATGATTTCCTTCGTATTCTGCAGGAAATACTGGATAAGGAAAATGCGTCTGTCTTACTGTCCACACATAACACAGGCGATCTGGATAAAATCGCGGATTATATTACTTTGATCGATAATGGTCAGATTATCTTTAGCAAGGATGTCGAGACACTTTCTGATGAATTTCAGGCAGGTCTCAAAGAACGTGAAAGATTCCAGATTCGTCACCTTTTTCAAAAGGGACGCTGGAATGTGACAGAGCGCTAAGAGGAACGAATGCAAAAAACGTTCAAATCTGATACTTGCCAAAAAATTTTGAAAGTATACGTCAGAAGTACAAGCATGGTTTGCAGGAATGAGGAAATTATGAAAATTTCAGTTTACTTACAATTAGATAAGCTACACCGAAAAAAATTGCTTACTACGGACATCCGAAACCTTGGCATTGGTGTCGTGGGACTAATCCTGTTCTCCGGATTTATATTAAATCTCGGACTTTGCACCATAGATAAATCCCCTGTCTTTGTCTTTTATCTGACTTGTTTTATCGTGGCACAGTCATTTTATATTTCTCCTTTGATTACAGTCTATGAAGAACGGTATGTTTCGATCTTCAAAAAATACAAAAACGTCCCTATAGACAAGCATCTGTTCCTTCAGTCAAAATACATATTATTAACAAAGTTTTCCCTGCTGTTCGTTCTGCCTGTGCAACTGCTGCACTTTGCAGGACTGGTTCGAACAGATACGGCACTTATCAGTGTCACCGGCTTCTGGCCAATCCTTGCCATGGCTGCATCCTTGCTAGTACAGTTGGTATTCGTCCGCATAATGGCAAGAGAGCTTTGGAGATAAAATCACCCCAAAAGCTCTCTAAGTAAAATGAATCCTTCCATCTGTTTTTACATATGGCAGTTCATTTTTTGTTTAAGTTCAAGAACATTGATCGTACCTATCATCTCCGCCAGTAAAAGTTCGCGTTCCTTACGTTTAAGGCCCAATGCCTCTCCACTTAAAAACGCGGTAGGACATTTTATGTTCAGACCCAAAAAATCACTTGCTCCGGCAGGGCATAAAACTCTGCTCCAAAGATATTCTTTCGGGAAAAGATAGGTACCTTTTTCAGTTTTGTATTTCTCAAGAAACAAAATTCCTTTTTTGAACCAGTCGGATTTCAGTGCAGAATCAAAGTTTGACATCATCTGCAGATAGTTTATCAGGGTACGATTGGCGATTTCCCTGTTGTCACCAAAGTCCGGCATATGAGGTGCCCAGCCGCAGGCATGATAAATGCGCCGGTCTTTGTTCCAGATCAGACCGTAATACTCCGGAAGCTGTTGAAATTCATCTGACAAAACATAAGCAGCAATATCCTCAATTTTTTTGATGTTATCTTCTTCCCTGCAATGTTTTCTAAAGTAAGCAAGTGCTGATATGTCATAAATATTCGGAACAGGGTTGTCAGCTGCTGCGGAAAAAGGATTCATATTGTCTTTCAATACGTTCCGATTAAGCCACTGCTCCGGTGGCTTGGGAAGTTTCGTAGCATCCTGATAGATGTCAAACTGCATATTTTTCGCTGCAAGGTGCAAAAGCTCCATTCTTTTTCGTAACGAATCGTAAACTTCTTCTGTTATACAACCTGACATTGTAAAAAATCTGTGCAGCATGTGGCTGTACGTATGGCAAAAATTAAAGTCACTCTTTAAAAGTCTTTGAAAGGTGTCTGCAACATATTGCATCTTTTCATCAAATATCCTAATCCCTGAATAAAACCCAAGATCAGATACAACCGGAAAGAACTGATCAATGCAGATGTCTTTGTAATAATGTATCAAATGTTCCAACGGTTTGTTCTCTATAGGCACATCACAAAAAGCATCAAAATAATGCAGGGCTTTTGTTACCTCCTCCATTTTCTCTAGTTCAGATACATATGATTGCTTTTCCTCTTCTGATAAATCAATCATACATTTTCTTGATAATCTAAGACGTATTGCCGGTCCTGAATTTGAATAGATCCAATTGAGAATTTCTTTGTCCTGCACTTCTCCATCTCCCCCCTGTTATTATCATATATTTACAAACAATAATATACTAACACAGGAAAGTCTTCGATGTCTATTAGGAACTTTTATATACATTTTATAACGTTACATCTTATTCTGTAATCACCGTACAGGCAGTCTTGTACGGTGATTTACTTACGAATTGTTACGCATATTTTTAAAGGCTTGTTTTCTTTGCGCTATTATGTCTTTACTCCTTTACCCCTTCACACTGCCAAGTACCAGTCCTGTCGTGAAATACTTCTGCAAGAACGGGTACACGATCATGACCGGTATAGCGCCTAAGAATAATTGTGCTGCGCGTCCTGTACGTGCATTCATCATGGAAAGAAGCTTTGTGTAATCGGTTCCTGATTTTTGCATCAGCTGTTCAAAGTTCTGAAGAAGGGACTGCAGGTATGTCTGCAATGGGTATCTGTCCGGTTCATTTATGTAGATCATTCCGCTGAACCAGTCATTCCAGTGCCCAACGATGCAGAACAGTCCGACTGTCGCAAGCGCAGGCTTTAGTAAAGGCAGCAGCACCTTGATCAGCACAAGAAAGGGACTGGCACCGTCAATCTTTGCAGCTTCTTCAATCTCTCCGGGAAGACCGCGGATAAAGTTCATCAATATGACCATATTGTAGACCGGCAGAGCACCCGGCAGCACCAGTGACCAGATGCTGTTGATCAGCCCGCATTTTGTCACAACAAGATAGGTCGGAATCATACCGCCATTGATCAGCATGGTTATTACAAAGAAAACCATATAGATATTCCTGCCCTTCAGGTCTTTTTGTGCTTTAGACAGCGGAAATGCGGTAAATACCATCAGAATCAGATTGATCGATACTCCAAGTCCTACTCGTTCAGCCGAAACTAAAAGTGCTCTGAAGAACTTACCGTT
>QKDK01000048.1 GCA_003252135.1 Clostridia bacterium
CCGGTAAACAAAGAGACACTCGCAAAGCAGATTCTTTTGTAAAACAGCGGTCCTTGCAATGTAACGCTCTGATGGCACTGACATCTTTGCGGCGCCAATCGGGATGAAAAATCTGGGAAGTGTGTGCAGCAGATGACGAAAGAGGATAAAAATAAAAAAAAAGATACTGGCAGGAAGATAAAAGAGCCAATAACTAAAGAACAGCAGCGACAGAGAAGGATAACAAGAGCATTCGGATTGCTCTTTGTCCTTTATCTGTTGTTTCTGTTTTATATCCTGCTCGGAAACGCCCTGATCATGCACCTGCAGGGTGCGCCCGGGCCTACTGTCTATCATGCAAATCTTATACCGCTCAAAAGCATCCGGTACTATCTGAATGCATGGGACAGCAATGCAGTCGGCAAGGGAACCATCATTTATAATCTTCTGGGCAATCTTGTCCTTCTGATGCCGATGGGCCCTTTTCTGTTATGCCTGTTCAGAGCACAGAAGCATCTGCCGGTATTTTTGCTGACAGTGCTGCTCCTGGATATCTACTTTGAAGTGTCACAGATGTTCATAGGATTCAGGAACTGCGACATCGATGATGTCATACTGAACACTTTGGGCGCTCTGTTAAGCTTTATATGGTGCAAGACGGTTCATATTACAGACTGGTTCGAAGATTTTTGCAGAGGAGGTAGAGGATAAATGCTTTGTCTGATCGTAGCTGTATCAAAAAATTATGTGATCGGAAACAAAGGGAACATCCCATGGAAAATCAAGGGAGAGCAAAAAAGGTTCAAGGAACTGACAACAGGGAATACGATCATTATGGGGAGGCGTTCTTACGATGAAATCGGTCATCCGCTTCCGAACCGGAAAACCATTCTCATATCAACAACAAAAGCAGTCGAGAATGAGCTGTGCACAACGGCAGGATCATTGCAGGAAGCACTTTCCCTTGTTGATCTGACAAAAGAAGATGTATATGTGGCAGGAGGTGCCATGCTGTATAAGGAAGCATTACCTCTGGTAGAAAGGATGTACATCACGCACATTGATCTTGAGGCGGAAGGTGATACCTTCTTTCCAAGGTTCAACGAGGATGATTTCATAAAGGAAGAGGACCTGCCGATGGAAGGGGAGATACCTTACCGGTATACGGTCTACAGGAGAAAGACAGAAGCTGACAGAGCAAAGGAGAGGGAGGCAGAGCATGGATCTGAATAAAAATAACGTCAAAAAAATATGCGGCATCATAACATTCGCAGTTTTACTGTACCTTGGTGTGAAACGTTTTGATATTGTACTGGATATAGCAGGGTTCCTGTTCAAATTATTCCGGCCATTTCTTCTCGGGGCTTGTATTGCCTATATTTTAAGTGTGCCGCTGCGCGGTATTGAAAAGCTTCTTTTTTCAGGAAAGGCAGCAAAAAAGAATAAGATCATATGCCTGATCAAAAGACCTGTAAGTATACTGCTCACCTTTGTTCTGGTCCTTGGTGTTATAGCAGTGGTTTTCTTTCTTCTGATACCAGAGCTTTATAATACAGGTGTTGCCATAGCAGCACAGATTCCGGATGCAACTGACAGTCTGGTCAGCTGGGCCAATAAGATGCTTACAAAGTACCCGGTCATCCTTGATCAGATCAATGCATTGAATATCAGCTGGAGCACGATTTCAACAACAGTCGTGAACTTTATTAAAACAGATTTTCTTGATACTTTGAATTCGACTTTTCAGATAGCCATGGGCATCATCACAAGTCTTGTGAACTTTGGTATCGCACTTTTCTTTTCCATTTATCTGCTGTTTGCAAAGGAAACACTGGCGGAGCAGATAAAGAAAGTTTTCTTTGCTTTCTTCAAGGAAAAGAAAGCAAAGAATATGATCAGGATCGCAAAACTGTCTGACCAGACTTTTTCAAGCTTTTTATCCGGACAGTGTGTTGAAGCAGTCATTCTTGGACTGATGTTCGTTATTGTGCTGAGTGTTCTTGGTTTTCCATATGCTGTCCTGATCGGTGTCCTGATTGCTTTTACCGCATTGATACCGGTGTTTGGAGCATTTATCGGTGCAATGTTCGGAGCTGTCCTGATTTTACTTGTTAATCCGGTCTATGCATTATGGTTCCTGGTCATTTTCCTGATACTTCAGGCAATCGAGGGAAATCTGATCTACCCGCATGTCGTTGGAAATGCTGTCGGCCTTCCTGCGATCTGGGTACTTGTCGCAGTAACGCTCGGCGGATCATTATTGGGTATTACAGGTATGCTGTTCTTTATTCCTCTTGTTTCAGTTCTGTATGCTTTGTTCCGTGAACTTGTTTATGGACGGTTAAAGAACAAAGGCTGGAAGAGCGGCCAGCGAGAGCCTATAGAGCATGGGCATGAACAAGGAGAGAACGAATCTTCAGAGAATATGCCGGAAGAGAATTTGTCTGAGGGGAAGCCTGTCAAGACCTTTACCTATGAGGATGCTCATGCCGATAAGGTGCAGACAAAGACAGAGGACAAAAGCCGCAGTACGAAAGTGAAAGCAGGAAGTAAAAGAAGAATACATAAGAAATAACATTGAAGTGTGTAAACGGTGAATACGAAACGAAGAAAAAGTACGCTGTAAATTGCGTGGAAATGAGGCGTGGTATGAAACGGTCATCGGTACGGTTACTAGGCAGCCTGCTATGCTTGATACTGCTTGTATCAACGGCAGCCAGCTGTTCGAAAAATACAGAAAGCAATCCCGGAACAGAAAACAGTATAACTGTAACACCTGCCTTAGCTGTCACACAGGGAGCGCAGGCAGATGTGACAGAACCGGAAGCGACAGCAGCCGCAGAAGAAACACAGGTCAATGTGACACAGACGGCCTCCGGTTATGCGCGGGGAGAATTGACAGAGTCAACTGACAATTACAGAACCTATTATGAAGTGTTCGTCGGTTCTTACTGTGACAGTGACCAGGATGGTATCGGAGATTTCAATGGACTGACTTCCAAGCTCGATTATATAAAAGATATGGGGTTTGACGGTATCTGGCTCATGCCGATCCATGAATCCCCAAGCTATCATAAGTACGATGTAATAGATTACTATACGATTGATGCCTCCTATGGGACGATGGAAGATTTTGAAGGCTTTATGGCAGCATGTGAAGAAAGGGATATCAAGGTCATCCTGGATCTTGTTTTAAATCATACGTCAACGCAGTGTGCCTGGTTCAAGTCGGCAGTTGCAAGTCTTGCCATTGAACCATGCGGTCAGGAGACCTGCATTTATGAAGAACTGTGCAGAGAACACAATCCATACTGCACCTACTATAATTTCACAGAAGAAATGCCGCAGAACAGTCTGACCAGCTATTATGCCACCGGTAACGGCTGGTACTATGAGGGTGATTTCTGGAGTCAGATGCCAGATCTGAATCTGGATAATGAAGAAGTACGTTCAGAGCTGGAAAAGGCAGTCGATTTCTGGCTGGAAAAAGGGGTTGGGGGCTTCAGACTGGATGCAGCACTTCATTACTTTTATGGCAGCCCTCAAAAGAATATAGAAACACTTCGCTGGATCACTGATTATGTAAAACAGGAAGATGAAGATAACTATCTGGTTGCCGAAGTCTGGACAGGTGCTTCTGATTATATGCAGTATTACGAGAGCGGGATAGACAGTATTTTTAACTTTGCTTTTGCTGCGGAGGACGGAAGGATCGTCAAAACGATGACTTATCAGTCTGCACAATACTCCGGAGCGGCATTTGGCGAAGCGGTGCTGCGTTACTTTGATCAGATGCAGGCAGTGAATAAGGATGCCATCGATGCTGTATTTATATCAAACCACGATACCTCAAGGGCTGCAGGTCTGTTCCGCGGAAAGAGCGGGCTGTATAAAATGGGGGAAGCAGTGAGCCTGTTCATGAATGGTTCTGTTTTTGTATATTACGGAGAAGATATCGGTATGCGGGGAAGCGGAATAGACGAGAATAAAAGGGGACCGATGTACTGGTCCGATACCGATCTTACCGGAATGACAGACGGACCTGCTGGTATGGAAGCAATTGAAAATACTTTTCCGCCTCTCGATATCCAGCAGCAGGATGAAACCTCCATCAACAGTTATATGAAACTGGCGATTGAAATACGTAATCAGAATCCAGAGATAGCACGCGGGATTCCGGCGCTTGTAGATGGCGTGGAGGATGCAGACCTGTGCCTGATGACAAAGACTTATCAGGGAAGTACGATATTGCTGGCTTATAACTTTTCCAAAACAGAAACAAAAACAATCGATCTCAAGGCACTTGGCGTATCCTATGATGATCTAAAAGCATATCTTGTTGTTGAAGAGGATCTGGTCAGCCTTTCAGATGGGCTGCTTGTACTTCCGGCTTGTTCTATTGCAGTGATGGAATAATTCACGATACAGAAACGCGCAGCAAATATACACAAATTAAAAAGTTAATTCGATACATTTAACACGTATTATAACAGTAAACATCTTACAATATAATACGTGTTGATTTTTGCGCTTTTTTGTGCTACAATTACATAACCAGTAGAACTTTCATAAAAAGATGGTGATGTATATGAATATTGATGATGCATTAAAGCGAATCGGTTCAACAATGACAGACAGCGAAATTTTATTAGAATATTTACAGGAAAAAGCGGGACAAAAGGCTGCTGATACTGTTATTGAGAATATTATAAATAAGATGAATGACTACGGCCTGACGTTCTCACTGGATGCAGGTGCTATTATTGAGGTCAGCAATACGAAAGCATTTTACATCGAAGATATCAGTGAATCTTTTTGCAGAATGTTCGGTTATACAAGGAAGGAACTATTAGAAACACGTGTTTTAGACTTTGAAGATATGATCTATAAGGACGATTTGCCCTTGCTTCGCGAAAAGTATGATGAATTTTTAGGTAAGGGCGATCATTTTATACTCGAGTACAGAATGAAAAAAAGTGACGGTTCTTATCTGTGGGTCTCGAACATCGGCTGCATCTATATGTCAGGAATCAATCATGTCATTACTTTCAGCTTTATAACTGATATTACAGACTTCAAAAAGAGGCGGGAGATCATTTATCAGGGAAGCGGACGATTCTTTGAAACACTGTATGATATGCTGCCCAGTGCTGTATTACAGGTCATGCCCAGACATGATATCTTTCTGATCACCGCCAATAAAGCATTTTACAAGATGGTCGGATATACGCGCGATGAGATCATGGCGCTTTTTCGTAATGCACTTTCCCATATAATCTTTGAAGATGACTACAGGAAGGTACAGCATATAATAAAAAACATGAAACAGGGCGACTGTATCAGAGGCGTGCTGCGTGTCATTCACAAAAGCGGACAACTTCGCGTACTTGAGATCGATGTATGCAGACTGGTCAATGAAGACGGCATGGATGTGGTGCAGGTCGTTGGTAATGATGTAACAGAAAAGAAAAGTGCAGACAGTATGCAGTCAGTCTTTGATGCAGAGAGAGAACAGACCGACAGACTGACTGGCTGTTATAGCAGTGCGTATGGAATTGAACTGATAAAAAGACACATGCTGCGCAAAAAGAAGAATTATAATGGAATACTGTTCATGATTTATGTGGTTGGCATGGAGAAAGCAGCAGATCAGTACAGTATGGGATTTGCCTTTGTCATACTCAGAGAGATAGCAGATCTGGTAAGAAAAATCATGCCAAGGGACACGATACTGAGCAGGCAGGGAAACTGTGAACTGCTTGGTTTTATTAAGCTGTGCCGCAGGGAAGATATGCAGAGGTTCTTTGCATTCATGGAAAAGCACATAAATCATATGTACCCATTTGAAAAGACAGGAATACAAATATGCCTTCATGCAGAAGCAGCACCCTGCGGTACAATGGATGAATTTCTAACGCTGGAGGAAGATTATTTTATCCGTCTGCGCCTGCATAAGGCAGCAGAAACCTCAAATGAGCTTATTTTCTATGACCACAGGCATGATGTTTCTGGTTTTGATTCGGAAGCAATAGACAGAGAATACCGTTACCTTTTCAGGACAAAGATGATGGCAGAGCATTATAAGGATGCTGAAGACCCTGTGACCTTTGCCATTGAGCTCCTGCGCAAGGCGCGGGATGTAAAAGGTGCTATTAATATCATTCTGGAACACACCGGAAGGTTTTTTGGCCTGTCCAGAGTGTTCATAACAGAGATCAATATGAAGCACCGCTACTATGAGGTATCCTATGAATGGCCGGAGCAAAAGGATGACAGGGACGAAAAGTTCCGTTACCTGACACAGGAGGTATGCCAGACACTGCAGCAGCTGAGCGACACTGCGGTTTTTAAGAGTGACAGACTTCTTTTTGGAACAATGCAAAAGGCTTCTTACCTAAGTTCGGCAATTGTGGAAAGAGGTGAATTCAAAGGCTTTCTGACATTTTGCAAGGATGCAGAAAAAGAAAGCTTCAGTGCAGTTTCGGAAAATACTGCCGAAAGACTGGCACAGGTCGTTGGAGCAAGAATGGTCAGTCTGCAGGTGGACACCATCAGCGGTATCCGAAAAGAGTTCGTGTCACGTATATCGCATGAAGTCAGGACACCGTTAAATGCTATCTATGGGATGAGTCTGATTGCTCATAAAATGATCGGTGATGAAAAGAAGGTCCTTGAATGTCTGAAGATCATTGAGGATTCATCCAATTACCTTATGCTGCTGATGAGCGACCTTCTGGATTATTCCAGTATCGAGGACGGAAAGATAGCTGTCAAGGAAGAATCCTTCCGATTGAAGAGCATTTCAGGCAAGGCACTGATGCTTCTGGAGAATCTGTCCTATGAACAGGGCATCACGTACCGTCTGGAAAAAAGATTTAAGGACAGTGAACTGCTGGGCGATGAGATGAGGGTGAATCAGGTACTAGCTGCTATTATAAACAATTCATGTCACAGGGTCAAAGGCGGGACGGTATCCCTGACGATCACAGAAACTTCCATTGAGAATGGAATGCACAATATAAGGTTTTCCGTTAAGGAGAGCGGAAATAAAAGTCAGCTGACTGAAAACGAAAACCTGTATAAGAACCTGGACCATGGAGACGCAGAGCTGCTTTTGAAATTCGGAGGCACCGGGCTGACATTAAGCATTATAAGCCGCTTAGTGCAGCTGATGGGAGGAAAACTGAAGGTCAGAACCAGGAAGAATCTGGATTCCGAGATTTATTTTACGCTTTGTTTTGCCGAACAGAATATTCGTCAGACAGATTCCAAGGAAGCCCTGTTCACGAATATGAGAAAGCTGTTCACCGGTAAGCACATACTGATCGTTGAGGATAATGAACTGAATCTGGAGATAACCAAGGTCATGCTGGAGAATAACGGAGCTATGACTGACAGTGCAGAAAACGGAGAAATCGCTCTGAAGCAGTATTCATCTAAAGAACCATACTATTATGACGCGATTTTGATGGATATGAGGATGCCTGTCATGGATGGCATGGAGGCTACCAGACTGATCCGCCGTATGAACCGCCCGGATGCAAAAAGTATACCGATTGTAGCGGTAACAGCAGACTCTGTTATGAAAAAAGAAAAGAATGACATCGGGACGGAGATAAATGGACACATAGCAAAGCCTGTTGAGTATCAGCGTATATATGAGGTCATGTCCCAATTGATCAGCTGATCTGAGAGTATATCAAACTAACGCAGACCAAAAATCTGATACAAAAAAGCCGGACCGGCAAGCCTTGAAGTCAGCAGGCAGCAGTGATCCGGCTTATATTATGTCAGGCAGCCGTAAGGAGCGTTTCTTTATGAACAAGACGGTGGAAAATCACAAAGTACATGATTGCAAGTGAGATCGCTGTCGCTGTCCATGAAACAGGGTAAGCAATGAACAGGGTAGTGAATTCCCTATTGTTCGCGAATATGGTATAAAGCCATACAATACGAAAGCCGCATACGCCGACGATCGATATGAGGAGCGGAGAAAACGAATATCCAAGTCCTCTTAAGCCGCCGATCATGACATGCATGACACCACAGGTAAAATAGGAGATAAAGATGACTTTCATACGCAGCAGTCCGTAAGAGATGACGGCAGGATCACTGTTATAGATGGATAAAAGCTGTGTGCCAAAATGCATGCCAAGGAAGGACAGGCCGCCTCCGACCAGAACAACAAGAAAAAGACTGATCAGGACAGATTTTCTGATCCGGTCGTAATTTCTTGCACCAAGGTTCTGACTGCTGAAGTTCAAAGCGGTCTGATGGAAGGTGTTGATTGCGGTGAAAATGAAGCCTTCCAGATTGCTGCAGGCTGTGTTGCCGGCCATGGCTAGAGCTCCGAAAGAGTTGATGGAGGACTGGATCAGTACATTGGAGAAGGAAAAGATGATTCCCTGCAGACCGGCCGGAACCCCGATTTTTACAATGCTGACAGTAATCTCTTTGTGCAGATGAAGTCTTCTGATATCAAGACGGCAGGCACCGGTTTCTTTTGTCAGGCAAAGAAGCACAAGAAGTGCCGACAAAGTCTGTGTAACTGTGGTAGCGATTGCAACACCTGCCACACCCATGTGAAATACAATGACAAGGATGAGGTTCAGGATCACGTTCAGAACGCCTGCTGTGAGAAGATAATACATGGGACGCTTGGTATCTCCTATAGCCCGAAGGATGGAGCTGCCGAAATTATATAGTAAAAGGGAAGGAACGCCGATAAAATAGATCTGCATATAGATTACAGCCTGATCCAGAATATCTTCAGGGGTATCCATAAATTGAAGCATCGGCCGTGCAAGGAAAAAACCGGCTATGGCGAGAATAACACCGCCGATGAGACTTAACAGAATGGAAGTATGTACGG
>QKDK01000199.1 GCA_003252135.1 Clostridia bacterium
CTTATGCTGTATGCACAGTACCTAAAAAACAAAAAGCCACTCTGAAGAATTCTTCAGAGCAGCCTGTTATTTCATTCGAAGATGTCCATGATTATTTGTTAACAACATCCTTTAATGCTTTACCAGCTTTGAATTTAGGAGCTTTGGAAGCTGCAATTTCGATAGAAGCTTTTGTCTGTGGATTTCTGCCTGTTCTTGCAGGTCTAGCAGATACTTCAAATGTACCAAATCCAACTAACTGAACTTTCTCACCTTTTACTAACTCTTCTGTAACAACATCAATAAAAGCCTCAAGTGCTTCCTGTGATTGTTTTTTATTCAATTCTGTTTTTTCTGCAATAGCTGCAACTAATTCTGCTTTGTTCATGGATTATTCCTCCTCAATTGTATTTAATTCGTCTTACCCTGCATAAAGGCTAACCCCGTTAGCACAAAGCAAGAGACTCAATGCTCACATATATTATTTATATACGTAAACGCCTTATTTGTCAAGGAAAATTCGCTATTTCATGCGATTTTCTGCTAAAAAACGTAGTCCATATAATGCGTCAGGTTTATCAATGTTTCCCAAGTCTTGTAATTTACAACACCAGTTACTTCCAGTCCATTCTTCGTCTGAAACTTCATCACTGCCTGTTTGGTCCTGCTGCTGTAAACACCGTCTGTGTTCACCGAAAAACCAAGTTCCTTCAGTCTGGCCTGCAGATTCTCGATCTTATAGCCCTTCATCGGTGTGCTGCTGTCTGTTGTCAGTACATCGAACGGATCATTTCCTTGATATGTCAGATAATCAAGTCCAAGATACTGGAAATGCATGGAATCCACACAGATATTGAAATTACCGCCCCAGAACCATCCGTTTGCCTCAAATACATCGATGACCTCCTGAGGAACGCAGTACGGATTGCTGGTGTCCCTCAAATCGTTGCCGGCTCCAAGGTAATAATCATTGTCATAATCACCGGGATTGATATCAATGGCCGCACCGTAGGAATGCATGGACATCAGTGTACTGTTGGACAATCCTACACCGCCGGACTGGCGATAACTGTACCCGTACATATATTTGATGGGAAACTGTATCTCCAGTGCAAATATCTCGTTAAAAATTGTTTTAACACTGGAAACAAGCTTTCGATTGATAGTTATGGAATAACTTGTCGCAAATTTGTTTCCGTTGCTGTCGATCTGCCAGACCGGAACATTGATCGTCATCATATACTGTGAAGCCAGTGATGATGTGGCATACCCCGGTGCTTTATTATCTGTCGTATAGTAAACAACATCGGTTCCAAAAAGATAATTGTAACGTACAGAATCGTCTCCAAGAGGAAGTGTCTGATCCTTATCATAATACACCTCTCCATGGATCACTAAAAGCAGCCGGCCTGTTTCGACGGATACATCTTTTTCAAAGGGAATTGCGCCAAGACCCGAAAAATACAGTGTTCCATCCGGACTTTTCACAATAACGAACTGTGCAAGCCCTGTAGACTGAATGCCTCCGGAAACCTCTGCTATCTGCGTATAGCCTTCCGGAACATGGTTACCGCCATAAATCTGAGAATATCCGGCATCTTTGTTCTTGCACTTTATGCTTGTTTTTGTACCGTCAGATTTTGTATAGCTGACAGACAAAGAAGAAGACTGGCAATTATCTGCATACAGGGAGTATTTTAGCAGCTCCCGAAACAGTACGCATGTATCATATACAGTTGTGAACTGCCCTGCATTATAATCCGATGCAGATGACACATACTTTGATTTCTTCATACCAATGTTCTTAGCCGTTTCGTTCATAAGAGAAACGAATTCGCTCTCTGTTATGCCCATCGCATTGATAAGTGCCAGCCTTGAATCGTCACTTCTGGTCATCATGTAGCATAATGCGAGGTTCTTCATCGTAATCTTATCCCCGGCTGCAAACCCAGTCAGGGAAGGAGAGGAAAGTGCAGCGGCTGCAGTAACTGTACCCTCATCGATAGTTACCTCCAGATTCTTATCCAGGTTCTGTATTATTACAAGCAGAGCCATCATATCAGAAATTCTGTTTGGTGTTATCTTGTCAAAGGCCTGATTGGAAGCAAGAACCTTCCCGTTAGTCAGGTCATACAGCAAAAGCGGAACTGTTGCATTCAAAGGATTGGCAGTCTCTGCATCATTAACAGCACTTTGTGTCAGAACACTTCCAAGTGAAATTTTACTCTCACCAGGCACCGGCTTGGCGGTCGGTTCTGCTTCCTTCACATCCTGTGTCGGTACAGGTGTTGTTGTCGGCTCTGCTGCAGGTGTCGGTGTATTCTGTAATTCGATTGCAGGCGTAGCCGTAGTCTCTGGCGTAACAGACGCATCCGGTACCTCTGCACTTGCAGGTATTGCAGTCGGCGTGACGGTATCCTCCAACAGCAGGTCTTCATTACCCTGCGGGAGCTGTGCTGCAAATACAGCGTCCGTGTTTATGTTTCCAAAAAGCAATCCTGCCATCAGACTCAGACAGAGCAGCCGCCATATGGTTTTGTGTTTCATAACAGATCCTCATTTCTACGCTGTTTGTATATGGCAGGTAATACAAATTCCCGCCAGTTCACAGGATACAGCTTTTCTTACATAAGTCTGGTGCGTATCGCCTGAATGAACTCCAGGGTGTTCACACTTTCTTTATACTCAAGGCTGGAAATCATATATAGATCTCCGGTCATGGTTCCTTCTTCAATTGTACGAATCGTCGCTGCTTCAAGCTTGTCTGCAAATTCGCTCAGTTCCTTATTGCCGTCCAGCTCCCCTCTTTTACGAAGAGCGCCGCTCCAAGCAAATATAGTCGCTACTGCATTGGTCGAGGTCGCTTTTCCCTCCAGATGACGATAATAATGGCGCTGAACAGTTCCATGTGCCGCTTCATATTCAAAGCAGCCATCCGGAGATACCAGTACCGAAGTCATCATAGACAGAGAACCATAGGCAGTCGCAAGCATATCGCTCATAACATCCCCGTCATAGTTCTTACATGCCCAGATATAGCCGCCTTCCGAACGGATCACACGGGCAACAGCATCATCGATCAGCGTATAAAAATACTCGATACCAAGCTCTTCGAATTTGCTCTTATACTCATTATCGTAGATTTCCTGGAAGATATCCTTAAAGGAATGATCATATTTTTTAGAAATGGTATCCTTTGTTGCAAACCATAACGGCTGTCTGGTATCAATCGCATAAGTAAAACAGCAGCGCGCAAAGTTTTCAATGGAGTCGTTCAGGTTGTGCATTCCCTGCAGTATGCCAGGACCCTTAAAATCATGGATCAGTTCTTTTGTTACAGTTCCGTCTTCTGCGGTGAACACGAGCTCTGCTTTTCCTGCGCCGGATACGATCATTTCAGATGCTTTGTATACATCCCCGTATGCGTGACGGGCTATGGTGATCGGCTGTGTCCAGTTCTTTACATAGGGTTCTACACCTTTGACAAGGATAGGTGCACGGAATACGGTTCCGTCAAGGATTGCACGGATCGTCCCATTCGGGCTTTTCCACATTTCCTTCAGATCATATTCCTTAACTCGGGCCGCATTTGGTGTGATGGTAGCACATTTTACGGCAACACCGTATTTTTTTGTAGCATAAGCAGAATCAAAGGTTACCTGGTCATTGGTTTCATCTCTGTACTTCAGCCCAAGATCATAGTACTCTGTTTTTAAATCAATAAACGGAAACAGCAGCTCATCCTTGATGTACTGCCAGATAATTCTGGTCATCTCATCTCCATCCATTTCGACCAGCGGGGTCGTCATTTGTATCTTTGCCATCGCCATTCTCCCTTTCCTGTACATAATGATGTTGGAGTCAAAAGGTATTTTGACCCCATGATACCTTCAATACAATCAATTTTCTTTATAATAGTTGATCAGACAGCCTGCCAGAATGATCCTTCTTTCATCATCCGTCATGTCACCTGTTGATACTTCAAATTCTTTACCTGTAAATTCAGCTGCTTTTGCGTTTTCGTTACCGACAACGATCACTTTCATGGTCGCTGCTTTTGTCTCGATCGCTGTGCGGATATCCGGGAAGAACAGATAATCTCCGTTGGTGAAAGGAAGCTCATCTTCTGAATAAAGAAATGGTATCATGCCCCAGTTGATCAGGTTCGAACGATATCTCTTGGTAGCATATTCCTTTGCGATATTTGCCCAGCCGCCAAGCACCTTCTGACAGGATGCTGCCTGCTCACGCGCTGAACCGTCTCCCGGTTTTACCGCGTAGATGCTGCTGCCGATACCGATCTTTGCAAGGTCAGTTTCAGGCAACTCTTCTTTAATTTTAGCAAAGGCTTCTTTTATCTCTGCATTTACCGCAGACGGATCTTTCCCTTCGATCCTTGCTTTTTCAGCAGTATTCACTTCTTTTGCGCGTCCTACATAGGCAGGATCTTTTCTTGACAGTGTAAACTCTGCAAGACCGAGAGGATTGGATCGGAAAGAGGATGTCTCTCCGGAAGGAATCAGCTCGTCTGTTGTGGTTACAGGGTCGTGAATCTCGGAAACCACTTTGATCAGCAGGTGCTCTGTCAGGCCTGACATAGCAGGCCAGTCCTTGATATTCGGCCCGAACTGAATATTTGCCATAACATCCGCTTTGCCCTTGCTGTCAAAAACTCGGTTCTCATATATCGTTTTATCAAAGTAATAAGCTGGTTTTGTAAGGTTTTGTTCGATCTCAGCAGCAGAGGTCAGGAAGCCTTTGTTCATTGCTGTTGCGGCAATGGATTTTGCATCCATCAGAGCTACAGAAGAAATCTGCCCGTTCTGAAGCTTTGAACCTTCCCGGTTCGGGAAGTTCCTTGTCGCATGTCGGATACTGAATCCGTTATTTGCCGGTGTATCTCCCGCGCCAAAGCACGGTCCGCAGAATGCTGTCTTCATGACTGCGCCTGCTGCCGTAAGATCAGCCGCAACGCCGTTCTTCATGATCTGCATATAGATCGGCATGCTGGCAGGATAAACACTTAATGTGAACTTTCCGCTGCCGATGCTCCTTCCCCGGAGTATGTCAGCTGCATCACATATGTTCTCAAAGCCGCCGCCTGCACAGCCGGCGATAATTCCCTGATCTACATAGAGCTGATTATTGATTATTTTATCTGTCAGAGAAAATGCTGCTTTTGCGCCAAGGCTCACTTTTCCTTTTTCTTCCACATCATACAGAATGTCCTTTAGGTTTGCCTTCAGTTCAGCTATTGTATAGACATTGCTTGGATGAAACGGCATAGCGATCATTGGCTCGATCTTTGAAAGGTCAAGCTCAACAACACCGTCGTAATATGCATTGTCAAGCGGTAAAAGCTTCTCATACTCTTCTGGTCTTCCATGGATTGCAAAGTATTCTTCAGTCTTTTCATCCGTTTCCCAGATGGAAGAAAGGCAGGTGGTCTCCGTTGTCATGACATCGATCCCAATCCTGAAATCCATACTGAGGGCAGCAATTCCGGGGCCTACGAACTCCATGACCTTATTCTTGACAAATCCGCTGCCAAAGGTAGCACCGACAAGGGCGAGTGCAACATCCTGCGGTCCGACTCCTTTTTGGACTTCTCCTGTGACATATACAGCGATTACTTCCGGCAGATTAACATCATACGTGCGGTTCAGGAGCTGCTTGGCAAGTTCGCCGCCGCCTTCACCGACTGCCATGGTACCGAGTGCACCGTATCTTGTATGACTGTCAGAACCAAGTATCATCTTGCCGCAGCCTGCCATCATTTCACGGGCATACTGATGAATGACTGCCTGATGAGGAGGAACGTAAATACCGCCGTATTTCTGTGCACTGGTAAGTCCGAACATATGGTCATCTTCATTAATGGTGCCGCCTACAGCACAAAGACTGTTATGACAGTTGGTGAGAACATAAGGAATCGGGAATTTTTCCAGTCCGCTCGCTCTTGCTGTCTGTATAATACCCACATAAGTAATGTCATGGGATGTAATTTTATCAAACTTGATTTTAAGCTTTTTGGTGTCACCCGAGGTGTTGTGTGCCTGTAAAATACGATATGCCATTGTGTTCTTTCGCCCTGCTTCCTTTTTCAGCGAAATCTCATCCTGTGACAGGCTTCCTTCTGCATCAGCATGCGGTACCATATGTCCGTTCTTCAGGTATGCTCCTGCATTCCATAGCTTCATCTTGTGCTCCTCCTTTATTGATCGACCAATGTATGATTTATCCTGATTCTTATATTTTGTTCTGATATTTACATTATATCATCCGCAGCTCACTCTTTGGAAAGATACTCCAGAATGCCTGTTGCCGCTGTCTTCCCTGCGCCCATGGCAAGAATGACTGTCGCAGCACCTGTCACAACATCTCCGCCTGCAAAAACACCGTTCTTCGATGTCTGCCCAGTCATCTCATCAATCGTGACACAACGTCTTCTGTCAACTTTAAGCTCTTTCGTCGTCGATGAAATCAATGGGTTCGGTGTCGTACCAAGTGACATGATGACTGCATTCACCTCTATATCAAATTCAGAGTTCTTTTTCTCGACCGGTTTTCTTCTGCCGGATGCATCCGGTTCTCCAAGCTCCATCTCTATACAGCGGATTCCCCTTACCCAGCCATTATCATCAACCAGAATCTCTGTAGGGTTCGTCAGGAATCTGAATTCAATGCCTTCCTCTTTTGCGTGATGCACTTCTTCGATCCTTGCGGGTAGTTCAGCTTCGCTCCTCCGGTAAATGACTGTAACCTTTGAGCCCAGACGCAGCGCAGTTCTGGCAGCGTCCATAGCCACATTTCCGCCGCCGACAACAGCCACTCTTTCGCCTGAGATGATCGGTGTATCATAGCTTGGGTCAAATGCCTTCATCAGGTTGCTTCTGGTCAGATATTCATTCGCAGTAAAGACGCCGTTCGCATTTTCGCCCGGAATGCCCATCAGTCTTGGAAGTCCTGCGCCGGAACCGATGAATACTGCATCAAAATGCTCTTCATTCATCAGCTGATCAATCGTGATGGATCTTCCGACAACAACATTGGTCTCGATCGTAACACCAAGTCTTTTTACGTTCTCTATCTCATATTCCACTACGTCCTTTTTTGGAAGACGAAACTCCGGAATACCGTATACCAGAACCCCGCCGGGTTCATGCAGCGCTTCAAATATCGTTACGTCGACACCGGCCCTGGCAAGATCTCCTGCACAGGTAAGTCCTGCCGGTCCTGACCCGATAACAGCAACTTTTCTGCCGATCTTCTTCGTCGATGCTTCCGGATGTATATCATTTTCCTTTGCCCAGTCAGCCACAAAGCGCTCGAGCTTTCCGATCGATACAGGATCGCCCTTTAATCCCCTGATGCATTGCGCTTCACACTGTGTTTCCTGAGGACAGACGCGACCACAGACAGCAGGAAGTGAAGAATACATGCTGATGGTCTTAAATGCTGCTTGGATCTCCCCTTCTTCAACGCTTTTAATGAAACCGGGTATATTAATACTTACCGGACAGCCTGCCACACATTTTGGATTCTTGCACTTTAAGCAGCGCTGCGCCTCAAGCATAGCTTCTTCTTTGGAATATCCCAGGCAGACTTCCTTAAAGTTGGCTGCCCTGACCTTTGGGTCCTGCTCCTTCACAGGTATTTTACGTAAAACGTCCATATCGATTCTTGCCCTTTCTGTACCTGTTTGATGCAGGTGTATCTCTTACTGGTTGCATTCCTTTTCGTCAGAACACACGCCACAGCCTCCATGATGTGTGCTTCCTTCTTTTTTGCGCAGCTCCTGTCTTCCTTCTTTAGTCTTATACTGCTGCTGCCTTTTCATTGCTTCGTCAAAATTGATCAGGTGCCCGTCAAATTCAGGACCGTCAACACACGCAAATTTTATCTCATTCCCCACAGTAAGGCGGCATGCTCCGCACATTCCGGTGCCATCGACCATAACTGGGTTCATGCTGACAACTGTCGGAAGTGAAAGCTCTTTCGTCAGAATGCACACAAATTTCATCATGATCAGTGGTCCGATGGCGACCACAAGATCATATGTCCTGCCTTCATTTCCAATCAGATCTTTTATCTTATCATTGACATTACCTTTAAAACCATAGGAACCATCATCGGTTGCCACATAGGTATTGGCTGCGACCTTTTTCATCTCTTCTTCATACATGATAAGGTCTTTGTTCCTCGCTCCGATAATGCAGTCAACATCAACGCCATGTTCTTTCATCCACTTGACCTGAGGGTACACAGGTGCTGTTCCGACACCTCCGGCCACAAAAAGGATCTTCATGTTCTTTAACTCGTCTATCGGCTTTTCTATCAGCTCACTGGGTCTGCCGAGCGGTCCGGCAAAATCCGCAAAAAACTCCCCTTTTTCATACTCGGCCATAAGCTTTGTTGAAGAACCCACTGCCTGAAAAACAATTGAAACCGTGCCTGCTTCCCTGTTATAATCGCATATCGTAAGAGGAACTCTTTCCCCCTTTTCATCGATCCTAACAATGACAAACTGACCCGGTTCACAATGACTTGCTACTCTTGGTGCTTCTATCTCCATTAAGTATATGTTGGCTGCCAATAACTTCTTTTCTACAATTCTATACATTTTTATGTCCTTTCCGTAAAATGCTTCCCATACTTTACCGCTTTCTCATAGCAAAGCGTGTTTATTATATACTATTTTCATTTATAAATCCAGTACTAATTTCCGTCAAAAAGAAGTTCAAGTACCTGATTTATGGTAATTCCTCCAAGGCTTTCTTCAAAATATCCAGGCCCGTATCTGACATTAATATTCAGCAGCGCCTCTTTAGCTTTTTCTCTGTCATACATACAGCAGGTCAGTGC
>QKDK01000252.1 GCA_003252135.1 Clostridia bacterium
ATAGATTATATTCGATATCTGCATCTAAAACAACAACAATTCCGTGATTCAGACCTTTTATTATAACTGCATTATCCATTTTATTCCTCCCTGGTGCATGTATGTAATATATAATTTAATCTGAAACTGTTATTGCAGTTACCGATCCGGCCTCAACATCTCCGTTTAACAATGCATCTTTATTCTCATTAAAGAAATATAAACCATAAACTTCTCTTGCGATATATGCTGAATTTGCTGATTTAAATCCATTAGGAACAACAACTGTAACGCTGATCTCAGGATTTGAATACGGTGCAAAAGAAACAAACAAAGCATGATTTGGAATTGATGTGCTTACCTGTGCCGTACCAGTTTTACCTGCAACAACAACACCAAGATTTTTATATAAAGGTTCAAGGTTGCTTTCTGAAGAGTTTACTACCAGATACATACCTTCTTTTACCGCATCCCATTGTGCTGCCGAGAACTGAGTAATCTGATTATAAATGGTAGCCTGATTATCAAGAATCACATTTCCGTCACTGTCTTTGACAGAGTCAAGAAGCGTTAAATTAAAACAGGTTCCTTCATTCGCTACGGTAGTGATATAACGGGATATCTGTACCGGGGTAAACGAATGATAATATCCGATAGCAGTTCTGACAGCATCAGTATTCGATACAGTCGGCGCTGCTTCTGCTATTTCTACCCCTGATTTTTCAGTAAGGCCAAACATCGCTGCATATTTTTGTATGGTAGCAATACCTTTTGAGTCGCTGTAATTTCCCGAACTGTCTGTTGATAACCGGAATCCGACCTCATAAAAGAAAAAGTTACAGGAATTTTCTATCGCATGCGTCAGATCCATCCATCCATGCGTTCCAGGGTACTTCCAGCATCGTGGTGAAGGAAATACTTTTTCAAAGATTCCTTCATCAAGAATCTTTGTATTGGTCGATATGACACCTTCTCCTAATCCGATCAGTGCTGTTAATGGTTTGAACGTTGAACCGGTCGTCGTAGTCTGTGAGGTTGGACGATTCAGCAGCGGATAAGAATCATTACTGATCAGTTTCGAGTAATAATCCCAGACAATTTTATTTGCCAGCATATTATTGTCATAGCTGGGATATGTTACAAGTGCTTTTACATCTCCAGTGTTTACATCCGTGATAACAATAGATCCGCTGCATGGATCCAGTCCCAGCTGTCCCGGTGTTATCTCAAGCTTTTTTATTTTGTCACACATAAAATCGTAAGCTTTGACACGGCCGGACTTCAGATTACTGACTGCGATCTCATCATATACTAACACATTCTGATCATATAATAAAAGACATATTTCTATACCGGTCAGTTTATAACTGAAAATAAGGGTACGGTATATTTTATTCTTAAAATCACTTTCAGACTGCATTTTATCGAACAGATAATCTATGAACATGCTGTAGTATTCTTCGGTACTATAGTATTCCTTTGTTGAAACAAGAATTGAGAGATCGACCCAGTTCTTGTTGATTGCATATTGAAAAAATCCACTCATACTGATTTCATTATTCTTATACTCCTGATATACTTCATCAGTCGTATCAATAGATGAGGTAAGCAGCAGCCCAAGATTTCCGGCTTCTGTATACAGATAGCTCAGGTAATCCTGAAGCTCTTCTGATACATCCGTGTTCTTAACCGTACTGTCAACTTCCATTATACTATTCAGACTGCTGATCAGTTCAGCTCTTTTTGCATCATACTCAACAAATATGGATTTTTCAAGATCAGTTGCATCCTCTGCTTCAAAATGCTTTACATCAATGATCTGATTACTGATCAGTGCATAATAAGCTTCGTAAATCGGTGTGGTAATATCTGCAGCATCTTCGCCCTTCGAACCATAATCCATCTCTGGAACAAGTTTATCGAGCAGAATTGCAGCAATGTTACGTTCCAGTATATGATAGCACGCAACCTGAAGATCATGGTCTATTGTCAGATAAATATCGTTTCCCGCAACAGGTTCTGTATAGGTAGTCTGCGAAATAATCTTTCCGCTGTCATTGACTGTCAGTAACGAAGTGCCTTTTGTTCCAGACAGGTAGGATTCCATTGATTTTTCAATTCCAGTCTTGCCTATAACATCGGTAGAATTGTATAAGAGTGAAACGGCCTGCGGTGTGTTCTGATCATCTTCTGAAATGTTGTTCTCTTCCATGATAACCGCATTATTTTCTTCAATCTCAGATTCATTGACCCCACCCGTATATCCTATAATGTGAGCAAAATAAATGCTGTCATTGTATACACGCGATGTATTCTGCTGTACCTCAACACCGGGAAGTTCTGCACTGTTCTCTTTGATAGCAGCAACAATCTCATCATCAACATCAGTGGCCAGTGTGAATTGTGTTCCGCTTGGTGTTGAGAACATCTGGTATCGAAGTGCCATGATCTTCAGCGCTTCTTCTTCTGTATATTCATCAGAGATCTGAAACATAGCTGCGCTGGTATCACCATAGCGTAAAAAATCATAGACCTCCTGCGCAGTTGCATTTTTTTGTACTTCGCTCAATGCGCTTGTCGAGGTCAGTCCATAAGCATTTTTCTTAAAGCGCAGTTCAGCAGTTCCTGTTACAGTAAAAACAAGCTTATTGTTCTCATCCAGTTCAATACCAAAGTCTGTTTCTGTTGAAATATCAAATTTATCAAGCAGATTGATCAGCTTATAAAGCATGGCATTCTTTGCTGCATTCGTTGTAAGAAGTCCACTGTCCTCCATAATTACCGAATAACTCAGGACATTATATGCAAGAAGATATCCAGAGTCATCATAGATATTACCTCTGGTGCTCTTGATATCACGAACATTCGTGATCAGATAATCTTCTTCCTGTTCGGCTTCTGCTGTATCATCAATCTGTAAAATAAATATCTGATAAAATAATATAATAAAAAGCACGATCAGCAGACCGGAAATGATTGTCAGACGTGATGCCAGCAACGCCTTCAGCCTGCTCCAGAAAACATCAAGCAAAATTTATTCCTCCTTTTTTTCAAGGCGTTCAACTCCCAGATAGATCTTATGAAAAAGACTGAAAAACACAACAGCTGCAAGAGCTGTGTAAACTGATCTTGGTAGTATGATCTCTTTCAGATAGTATCCATAATTCATCCTGCCCCGAAGCAAAAACTCGAATATATAGTAAAAAGTTCCATAAATAAGCTCACCGATCATGACCAGTATCATTGGAAGAAAATAAAATTCCTTTTTATACAGCTTATTTGTGTAACCGAATAAAAATCCAATTAATAAAAAAATCAGCGCATAAAGGCCAATGGAGCTTCCATAACAAAAGTCATTCATGAGTCCTGCCAGCAAGCCACAGATCATACCAGGAATCTGTCCTTTCAGATAAGCTGTCGAAATGACAACAATCAATAAAAGATCAGGCACGACGCCCGCAAGCTGGATCATCGGAAAAACAGAACTTTGCAGAAGATAACAGAACAGAATCTCTATTAACATAATAATCAGTGTGACCAAATCAATTCTCCTACTCTGTCTTTTCTTTGACTTCAGTAATAATCAGTACAAGCTCCAGATGTTCAAAATCAACCGCAGGTATCATATGTGCTTTCATTGTCATGTTATCTGAATCCAGTTCAATATCTGTAACATATCCCATCAGAATTCCCTGAAAGAATTTATCACTGATATGAGAAGTAACGATTTCATAATTATCTTCAATTTTTGCATTGGCACTGATCATCTCAACATCGATATAACCATTGCCCATCAATTCGAGATTGCCATTCACAATACAGGTGTCAGATGAGCTTAAAAACATACCGCTCACACTGCTTTCATCATCAATAATGGATCGCACCTTCGCCCAGTTATCTCCGACTTCAGTGACAATCCCAGCAAGTCCGTTACCTGCCAATACATTCATATCAACTTCTATTCCGTCATTACTTCCTTTATCGATCTTAAATACACTGTAAAAGTTATTGGTGTCCCTGCTGATGACTCTTGCTGCAACTGTCGGATAGTTTGTATACTTCTGCGCAAGTTCGAACAGGCTCCTGAATTCCTCCAGTTCATAGGTATCCTGCTGCAGCATCTTGTTCTCGTATTTTAATTCGTCAAGCTGTTCTTTTAAAGCAGCATTCTCATCGATCAGATCAGATATATCAGCCAGGTTCTCAAGTTTATCTGACAGTGATTTCCCCAGCGTATTGATCCCTTTCTGCATAGGTGTTATGAAGCTTCCGATTGCAGATCTGAGAGGCTGCATCTTTTCAGGATACTGATAGGAAACAAATAACAGCACTATGCAAAGGAGAAGCAGCAAAAAAAGATAATACTTCGGCGGTATATTAATTCTATGTGTACGTCTTTTCTTCATAAGAGCATAAAGCCTTTCAATTACCCGTAATATGTTTGTTTCAAGGTCATAGCGAGCATATTCAGTTTACTGTCCTCTATGATTCTTCCAAGTCCAAGGGCTACTGTATTCCCAGGTTCTTTGCAGATGTTTATCTTAAGATCTGTTTCCTCTGTTAACAGGACATCCAGTCCATTGATCTTGGCTGATCCACCTGTTATAAATATACCAGAGTCTATAATATCAGAGGAAATCTCAGGCGGTGTTTTTTCCAGCACAATTCTGACTGCATCTACGATGGAATACATAAGCTCAGATAATGTCTCATATACGAAATCTGCACTTACTTCCTTTTCGATCGGAAGACCGGATACAACATCTCTTCCATAAACCGATATTGTTCTGGCATTAACTGGTGCTACGGCACAGGCAAGCTCTTTTTTTATAGTTTCGGCAGTCTTATTGCCAATGATCAGATTGTATTTTTTTCGGACATTATTGATGATCACTTCATCAAATTTATTACCGCCTACCGGAATCATCTTGCTTAGAACAATTCCACCAAGAGAAAGCACGGAAACCTCTGTTGTGTCAGCTCCAATATCGACGATCATAACGCCATTTGCGGTTGTAACGTCAAGCCCTGCACCAAGTGCGTTGGCAATCGGTTTTTCAACGATACGAATTTTTTTTGTCTTTGCATCCGAGCTTGCTACAAGGTCAAAGAAAGCTCTTTTTTCAACTTCAGTAATATCTGTAGGTGCCGCTACGATGAACTCAGCCCCTGCGATCTTGCCGTGTGTTTTTGAAAGATCATTCAGCACATAATTGAAGAAAGCCAGCATGTTTGCAATATCGGCTATAACACCATTCTTCACAGGAAATGTCACCTGTATGTTGGAGGGTGTTTTACCAAGCATCTCAAACGCTTCATCGCCGATTGCTATGACCCTGTCTCCGTCAGCGACTGCAATAATATTCTTAGCATCAAATATGACCCCATGATTTTTTTTATATATTTTCATTGTGCTTGTTCCAAAATCTACACCATATAATCTAGCAGACATATCTTTATGTTCTCCTTCCCTGTTGCATGAATCCCATTTCTTTAAAACTTATATAACGATTATCACCTATGATAATGTGGTCCAGAAGCAAAATTCCAAGAAGTTCTCCGGCTTCTTTTATCCTGTTCGTTACAAGATGATCCTCATTGCTTGGTGTCGGATCACCGCTTGGATGATTGTGCAGCAGAATAATATAAACCGCATTTTGTTTAAGTGCTGCGAGATATACCTCTCTTGCTGACATCAGGGAAGCATTGACTGTACCAAGTGCAAGAAGCTGATCGCCAATGATTCTTGATTTTGAATCTGCAAAAAGAATCATTGACTGTTCTTTTTCCAAATGCCGCAGTTTAGGACTGTAATAATCTGCAACCGCTTTTGGTGAAAACAGTTTTAACCCCTCTTCGCGCTGTGACATTGCAATTCTTTCTGACAGTTCACAGGCACATAATATCTGTGATGCTTTCACATGACCAACTCCATGAATCTTAATCAGGTCACTTCTTCCAAGTCTTGGAAGTTTTGCCAGGCTTTTCTCTTTTCCGGTCAATGAAAGAATTCTGTAGGCAAGATCAATGGCGCGTTCATTTTTAGTCCCGCACCGAAGTATCACAGCCAGAAGTTCAGCATCAGACAGTGCTTTTGCTCCATACTTTTCACATCGTTCATAAGGTCTTTCAGATTCTGGTAATTCTTTCACAGTTAAATATTTATTTTCCATCATTCTCCGTTCTCTTCTCTCCAAAAGAATACGGAAGCATCAAACCCATAACATCAAAACTTATATTTTTGCATATCCCAAAACTGCAATCAGTACACCTATAATGCTGGCCACAGTAATCTTTATGGATAATCCGAATGTAAGGATGATCACTCCAAGATTTAACTGAAGAGCACTGGATCCATCTGGTGACCCAATTCCGAATTCCTGTCCGTAATTCAGCCAGGATAACCAGGAAACGTCTCTTGTCAGATAGCCCAAAAAGCCGCCGATAACAATTCCCGCAAGAATGAACAGTAATAAAATCCATCCGTTTTTTTGTGAATTTCTTGCCACAATGAACTCCTTTGTCTTCCAATTCAGATATGAAAAAGCTCCTCAGAATTGTTATATTTTGGTTATTGTTTTCATCCTACATTACATTTAATAATATCACATTGACAACGCTTTGTATACAATTTTTACAGTGAAATAAGTCTGCTTTCCCATAACTTCTGCACTGACATCAGTATGCCAAGCTTCGCATGATACCAGGTAAGACCGCCTTGAAAATACACTGCATACGGTGGTTTTATCGGTGCATCTGCCGATAATTCTATGGAAGCTCCCTGTATAAATGCACCGGCTGCCATGATCACTTTTGAATCATAACCTGGCATGTCCCAGGGCTCCGGGTCTACATAACTGTCCACAGGAGCAGCTGCTTGTATTCCTTTGCAAAAAGCAATAATTGCTTCTTGTGATTTTAATGTGACCGCCTGTATGATGTCATGTCTTGACTCTTTACTGTCAGGTACTACCATAAACCCAAGACGTTCATATATAGAAGCAGCATAGACAGCACCCTTTAATGCTCCGGCAACAACAGTAGGCGCTAAGAACAGCCCCTGAAAGAAAGCGCGGTTCACACCAAGAGTCGCACCGACCTCACTTCCAAGACCGGGCGATGTCAGACGATAGGCAGCATTTTCAACATATTCTTTTTTCCCGACAATATATCCGCCTATCGGTGCAAGACCGCCGCCGGGATTCTTTATGAGTGAACCGACACAAAGATCGGCACCCACATCTGTCGGTTCCAGGGTCTCTACAAACTCTCCATAGCAATTATCCACCATACAGATAACATCTGGTTTTTTTGATTTTATAAAGTCAATGACCTCACCGATTCTTTTCACAGATAAAGTAGGTCTTGTCTGATACCCTTTGGACCGCTGAATCAATATCAGTTTGGTACGTTCATTCAGTTTTTTTTCAATCCCTTCATAATCAAAGGAGCCGTCTTCACATAAATCTGTCTGCGCGTAGGTTATACCATATTCAGCAAGTGAACCTTTTTGCGGGCGTATCCCAATAACACCTTCCATGGTATCATAGGGCTTTCCAGCCGGTGACAGGATTTCATCGCCCGGTCTTAAATTTCCTGCGAGTGCTACTGTCAGCGCATGTGTTCCACAGGCAATCAGCGGTCTGACAAGTGCAGCCTCCGTATGAAATACACTGGCATATACAGCCTCCAGTGTTTCTCTCCCTGCATCATTGTATCCATAGCCTGTACTTTCAGCAAAATGAGTATCATTTACCCTGTTCTTCTGCATTGCCTGAATAACCTTCAACTGGTTGATTTCAGCCACTTCATCTATAGAAACAAATCTATCCTTCAGACCTGCTTCAATATTGCTGCAATATTCAAACACGCTTTTTTCAATCCCAAGTTCATGATATATAGCATTTCTTTCATCATTCATTTCTTTTCTCCTCATTAAATGCTGCCAAAACGCAGTCAAAATAGTATATTTATCTGATTTTATCAATCACAAGTCCTTTTTGAGCAGCCAGACTGCAAATATAATCTGCAAGTCTATCTTTACTGTTACCATACTCTTCCTTATTCAGCCAGATAACATCCTTTTCTCTTTTAAACCATGTAATCTGCCTTTTGGCAAAATGCCTGGTATCTCTTTTTATGATTCTTTCTGCTTCGTCAAGTGATATCTCACCTTCCAGATATTGCAGCATCTCTTTATATCCTATACCCTGCATGGAAACATTGTTTTTATTCAGTCCCATGCCGCATAATGTCCTTACTTCTTCCAGCAAGCCTTGATCAAGCATATCATCGACTCTTTTATCTATATCCTCATACAGTTCTTTTCTCGGCCTGTTCAGTACAATATATAAAAAATTGTAGGGAGAAGTCTTCTCCCTCTGTTCTTCATTATGTTCAGATATTTTCTGTCCTGTCAGTTTATAATATTCTATTGCCCTTATTACACGCTTGACATTATTCTCATGAATCTGTACTGCAGCATCTTTATCAAAAGTCTCAAGTAATTCATGCATGGCATGTGCACCCAGATCTTTTGCCATTGATTCCAGTTCAATTCTAAGATCTGATCTTGTCTCATTTTCGGTAAAATCAATATCATAAAGGATTGCCTGAATATAAAAGCCTGTGCCGCCGACCAGAATCGGCAATTTTCCGCTCTCCCTGATCTTTGTCAGGCACCTAGTAACATCCTCTTTGAAACGATATACATTATAATCAGTATGAGGATCATATACATCAACCAGGTGATGCGGTATTCCCTGCATCTGAGAAACGGTAATTTTTGCAGTCCCGATATCCATATGCTTATATACCTGCATCGAGTCTGCAGATATGATTTCTCCATTCAGACGCTTT
>QKDK01000312.1 GCA_003252135.1 Clostridia bacterium
GCTATCCCGGCAAAAACCACCATGCCAATTCTGGAATGTATTGTTATTGAGGTAAAAGAAGGCTACATCAAATTAATTGGAAATGATATGGAACTTGGAATTGAAACAATAATAAAAGGTGAGGTCTTAGAAACAGGAACTATAGCCATAAGTGCAAAGATTTTTTCAGACATTATTAGAAAACTCCCGGACAGTGAAATAATAATAGAGAAAGACGATTCTTTTACTGCAACGATAACCTGTCAAAAATCAAAATTTTCCATTGCAGGAAGGTCAGCTGATGAATTCCCATATCTTCCTGTTATTGAAAAAAAGGATGCACTTTTATTGTCGCAGTTCACATTAAAAGAAGTCATAAGGCAGACAGTATTTTCTATTTCAGAAAATGAAAGTAATAAGATCATGACAGGTGAACTTTTGGAGATAAGCAATAATACGTTAAGAATTGCTTCTCTTGACGGGCATCGTATTTCAATCCGAAGAATTTCTTTAAAAGAATCTTATCCAGACTGTAAAGTTATCATTCCCGGAAAAACATTGAATGAAGTAAGCAAGATACTTTCAGGTGAAGCAGATAGTGAGATAAGACTTTATTTTACAGAGAGACATATTTTATTTGAATTTGATGATACTATTGTTTTATCCAGACTGATTGAAGGTGAATACTATAAGATTGACCAGATGTTATCCTCTGATTACGAAACAAAAGTCATCATGAATAAAAAAGATCTGCTCAGCTGTATAGACAGAGCAACGCTGCTGATCAAAGAAACAGAAAAGAAACCGATCATCATTAATATCATTGATGAAAAGCTGGAGATGAAAGTCAATACCTCCTTAGGATCTATGAATGAAGATATTTTTATCCAGAAAGAGGGAAAAGATATCATGATTGGTTTTAATCCTAAGTTCATCATTGAGGTACTTCGTGTTGTTGAAGAAGAGGAAGTAACTATTTACCTGACGAACTCAAAGGCTCCATGTTTTATAAGAGATGAAGAAGACAGTTTTATTTACCTTATTCTTCCAGTTAATTTTAATGCTGCAGCTTATTAATGAAGCTTACAAAGGAGAATTTATGGAAACAGTTCATATAAGAGATGAATTCATTAAACTTGGTCAGGCAATGAAGCTTGGAGGACTTGTTCAATCCGGAACAGATGCAAAATTTCTGATTACAGAAGGAAATGTAAAGGTTAACGGAACTCTTGAGTATCAAAGAGGAAAGAAACTAAGGAACGGTGACACGGTTGAATATAATGGAAATTCAATTAAAATCGAAAGTGATTTTAAATTATAAAAGCAAAAGACTTTATATTAGATACATTAAGAAAGACAGATGGTGATAAATGAAAGTAAAACTCCTGGAACTTTCGGATTTCAGAAACTATCAGAATCTTCAGATTGATTTTGCAGAAGATGCTAATTTATTATTCGGAGACAATGCACAGGGAAAGACGAATATTCTGGAAGCAATTTATCTTTGCGGAACCACAAAATCACACAGAGGCAGCAAAGATAAAGATATGATTCGTTTTGACGGAGAAGAAGCACACATCAGAATGTTCATAGAAAGAGACGATATTTCCCATAAGATCGATATGCATCTGAAACAGAATAAGGCTAAAGGGATTGCCATTGACGGCATTCCAATCAAAAAAAGCTCTGAACTCTTTTCACTTATCAATATAGTTTCTTTTTCTCCGGAGGATCTATCCATTGTTAAGAATGGACCAGGAGAAAGAAGAAGATTTATGGATATGGAATTATGCCAGCTGGATAAGATATATCTTTTTCACCTGACTAATTACAATAAAGCGATCAACCAGAGAAATGCACTGTTAAAACAGCTCCAGTACAGCAAAGGTCTTGAAGACACTCTTACCGTCTGGAATGAGCAGTTATTGTCGAGCGGAACAAAACTTATTGAATCCAGAAATGAGTTCATAAGAGAAATCAGTAAGATTGCAGGAAAAATACATGAAAAGCTTTCTGATGGAAGGGAAGTTCTTAAATTAATTTATGAGCCAAATATCGAGGTAAATGACTATAAGAAGGCCATGAAGGAATCCATACAGAAAGATATAGCAACCAAAATGACAAATGTTGGTCCACACAGGGATGATATATGTTTTCAAATATGTAAAACAGATGAAAAGATGAAAACTGAAAAGGAAGCATACGAAGATGTTAGACGCTTTGGTTCACAGGGACAGCAAAGAACAGCCGCGCTGTCCTTAAAATTGGCAGAAATTGAGTTAGTAAAAGAAAGAATAAAAGACACGCCGATTATTCTTCTTGATGATGTGCTGTCAGAACTGGACAGAAACAGACAGGAACAGCTGTTATCCTGTATACAGGGGATGCAGACTATTATAACCTGTACAGGTCTTGAGGAATTTGTAAATAACAGACTGAAGCATAACAGAGTTTACCATGTTTCTAACGGAGAAGTGATACAGTTGAAAGAAGATATGAACCTTTAAGTATTTTGATAAATGAGAAAAGTTATCTCATCAGAGTGAATGTGGATATTTCACAGGCAAGTTTGTGCCTCGCATAAAAGCTCGTTCAAACTTGAAGTGCGCTAAGAAAAGCGCAGGAATGGAGGAAAATATGAGTTCGGAATACGGTGCTGACCAGATACAAATACTAGAAGGGCTGGAAGCGGTTCGTAAACGTCCCGGCATGTACATCGGGAGCACATCCATCAGGGGACTTCACCATCTGGTATATGAAATCGTTGACAATGCGGTAGATGAAGCATTGGCTGGCTGCTGTGATGTCATTGATGTTTCTATCAATAAAGACAATTCCATAACCGTAGTTGATAACGGAAGAGGAATACCGGTGGAAGTGAATAAGAAAAAAGGGATATCAACCGTAGAAGTAGTATTTACGATTCTTCATGCAGGCGGAAAATTCGGCGGTGGGGGATACAAAGTATCAGGCGGTCTTCATGGCGTTGGTGCATCTGTTGTGAATGCGTTATCAGAATGGCTGGAAGTTGTTGTAGAGCTCGATGGAAAAAAATACATGCAGCGCTATGAAAGGGGAAAAGCTGTTTCACCTTTACAGGAAATCGGTGTGTCCGAACGACATGGTTCAACTGTAACCTTTTTACCTGATAAACAGATATTCGAAGAAACCGTTTTCGATTATGATATATTAAAACAACGGCTGAGAGAGATGGCCTTTTTAACCAAAGGACTTAAGATAATACTTCGGGATGAAAGAGAAAATGAAGAAGGAATTCCAGAAAATGAAATAATAAAAACAGCAGGATACAGAAAAGAATTTCATTATGAAGGCGGAATCAAGGAATATGTTGAGTATCTGAATAAGACAAAAACAGCATTGTATCCGGATATTCTGTATTGTGAAGGATCTAAAGAAAACGTATACGTTGAAGTAGCCATGCAGCATAATGATGCATATTCGGAAGGCTGTTACAGCTTTGTTAATAATATTACGACACCGGAAGGCGGAACACATCTCACCGGATTTAAAAATGCACTTACGAAAACCTTTAATGACTATTCAAGATCTATGAAATTCTTAAAAGAGAGCGAACAGAACTTAACAGGTGAAGATATAAGAGAAGGACTTACAGCAATTATCAGTATAAAACTGCCAGAGCCTCAGTTTGAAGGTCAGACAAAACAAAAGCTCGGAAACAGTGAAGCAAGGGGTGCCGTTGAGAACATAGTAAGTGAGCAGCTGACATATTACCTTGAGCAGAATCCTTCCGTTGCAAGGCTCATCTGCGAAAAAGCGATTATGGCACAGAGAGCCAGAGATGCGGCAAGAAAAGCAAGAGATTTAACGAGAAGAAAGACTGCACTTGAAGGAATGAGCCTTCCCGGAAAGCTTGCAGACTGTTCAGACAAAAACCCAGAGAACTGTGAAATCTATATAGTCGAAGGAGACTCTGCCGGCGGATCAGCAAAGACAGCCAGATCCAGGGCAACACAGGCCATCCTTCCTCTTCGTGGTAAGATACTGAATGTTGAAAAATCAAGACTAGACAAGATACTGGTGAACAATGAGATAAAAGCCATGATCACAGCATTTGGAACAGGTATATCAGAAGACTTTGATATAAAAAGACTGAGATATCATAAGATCATTATTATGACAGATGCAGATGTTGACGGTGCACATATCAGCACTCTTCTGCTGACCTTTATGTATCGATTTATGCCGGAGCTTATCAAACAGGGATATGTATATCTTGCTCAGCCGCCTCTTTATAAGCTGGAAAAGAACAAACAGGTGTGGTATGCCTACAGCGACGAAGAACTGAATGCGATACTGCAGGAAGTAGGACGTGATACCAATAACAAGATCCAGCGCTACAAAGGGCTTGGAGAGATGGACGCAGAGCAGCTTTGGGAAACAACGATGGACCCTGAAAAAAGAATCCTGCTGCGTGTTGTTATGGATGAAGAAAGCTCTTCAGAAATCGACGTGACTTTCACCACTCTGATGGGCGACAATGTTGAACCGCGCCGTGAATTTATCGAAGCAAATGCAAAATATGTTAAAAATCTTGATATCAGCTAATAGACTTCTCAAACAAACGTTTCGCGCTTGTATAGAGAAAATGGAGGAAAGAAAATGGATGAGAATATCTTTGATAAGGTTCATGACATAGATCTGAAGAAGACTATGGAAGAATCCTATATCAATTATGCCATGTCAGTTATTGCGTCACGTGCGCTTCCTGATGTCAGGGATGGTCTGAAGCCCGTTCAGAGAAGAGTACTGTATGCGATGATCGAGTTGAATAACGGACCTGACAAGCCGCATCGTAAATGTGCCCGTATTGTCGGTGATACCATGGGTAAATATCACCCGCATGGTGACAGTTCTATTTATGGTGCACTCGTTAATCTTGCCCAGGAATGGTCAACAAGATATCCGCTGATCGATGGTCATGGAAATTTTGGTTCAGTCGATGGTGACGGTGCAGCTGCCATGCGATATACAGAAGCAAGGCTCAGCAAGATTTCCATGGAAATGTTATCTGATATCAATAAAGATACTGTAGATTTCGCACCTAACTTTGATGAGACTGAAAAAGAGCCGCTGGTGCTTCCTTCCCGTTTTCCTAACCTCTTGGTGAATGGAACGACCGGTATTGCTGTCGGAATGGCAACCAATATCCCGCCGCATAACCTTGGTGAGGTCATTGATGCCGTTGTAAAAATCATAGATAACAAGAAAGATGATAAAGAAACTGAAATCGAAGAGCTTCTTGAAATTGTAAAAGGACCTGACTTTCCAACTGGAGCAACAATTCTTGGAACACGGGGAATCAATGAAGCATACAGAACAGGCCGTGGCAAAATACGTGTACGTGCTGTTACAGAGATCGAGCCAATGCAGAACGGCAAGACAAGGATCGTTGTGACAGAACTCCCCTACATGGTCAACAAGGCAAGATTAATCGAGAAGATAGCAGAACTTGTACGAGATAAAAAGATTGACGGAATCACAGAGCTTCGCGATGAATCAGATCGTCAGGGCATGCGCATCTGTATTGAGCTGCGCCGCGATGTCAACAGTAATGTTCTTTTGAACCAATTATTCAAGCACACACAGATGCAGGACACCTTCGGTGTAAATATGCTGGCACTTGTAGACAATGAACCAAAAGTTCTGTCCCTTCCGCAGATGCTGACATACTATCTGAAACATCAGGAGGAAGTTGTAACCAGAAGAACACAGTACGATCTGAACAAAGCAGAAGAGCGTGCACATATATTGGAAGGACAGCTGATCGCACTTGATCATATTGATGAAGTCATCAGCATTATCAGATCTTCACCAAACGGCCCGGTCGCAAAGCAGCGCCTGATGGACAGATTTACCTTTGATGATGTGCAGGCACAGTCGATTATTGATATGAGACTGCGTGCTCTTACCGGTCTGGAAAGAGAAAAGATAGAAACAGAACATAAAGAGCTTATGGCAAAGATCGCAGAGTACAAAGCAATTTTGGCAGACGAAAAGATTCTTCTTGGTGTAGTCAGAGAAGAAATCTTAATCATAAAAGGCAAATACAGCGACGAGAGAAGAACTGTCATAGGATTTGATGAATTTGATATATCCATGGAAGATATGATCCCTGACGAAGATGTTGTGATTGCAATGACCAGTCTTGGCTACATCAAAAGAATGACCATAGACAATTTCAAGAGTCAGCACCGCGGAGGGAAAGGCATCAAAGGAATGCAGACACTGGAAGAGGACTTTATAGAAGACCTTTTCATGACAACAACGCACCATTACCTTATGTTCTTTACGAATAAAGGACGAGCCTATCGGTTAAAGACTTATGAGATTCCGGAGTCTTCAAGAACTGCAAGAGGAACAGCGATTGTTAATCTTCTTCAGCTTTTACCGGATGAAAAGATAACAGCTATCATTTCATTAAAGGAATATAATGAGAATCAGTATCTGTTCATGGCGACCAGAGATGGAATAGTCAAAAAGACAAAGCTGAAAGAATACTGTAACATCAGAAAGACAGGTATTCAGGCCATCAGTCTGCACGATGGAGACGAACTGATCGAAGCAAAACGTACCGACGGCAAATCTGATATCATGCTTGTCACAAAGAACGGTATGTGCATACGCTTTAATGAAGCAGATGTAAGATTTACTGGCCGCAGTTCAATGGGTGTAATTGGCATGAATTTGACAGCCGGTGATAATGTTGTATCCATGCAGATGCATACACAGGGAAAATATCTGTTATTCGTTTCTGAAAACGGACTTGGAAAACTAACAGATACGGATGAATTTACCTGTCAGAGGCGTGGCGGTAAAGGTGTGAAGTGTTACAAAATCACAGAAAAATCAGGAAGTGTTGTCGGAGCAAAAGCAATTGATGATAATCGTGAAATTATGCTGATTACCAACGAGGGCATTATTATTCGAATGGAAGTCAAGGATATCAGTAAATCAGGCCGGAACACAACAGGAGTCAAGCTGATCAATATGGATACGGAAAGCGATATTCATGTAGCCAGCATAGCAAAGGTCAGGGATACCACAGGAAATGACGATGACGAAACCGTCTTAAAGGAACTGAAAGAGCAGCTGGCATCAGAAGAAATCATACCAGAAGATGCAGATATGGATGAGATTTATGATGTAGATGTGGATGAAGTTTATGATACAGAAGAGACAGACGGTGATCTGGAGGACATGCAGGAAGATGACAGCATGAATTCATTTGATGACAATATGGATGAATCTTCTGAATCAGAAATTGATGAAGCAAGGAATTCAACGAAAGAAGATTTTTCAGATTTGGACAGACTTTTAGACCGCGCAAAGAAAGATAAGGAATAAAGACTAGTAATTAAGATAAGTAATAAAGAATAGAAATAAAGATAAGAAATAAAGATAAGAAACAAAGAATAGATTCGTAATGAGAGTAGAAAATGCAATAGAGCAGGAAAGACAATAGAGCAGGAATGGGCTGTCTGAGCTTACGCAGGACAGCTCATTTTATCACTTTCAGCTGATAATGAAAAAGGTTCATTTTGTAAAAAAGCAATTTGGAGGCCAAAGATGAGGATAATCGATACACAGGAAATAACAAGAGCAGTCAGAGAAATGTGCATGGAAGCAAACATTACACTTTCCTCAGATATGAAAGATGCAATCGAAAAAGCATATGAAAATGAAAAATACGAAATCGGGAAAAAGATTCTTGCACAGCTGGAAGAAAATATGAAAATAGCATCCGATGAAGCTATTCCCATATGCCAGGATACAGGAATGGCAGTTGTATTTATCAGAATTGGTCAGGATGTCCACCTGAAAGGTGAATATATAGAAGACGCAATCAACGAAGGAATCCGTCAAGGATACAAGGATGGGTATCTTAGAAAATCCGTTGTAGAGGATCCGCTGCTTCGGATCAATACGAAAGATAATACACCAGGCATAATTCACACCTTTATTATACCCGGCGAAACAATTGAAATAACAGTCGCACCCAAAGGGTTTGGCAGTGAGAATATGAGCCGTATTTATATGCTGAAGCCATCCGATGGTGAAGAAGGAATAAAGAAGGCGGTGCTGGAAGCTGTTGAACTTGCAGGACCCAATGCCTGTCCGCCAATTGTTGTTGGTATCGGTCTTGGCGGTGATTTTGAACAATGTGCAATGCTTGCAAAAAAAGCTCTTACAAGAACCATCGAAACACATTCAAAAAAGGACCATCTAAAAAAGCTGGAACAGGAACTGCTTTATGAAATCAATGAGCTGAATATCGGACCGGCTGGGTTTGGAGGAAAAACCACAGCGCTTGGAGTAAATATAGAAGCATACCCGACTCATATTGCAGGTATGCCGCTGGCGATTAATATATGCTGCCATGTAAACAGACACGTGACCAGAATTCTATAAAGGAAAAAGGATCAATAAAACGACACAGCAGTCATTTGTCTGCTATGAATAAAGGAAGAATAAAGGAAGAATAAAGGAAGAATAAACAGACTTGCAAAACTGCAAAAACGATATGCTTAATTGAAGGATGCATAGAAGGAACAGTTTATATTCTGAAATAAAGACAGAGAGGAAATAATGCTATGGAAAAGCATCTGCATACCCCCATAACAAAAGAAATGGCAGACGAAATAACTGCAGGGGACTACATATACCTGACAGGTAGAATTTATACGGCAAGAGATGCTGCACATAAAAGGATGGCAGAAGATCTTGAAAATGGAATTGCTTTACCATTTTCTCCTATAAATGAGACCATATACTATCTTGGACCAACACCGGC
>QKDK01000371.1 GCA_003252135.1 Clostridia bacterium
AAACCCGTCTTATAAAATGCGGCACAGACATTCCTTTTGTCTGTACCGCATTTTTAAATAATATTGTTTATATATCCTTATTTGTTTCTTTGTTTGCATGTGCTTAATAATAATCTGCTTATCATGCAAAGCCTGAAAACTGATCAGACCGACTCAGTTCTTGCAACATACCGTACCATTTTTTCTTTTGTTTTATCCTCTAATACCTCGATGTCCTGAATACTCTGTACATATTTTGAAAATGAAGAGTATCCATAATCCCGAACATTGAACTCTTTATACTGAAGATGCAGCTTGTTGCTAAGATCACCAAGCAGCATGCCTGCATCTCCTTTGTTCTTTACAATGGATACTGCAGTTTCCTCTATTTTTTTGCGATTGTCTCCGTTTTCACGCAATTCAACTGTCACTGTACTTCCGGTCTTTTTGGTCCTGAGAGAAGGAAACTCCTCAAGCAGCTTCGAAAGAAGACTGTATCCGTAATTACGGACATCGAATTCTGGGTACATCTTGACTAGTGTACTGCCGATCTCACCAAGTCCTGTGGTTCTTCCATCATTCACGTTTTCTGTAATGATGCCTACTATTACTGTCTCAATGGTCCGTCTGTCGATAATCGATTCCGAAATATCGCTGCTTTCTGAATGTATACTGCCATTAAGCTCGTTATGTTCCGCTGGTTTTTCATTTTTATTGGTCTTGATTCCCTTGCCCTTTGCCGCACTGTTACGGGATGTATGATCTGACTTATCTGTCAGGTCAGGGTCAAGCAGAATTTCAAGACAGGTAAACCTGTCACAGGCAACACGAAATGCTTTCGGTGTTTTATCTTCCCCCATACCGATCACTGTCATCCCTGATTCTCTCAGTCTGCTGGCAAGTTTTGTAAAATCGCTGTCACTGGATGCCAGGCAGAAACCGTTAACATGACCGGTGTACAAAATGTCCATAGCATCAATGATCATTGCCGAGTCTGTAGCATTTTTCCCAATAGTATAGCTGTACTGCTGAATCGGTGTGATAGAGTTCTCAAGCAAAAGAGGTTTCCAGCTGCTGTTATCATTCCTGGTCCAGTCGCCATAAATACGCTTGTAGGTAACCACCCCGTATTTTGACATTTCATTTAATATATATTTCAGATACTTCTGTGATATATTATCTGCATCTATGAGCAATGCAAATCTTTTCTCATCCATGTTTGTCCTTTCCACAGGTGAATAACCGCCGTCTCAGGCTCCTGTATTCCGTTTTCATCTTCCTTTTTTGGTGCAAACGATGCAGGCTGTTCCACTTTCTGCCTTGATCACAGCAAGGTCTTCGCAGAATTCATTACTTACCCCTAAAGGAAATTCATTGCAAAGTGTTTTCTTTTGCAGGGGATACTTCAGACCTTCATAGGTTACAATAACACTTTCTGAATAGGAAAAAACAGAAATATATCGAAACCCGTTTCTTTCTATCTTCACAACCGAATTTCTGACCATATAAATACATTCATTCTCACCGATCAGCTCACATATACCTTGCTGCTCTGCTATAAATGCTGCAGTCGAGAGATTTGCAATCGTATGATCCAGACGTCCGCCAAGTGCTCCAAGCAGAATTATATGCTTATAACCCTTTTCAAGTGCAATCTTTGACGCAAGCATCGTATCAGTGTCATCCTTTTCAGCTTTCACCCTCACCTGTTCAATATCATCCGGTACAACCCCCTGATAGCTGTCAAAATCACCAACTACCAGACTAGGCTTTATAGCATGATTCAGGCAATGCGAAAGCCCGTCATCACAGGCTATCACATAATCTGTATCCATCATCTCCACATCCTGAAATTCCGGGGATCCTGAAATAATGATACATCTTTCTTTGTTTTCAAACTGCATTTTACAACCTTCCATCTAAATAAATTAATCAATCCTGCCTGTGTTGTTTTGTTACATATACGGTTTCAACTGTCAGGATCTGTCATCGAATGATGTCCTGCATCACACTGACTCCTCTTGTTTTTACAGACGATGAAAAAACGATCTGTGTATTGGTCCTCCCAAACTTCTGCAGCTGTCCGATAAACACTTCCAGTTCTGCAGTACTTGGGAAAGCCACTTTGATCAGCATGGAATAATCGCCTGTTACATAGTTACATTCCAGAACCTGCGGAACTTTTTGAATAAACTGGTAGAACTCATTCTTCTGGGTCGGGCCTATCTCAAGGTTTACAAAAGCCATAATATGATACCCCAGCTTGACAGGATCTACTGTTGCATGGTAGCCAAGAATGATCTTGTCATTCTCAAGTTTTTCAATTCTTGCCGATACGGCAGGAGAAGATAGAAATACTTTTTCTGCCAGCAGTTTCACAGGTAACCTAGCGTCTTTTTGCAATTCTGTTATAATCTTCCGGTCGATATCGTCCATAATCTCTCCCCTTTGGTTCATGCAATGATTATTTTTTACTTTATATAATACAACTATAGTAATAAATAATCAATCATTTTTATGACCAAAAGTTAATAAAATTAAGTTTTTTGACAATATACTTTAAAATAATTCCATATTAGAGAAGTTATGACTTTCCAGTCATGTTACTTCATTTGTATTTTTCAGTAAAATGAGCGCATCTTCAGGCATCAGCGGTCTGCTGAACAAAAAGCCCTGCATGACATCACAGTTGTTCTCAATCAGATACTTCTTTTGAAATTCATGCTCTATGCCTTCTGCTATAACAATATGTCCAAGCTTATGAGCTATAGAGATTATATCACTTGTAATTGCTTTGTCAGGATCAGACTCCAGCAGTTTATCTGCAAAATATTTGTCAATTTTCAAAAAATCAACCTGCAGCTCACGTTCTCTGGACAGTGAGGAATACCCCGTCCCAAAATCATCGATAGCTACTTTAATGCCCATATCCCGGATTCGGGCGATTTTTCTATTGACCATCTCGAAATCATCAGTAAAAATCGACTCGGTGATCTCTAGACATAATGTTCTGGTATCGATCTGCATTTCTTTGATTGCTTCTTCAAGGTCTTCCAGAAATTCGTTCCGCAAAAACTGGATTGGAGATACATTGACAGATACACAGATGTCATCATATCCATTATCCTTTAATTTCTTCATGAAGCCTCCAGCCATGCGCAGTATCTTCATCCCTATGGGAACCAGCAGCCGTACTTCCTCTGCCATTGGGATGAATTCCACCGGAGTCACTTCCCCAAGCTGACTGCTTTTTAGTCTGGCCAACGCCTCAAAACCTTTGATTTTGTTGTTTTTCAGATTAAGAAGCGGCTGATACATAAGGTACAGAGTGCTTTCACCCTTATTCTCAGCAATATCAAGAAGATCATCTTTGATATGCGATTCACGTATTATCCTGTCACTTAATGTGTCATCAAAGAAGCAGTATCCAAAAGCAATATCATTATCAACTCGTTCTGCTGCAATCGACACATTTTTCAGCACAGTACCGGCATCTTCTTCATCCTTTAATTCATATATTCCGAACTCGCATCCAAGTGCATTAATGATCTGAAGCTGGCTGACGTTCTCTGTGATCTGTCTGTAAAAGCTGATCAGCTCTTTTTTGTCCTTATAGTCTTCAATAAAAAATACAAAGCGTTCCGATGATATATGGAACAGTTTCTTTCTGTTCGAAACCAGTTCGAACAGCTTCTTTGCAACATCCTTGATAATCTTTTCTGAAAAGTCATACCCATATGTCAGACTGATCATATTGATTTTTTTTATATTCAGAAGTAAGACCGCACGCTTTTTATCTGAAAAAACCGATTGTCTTTCAGACAGGAACTGTTCAAAATAATTTCTGCTGTAAAGGCCAGTCAGTATATCATGTTCACTCAGATATTTCAGCTGGTTCTCATGTGCTTTCCTGTCACTTATATCAATAATGATCCCTTCGATGGCCTTTACAGTTCCGCTTTCACTGTACACGCCCTGACCCATATCGAGGACCCATTTTCGCTTTTTTTCTGCTGTTAAGATCTCATACTCCACTTCAAAGGGCTTTTTCAGAGAAAGCTTCTGTTCGCAGGTGTCCCATACCATATCACGATATTCCGGCAAGATCAGATCATTAAAAGATATATCATTATTATTGACCAGGTTCTCCTGATGATATCCGGTGAGTTCCTCGCAGCCACCCGAAACAAACTTCATCGTCCATTTGCTGTCATGAACACTTCTGTATGCCATGCCGGGAAGATTGCTCAGCAGTACTGCTTTACTTCTTTCACTCTCTACCAGAGCTTTTTCAACCTTCTTTTTTTCTGTGATATCCTGCACCAGGCAAATGTGATTATATTTATAATTATCCCGGATGTGCAGTCTGGTCACGATCATATCGACCCATACAACAGAACCGTTCGGTTTTATGTAGCGTTTTTGAATGTTATACGTGTCAATGGAGCCTTCCGTGAACTTCCTGTAATACTGCTTATCCAGCTCGACATCATCAGGGTGGGTAATATTCACCCATCCCGCTTTGATCAGCTCATCTTTGGTGCGTCCTGTTATGCTCTCAAACATCGGGTTAATGATTGTATAGTTTCTATTATCTGCATCGGCGGGCTTATCATTGAACGCAAGTGCAATTCCGATGGGAGCCTGATCAAAAATGGTACCAAGGGTAAGGCTGCGTTCCATCAGCTTTCTTTTATACAGCCTTTGAATGTTCAGCAGCTGAAGATGTATGTTGATTCTGACACGAAGCGACTCCAGATTTACAGGCTTTCTGATATAATCTATTGCACCTGCCTTCAGTCCGCGGATTTCCTTGTCCAGCTCATCATAATTAGTCAGGATGATTGTCCTGATATCACGTGAATACTCATTCTTTTTTAATGCTTCAAGCATTTCAAAGCCATTCATCACAGGCATATTAAGATCAAGTATGATAAGATCAATGTCTTCATGCCCATGAATGATCTGTAACGCTTCTTCGCCATTACAGGCAGTACAGGTATGATAATCACTCAGCATATTCTGAATCATCATACGATCTGTTGCCGAATCATCTACGATTAAAATACTCGCTGTCATCTTTCCCCCTCATTTCCGCGTATCTTGTGCGCATAGAACCTGTTACCAGAGTTATTCTCTTATATATCATCCTGTCTCGACTCTGTCCTTATCAAAAGCTTACTGTAATAATAACCTTCCCTAAAGATATTGTAAAAGCAGCTTCACCTGGTCAAGAAAAACAGTCTGAAGACTTGCAATCTCTTCCAGATTCTGTGCTTCCAGAGCTCTTTGCATAAGTAATGCTTTTTCATACAATGTTTTAGCCCCAATGCTGCCAAGACTGCTTTTAACTTTATGCACAAGCTGTGCAGCTTCCTGATAATTATTCTGCTGTAATAAAAGTTCGAACTGATCTGTTAAATCTGCATTTTCCTTTGCAAACTCTTTCAATACAGCTTCATATAATTCCTCATTGCCTCCGAGATTACGAATTCCTGCAGCTCTGTCCAGTAACGATTCTGCACTGTTTTCCAATATAACATTTTTTTGTCCGCTTTTTTGCTCATTTTTTTGTTCAAGCTTTTTACTATGGAGTATATCTGTTATTGTCCTGACAAACTGCTCAGGTTCAAATGGTTTACTGATGTAAAAGTCAATACCGTTCTCTTCACACTTTTCCTTTACTCCCAGTATTACATCTGCAGTCATGGCAATAATAGGTATATCACCAGACATTTCACGTATTCTTGCAGATGCCTCATACCCGTCCATGACCGGCATATGCAGATCCATGAGTACAGCATCTGTGCGATCAAGATTTTTTGTGAACATATCAATTCCTGATTTCCCATCCATTGCCTGAAGTACCTGAATACCGATCTTTTCCAGCAATGCTTTTGCTAGCATCTGATTTGTTTTATTATCTTCAACAACAAGAATGGTGCAGTCTTGTCCTACCTCTTTCATGTTATGTATCGCTTCCGGCTGTATCTGGCTTGATCCGATCGCTTTTACTTTGAATATGTCAAGAATACCATTCAGAAGTATTGACGGAATGATCGGTTTTTCAATTCCGATATCAATGCTGTGTTCTTTCATCTGATCAAAAAGATCTTCACGCATCAGGGGGAACAGCATCACAATTCTCGGCTGCTGTGTGATCTTAGGATTCGATCTGATCCTGTCGACAAACAGGAACCCGCCTTCCTCCGGTGTGTCATAATCAATGATCATCAGATCAAAGGGTGCTGTATACGCTTTATTTGCCGCTTCTAACATACCATATGCACTATTCTGCGAAGTAGTGATCTCACAGTTCATACCAAATGATCTTAAGTAGCTTTCTATCATGTTCATGCTGGCACCTGATTTTTCCAGAACCAGTGTTTTTACTTTTTTGAACTGTTCAAGCGGAATATTCCGCTTTTCTTCCTCTTCTTTTTCGACATCTGCCTTCAGAGTAAGTTCAAGAAGGAAGGTTGACCCTTCACCTTCTGTACTGAACACTTTTACCTGTCCGTTCATCATCTCCACAAGGTTCTTTACAATAGACAGCCCGAGTCCGGTTCCGCCGAATCTTCTGGTTATGCTGACATCTGCCTGTGTGAATGGTTCAAACAGCTTTGCCACCTGCTCTTTTGACATACCGATTCCGGTGTCTTTGACTGTAAAAGCCACATGATACTGATCGCTTTCTTTTGCAACCAGTCTTACATCAAGTGTGACCTCTCCATCTGTAGTGAATTTGACAGCGTTATTCAATATATTCAATAAGACCTGTTCAACTCTTTTGGCATCCCCTATGAACCAGTCAGGCAGAGATGGATCCTTGGTCAGGCGAAATCCAATCTCCTGCTCTTCGATCTTGTATGAAATAATATTCACTACATTCTGAATAACATGATCCAGATGAAAAGAAGCTGTATCAAGCTCGACTTTCCCTGCCTCGATTTTTGAAAAATCAAGAATGTCATTGATTATGCTCAGCATATTCGTTGAAGCCTGCATGATCCGGTCAATGTACATCTTCTGTGTCAGCGTTATATCCGTGCTTTTTAATAAATAAGACATGCCGGAGATTGCATTCAGAGGTGTTCTTATCTCATGAGACATTCTTGCCATAAAGCTTGATTTAAAATTATTTGCCTCTTCTGCCTCCAGCTTTGATTTTTCCAGTGCATCCTGTAACTGTTTACGCACCTTTATTTCTTTTTTCAGGCGAACGATCCAGAAGGCAGATACAAAAAATATAACTAAAACGATACTGCCCGCTATCAGCAGTCCACGTATGATCGGTCCATAATCCACATTGGTTTCAAGGTTGATCCACTTGTTATTGATATTGATTTTTTGTTCCTGGGTTATAGATGCCAATGCTTTATTCAATATGGATACTAATTCAGGCCAGTCCTGACGTACAGCAAAATGAAGCCCCTGCTGCTGACCGGAGTCAAAGGCCGTGAATTTAAGATTTGAAAGTCCGTTTGATTTGATAAGATAATTCGTTGTTGCCAGATTGCCGACAAATGCGGTCTCTGTGCCGTTTGCAACAGCTGTCAGTGCTTCTGTCACTGAATCGTAAAGATGTAATGTAATAGATGGATATCCCAGCAGATAACTGTGATGCGAACTGTTGCGCTGCACTGCAACTGCAGTGTACGCAAGATCATCGATTCCCTTAATTGTATTCTCCGTATCTTTTGTTACAATGACCCGAGTGAATTCATAGTAGGAATCTGTAAATAAAAAATACTTTTCTCTTTCTTCGGTCTGAGAAACAGCCGGCAGAACATCCAGTCTGCCTGCTACTGCTTCATCATATGCTTCCGGCCAGGTAAGCCCTTGCGCAACTTCAAATGTCAGACCAGTATTTTCTTCAATAATGTCGATATAATCTTTCGCAATCCCTTTGTACTCACCATCCGAGTCAATAAACTCAAATGGTATGAAATCAGGATCCACACCCAGATGAATAACAGGATGTTCTTCCATAAAATCAAGTTCGTCCTGTGTCCACTGTATGCTTTGGGCTGCAGAACAAAAATCAGGCTGTACCAATGTCAATATTACTGCTATGAGCAGAAAGAATGCTGCCTTTTTCATAAAAACCTCATTTCTCTTGAGACAAAAAAGTCATATCGTCGGTAACATGAGACAATCTATGTGCTGCTGTTTTTCTTTTACAATTACACTGGATCTGCTATATAAAATTTTTTATCGTTTCACCTTTATCATCCATTATATCACATTATTTAGAAATAAACTGCTGTGATTAAAATTTAATCATACAATCTGCACCGTTTCGTACTATTCGTACTATTCGAACTACCCGTACTATCTGTTGTCTTCTGCGATAACAATCAGAGAATCTTCCTCATGAAAAATTACTCTTTCTGACTTTTTTGGATTTGTATGTATATCCAGTTTGCCATTTACAAGCTTTTTATAGCCAATGACAATTTCGTTTCTCTTTTTACCGATCTCAGTCAGGGTATAAAAATCAGTTTCCACTCCTAATTTCACATAGCGATCTGCCTTTTTCATATAAAGCTCAGATCCGTCTGCATCCAGCAGATCATCAAAAAGCAGCGAAAGCTTTCTGTTTTCAGAAACCTGTGACATAATAAGGTTCGTTATAGAACTTCCAACAACAAAATCATTAACATTTGCTACTTTCGCAAGTTCCTGATTGGCAACAGAACGCATTTCACTGGTTACATTGAGTTTCTTGTTCCATTTTCTGCCAATGTCTTTTAAATGAATCAACAACATTAATGTTTTAGAATCTGCATCTTCATCACTGCTTTCAAGATCACTCAGTATAA
>QKDK01000039.1 GCA_003252135.1 Clostridia bacterium
ACACTCATTTTTTGAAAAAATATGAAAATTTGAACTGGACTGGAAATAAAGAAATGGGTCAGATTTTCAAAATGAATGAAATATATTATAAAAAGTCATTTTAAATATTATTATTGATGACATTGAATTAAAAAGTTTTAATTTTCAATAAAAATCGCAATATTATTTCTTGACACTGCGTATGAGTTTCGATATAATACACGAAGAAACGTTAGGATACAGTAGTTTTGCAGGAAAATGAAGGACTGTGCCACGTTGGAAAATGTGACTTCATAACGACTAAAATGTTAGTGAAAGAATTAAGGAGGTATACCAATGAAAAGCTTTATGGCAAGTCCGTCTACAATTGATAGAAAATGGTATGTAGTTGATGCTACAGGACATACATTAGGACGTCTCTGCTCAGAGATCGCTAAAGTTTTAAGAGGCAAGAATAAGCCGATTTATACTCCTCACATTGACACAGGCGATAATGTAATCGTAATCAATGCTGAGAAAATCAAAGTTACAGGCAAGAAAATGGATCAGAAAATCTACTTTAACCACTCAGATTACCCAGGCGGCGTAAGAGAAACAACATTAAAGGAACTTCTTGCAAAGAAACCTGAAGATGTTATCACTCTCGCAGTAAAGGGAATGCTTCCAAAAGGACCTCTTGGCAGCCAGATGATCAAGAAGATGCATGTATATGCAGGACCTGAACATGAAAATGCAGCTCAGAAACCTGAAGTATTAGAGATTAAGTATTAATTGAGGCTGAAAGGAGGATATCAAATTGGCTACAGCAAAATTTTACGGAACCGGAAGAAGAAAGAGCAGTATCGCTAGAGTATATCTTGTACCAGGAACTGGCAAGATTACTATTAATAAAAAAGACATTGATAACTACTTTGGCCTTGAAACACTTAAGGTAGTAGTTCGTCAGCCTCTCAAGATCGTTGAGGCAGTTGATAAATTTGATGTACTTGTTAATGTTCATGGCGGTGGATTCACAGGCCAGGCAGGTGCTATCCGTCACGGAATTTCAAGAGCTTTATTACAGGTAGACGCAGAAAATCGTCCTGCACTGAAAAAAGCTGGATTCTTAACAAGAGATCCACGTATGAAGGAAAGAAAGAAATACGGCTTGAAAGCAGCTAGACGTGCACCACAGTTCTCAAAGAGATAATTATCAGAACAACAAAAGCCTTGAAAACAATAGTGTTTCAGGGCTTTTTATTTGCTCGATTATTCTTCATCAGTTTTTCTTAAATTTTTACCTTTCTTCATTCTTTCTTCATAGAAATCATATACATTAATCATAGGTATAATTATTTTTCCGGATAAATATATTGCTGCAGATATTGTTTCAATTTTACCGCGAGCGATTGAATATAATGCTGTCGCTCCATTTATTAAAAGTATTTTTTAAAATTCATCCTTACTAATTGATATCGGAGACGAAAACCCTCCTTCAATACAAAAAAGGAGAAAGCAATGAAAATTCAAAATAATATTATTAAGCACATTTTTAAAAACATCTATTTTATAAATGGAACTGCGTATGCAGGAAAATCGACCATGGTAAGGCTTTTGGCTGAAAAACACAATGGGATTTGCTGTGGTGAAAATTATCATAACAGTTTAATGGAAGCTATAGATATTGAGAATCAGCCGAACCTATCTTATATAAATACAATGTCAAACTGGCAGGAGTTTATTAGTCGAACACCAGAAGAATATGATAACTGGATAAAGGGCTGTAGTTATGAGGCAGCGGAGTTAGAGATCGTTCATCTGATTCAGCTTGTTAAGCAGGAAAAAAAGATATTTGTAGATACAAATATTCCGCTGGAAACGTTAAAAGAAATATCAGATTACAATCACGTGGCGATTATGCTGAGTCCGCAAAGTATGTCAGTTGACAGATTCTTTGACCGCGAAGATGAAGATAAAAAATTTATTTGGTCTATTATTAATCAAGCAAAAAATCCTCAAAAAGCAATGGAAAATTATAAAGAATGTCTGGCGATGATAAATAGTCCTGAGAAATATAAAGCATTTGAAGACAGCGGATTTTTTACTATGGTTAGAACTGAGAGTAGAAAGATCGCGGATGCTCTCGAGATAGTAGAAAAACATTTTATCTTATAGAAAAACATTATATGTTACAGAAGAGAAATTCTTGTTATAGAAGAGCCTTGTGTGCTATGGAAGAGCATGTATATATTTTTGCATGCAAAGAAATCGAAATATTCACAGAACCAATAGCAGAATATAAAGAATAAAAAGAATAAAAATCAGAAAGTTACCTTATACAGTAAAAAGATAATTATTGGGATCAGGCAATGGAACACGCTGAAATTGTTGCACATCTTAGCTATGCTTATCCATATGTTTATGGAGACAAAAAGCATTTGAGGTTGTATATAATGAGAAGTGGAGTTCACAGATAGAATGGGAGGTATAGGAATGGAAAGGATCATGGTTTCTTATGAAGAGACAGAATGGCTCTATGTAAATGACGTAGTATACGGCAAGATCGATGGACTGGAGCGGAAACTGCAATTATTTGTTCCGTATAAAAGAGAATGGGAAGAAGATGAACGTTATCCGGTGGTGCTGTACGTTCCCGGTGCTGCATGGCATAGACAGGAAATGTACAATGACATACCAAAGGTTGCCAAACTGGCGGAGTGCGGCCTGGTCGTTGCCATGATTCAGCACAGAGAATGCGAGATTGCGTTGTTTCCGGCACCGGTCGAGGATCTGCATCGTGCGGCCAACTTTTTACTGGAACATGCAAAGGAGTTTCATATTGATCCTGGACGGCTGTTCCTGGCAGGGCATTCTTCCGGTGCGCATATTTCACTTATAACTGCATTCGGTAAGGCAAATGGGGCATGGCTGCCGGAAACGGTCGGATGTAAGGATTATAAAATTAAAGGTGTGATCGCGCAATCTGCACCCTCTGATTTTTTGATGTGCCATAAGGAACCCTTGCCGCCATGGATGGAGAAAAGACCAACAGAGGAATTCTTGGGTATTGATAGCTTTGATGAGCATACAGAACTCGTAGAACGAGCTTCCTGCAAAATGTATGTGAAGGATGAGGTTGATTTACCTGAAGTCCTGTTGCTGCACGGAGATATGGATAGTATAGTGTCAGTCGAACATAGCAGAAATCTCTACAACCTGCTAAAGAGCAAGAAGAAAGATGTCTTGTACTATGAGCTGGAGCAGGTCGATCATAGCGGAAATGCACTATGGTCAGCAGAAGTTCTGAAAATCATGAGAGATTTTTGTTATGCATGATCAGGTTGCTCTATGGACTGTGCTTGATAAATAAATATTATATTGCAAGGGTAGGGATGCATAAGTGAAGCTTATGTAAACGACAGGTATTTTTCTATTACAAAAGGAAAAGACCAAAATTTAGGTTGATTTTTGTATTGTCAAGCATCTGTAAACATGCTACAATATATCGTAACGATATATTGTAGCATTAATTATGTCCAGAAAGGAGCTGCCGATGTTAGAGTATATAATTCTAGGCTTTCTTTATCAAAATTCCCTGACAGGTTATGATATTAAAAAATGCATAGACCAGGGTGTCGGTATGTTTTACAGGGTAAGCTACGGAAGTTTGTATCCGTTGCTTGACCGGCTGCGCAACAAAGAGCTGGTTACATGTTCCAGCGAGATAAAAGGAAAGCGGGAAACAAAGAAATACGAGATTACAGATAAAGGTCAGCAGGTATTTATGCAGTGGCTGACAGAGGAGGAATATGAGAACAGTTCCATCGAAGCCTTCATGGCAAGAGTCTACTTTTTTGATCTGCTGACTGAGGCTACGGCTTTTGCGATCATACAAAGATATGAAGCTAAGCTTAAGGTATACCTTCAGGAACTGCTAAAGAAAAAAGAGAAGTACGAAGAAGCAGGTAGACAGAGATACTATTACAAAGTATCAACCTTATATTTTGGTATATGTAAGATTCAGAGCATACTTGACTGGTGCAGTGTCACCAAACAGAAGGAAGATCTGAATACACTGATGAAAGTTGAAAGAGAGGACTAGATATGCAGACAATTGAAAGAATTGACTTACATGGCGTGAATGCCTATCTGATAAAGAACAATCAAAAGTTTATACTTGTTGATACCGGCGGACATATGTTCAGAGATAAGGAATATACAGACAGGAGACAGGAGCTGATCAATATTCTTATGGACAAAGGGGTAGATGAAAAAAATCTTGTGTTGATACTTTTGACACATGGTGACGGAGATCATGTGTATAATGCAAGCTATATAAGAGAATGCTTCCATTCAAAGATTGCTATGCATGCAGCAGATGTATTCATGGTAGAAAAGAAAGATAATACTGTCTATAAGCAGAATGCAAATTTTAAGTCACCACTTTTTAAGCTTGCTTTTCGGCTCCTTGGGTCAAAAATACAGCTGCTGATGGATAAGGTCAGTAGTGAATTCGAGCCATTTACACCGGATTTATTGCTTGATGACTGGCAGGATCTGGCTGAGTTTGGCTTTCAGGGGAAGATTCTGCATTGCCCGGGACATACGCAGGGTTCGATATGTATTCTGGATGAAGAGGGTAATCTGATTTCAGGAGATATCTTTTCCAATATTAAAAAGCCATCTCTGGCTGCAAATGCACAAAATTTCAAGCTGATGCGAGAGAGTGCTGCTTCGTTACTGAAGAAAAAAGTGCTTCATGTGTATCCGGGCCATGGCGAACTCTTTTGTGCTGATGAGGTTCATATCTGATAGTAGAAACATAAAAATACTGTTTTATTTCTGCATAAAGTGTGATAGAGTCATAAATGATGCAGCTTTTAGGAATTCGCTCAAATTTACGATTATCCCGGAGATAGCAAATGGAACCGTATTACTATAATCAGATGAATAAACAGCAGCAGAAAATCTATCAGTCGATCAAGTTCGGACTGGAGTCGGTTCTGCCAAGCTTTGAAGTGCAAAAAACAGACAATGCAGAAATGAGCGATATATTTTATAAGCTGAGACTGGATTGTCCCGACATATTCTATGCCTCGACCTTTCAATTCTCCTATTTTGAGGATTCCTCTATGGTACGGATGAAGCCGCTTTATCTGTTCGACAAGAATAAGATCAAGGAGCACCAGGCTGCTATGCGAGCACGTATAGACAAGCTGGTGCGAGTGGCAAAGGATATGACAGACTTTGAAAAAGAGCTGTATATCCATGATTTTATCTGTGAAAATGTGACCTATGACAAATTGAAGAAACAGTATTCCCATGAGATACTGGGGCCGCTCGGACAGGGGGTAGGCGTCTGTGAGGGAATAGCAAAAGCAGTTAAGATTCTATGTGATGAACTGGATTTACCCTGCATTGTTGCGATTTCAGAGAACAATCCGGATAAACAGATCAAATACCGGCATGCCTGGAATGTGATAAAAATTGACGGTGCATGGTATCACCTGGATGCGACCTTTGATAATTCCCTTAGTAAAAAGGAAGCAAGATACGATTATTTCAACCTTGATGACAAGAGCATCTTTAAGGATCATGAACCGGTTGTTTATGCAATTCCGGAATGCAGCACCGGCGACAGATTTTATTACCGTGAAAGGAAGCTTTCCTTTACGAAGAAGGAAGACATCATAAACCGTTGTCTGCAGGCCATAAAAAAGGACAGAACACTGACCTTTCACTGGAGAGGCGGATATCTTACCAAATCATTGCTGGAGGAGCTTCTTCAAAGTATATATGATTCAGCCAAAAGTAAGGAGAAGCACTGCAGGATATATGTAAATTGGCCGCAGGCAGTTGTTCGCGTGAAGTTCTTCCAGGAAGCAGTGCTCAATACTGTCGAGATGGAGGATGCATATAAAGAGGAGAACAGTGCAGGATAATAAAGCAATTAAGCATTACTAATAATCGGATCATCAGTTGCATTCTATTGTGATGTAATGAACAAATGGCTGCATGCATGGCGGTTCTTAATGTAACGGAATGCACTTTAAGAATTCACTCATTGCCAGAGTCACGACCTTGTTCTTGTGATAGAAGACCTGACTGTACATGGTCAGATGAAAGTCGGATAGATTTACTGTCGTCAGTATGTTATTGTTCAGTTCGTTCTGGATGGTGAATAAGGGAAGTACAGACAGGCAGAGACCAGAAGCCACAAAACGCTTGATGATTTCGGTGTTGCCGATTTCCATAAAGATATGATAAGGGATGGAACGTGCCTGCAGCATTTCCGGCAGATAGGTAATACACAGAGATTCCAGTACATCAATGACAAGCGGACCGGTTGGAATGGATGTTTTGAGAGTTCGGCTTGAGCTTATCAAAGGGAATGTATATAAACAGTTATTGCTGTCTGAACTCATGAAGATTCATGCCAGTCCAGAGCTTAAATGCCCGAAGAAAGGAATTCAGTTCCTGAAACCCAAGCAAAAATGCAATGCTGTCACTTGTCATATCGGTGCTTGCCAGGTAATGTTTTGCAAGCAGTTCACGGGTATTAGAAAGCTGTTGCTGAAAGCTGGTGTTTTCAGCGCTAAGTTTGCGCTGCAGAGTGCGTTTACTGACACCCAGCTTGTCAGCAACATCCAGAATCGAAGTCTGACCGCCGGGGAGCATTTCTGTTAGTGCACTCTGTACTCTGGCGGCATAGGAGTCATCTTTTTCCAGTTCAGAGAGGCGACGTTTTAACTCCGGCTCAAAGTAATCCCATATGGCATCGTTGCGGCTGATAAAGGGAAGATCCAAGTCGGACAAAGAAAATGATATGATATTTCTGCTTCCTTTTTTTACAGTACACCCGACGAAATCAGAAAAAGCATTTTCATTTATTGCTGATGTAAGCATCAGTTCAATCGGAGATACGTTTTCCTTTGTTGCCAGCCGTATCATATTGAGGATGAACACAATCTCAATCTCAAGCAGAAAGGCAGGGATTGTTACTTGCTGATCATCTGTTGCTATCTCCAGAGAAAAAAGACTGGATTCTTCTTTTGTGGTAAAAATTAAAGGACAGATCAGCTTTTTGTATTTTGCAAGGCGTTCTATAAAGATCCGGCCGTTCCTGCTGCAGTAAGCGGCGAAGATCGGTGGGGAAAACTTTTCAATGTTCTCAGAAGAGGCAATTTTCAACGTAACCTGTGGGTCACAAATCTGACTGCTGACAGCATCTGCAAAACGAAAGTATTCATCTGGTGTCATGGAAGGAGACCTATGGCTGAATGCGTCTTCTGGCAATCCGGCCTTCCGTAAAGCCATGGCAACATCAATGCCATGGAAGCTTAAAACTTCTTTGTATTGACCATCAATAAGAAAACGATTCATAAACTGCTCCTTCTTTTGTGAACGACATTTTTGTATTGACAGGCAGCTGAAAAGATAGAAGTGGTGAAGTTCAACCCTCCTGCTTTTGCTAATCAGCTTGCTCGTTTCATAATAAAATCGAAAAGCTTTGTTGGTAGTATGGCATGAGCAAAAACAAGCGGTTTAGCTCCAAAACCAATCAGGTATCGGGATTTTGGATGCATGCTGTTCACTGCTTTAACAATGGCATTAGATACAATTTTTGGATTTGACGGCATTCTGCTGCTGTACTGTCTTTTGATTCCATCCGATGTTTTCTTTGCCTGCTTCTCATAAACGCTTCCATGGGATGACTCAGCAAGATGATCTGCGGCAATATGTCCCCAGTCTGTTTTGATCAATCCGGGTTCAATCAGGGATACCATGATGCCAAACTCGGCTGTCTCCATACGCAGGGCATCACTTAAAGCTTCGACGGCATACTTTGTTGCATGATACCAGGCACCCATAAAGCTAACCAGCCTGCCGCCCATAGAAGAAATATTGATTATTCTGCCAGAGTGCTGTTCTCTCATGGATGGAAGTACAAGCTGTATCAGTCTTGCCATACCAAACAGATTTACCTCGAACTGTCTTCTGGCTTCGTCGATGGATACGTTTTCAACAGTCCCAAAGGAACCATAACCTGCATTATTGATCAGAATATCAATTTTTCCTGACTGATTCAAGATACTGCAAACTGCATGTTCCATAGAGACTTCCGATGTAACATCCATTTCAATTGGAATAACACCGCAGGGCTTTAATCTGTTCAATTTTTCTGTTCTTCTTGCTGCTCCGTAGACTGTGTGGCCCTGTCTTGCAAGTATTTCTGCGGTCTGGTAACCAATGCCGCTGCTGGCACCTGTGATTAATATGATTTTTTTATTCATGGTAAACTCCTTGTATTTACATATAATATGTGATGACAAAAGTGTAACATCAAAAGATACTGTTTAGAACATCGAAGAGCGCCAATTTGCTATCAATATGTGCCAAATACATCATAAAAAACCAACGGGTTATGCAAATCCGCAGATGAATTTACGCTGTTAAAGATGGAGTAATAGGATTGCAGGAATCGAGAAGAAAGGATATAATTGTAGCTGGTCGTTGAAGGAATTATCATTCAATAAATCATTGAGTGACAATGTCGTTGATAGTATGATCACCTGCATTTGATATTATAATAAATTTTGCATTCAATCAACTGATTTTAAAGTAAAACTTACTGGTATTGTTCCCTTACTATAACACATACGGAGAAAAAGTCATATAAAGCAAGTAATAAAGCCTAGTCAGAATCAGTGAATTGTGGTGTTTTTCATACGCTTTACAGTAGCCAATAAAGGAGAATTATTATGTCATTTGTATCTGGAATATGTATTTCGTGTGAAAGGGCAATTCTATTAGATGACGCAATGGAAACTGGTTTT
>QKDK01000396.1 GCA_003252135.1 Clostridia bacterium
TATGCTGCAATAATACCTCTTGATGAATTAATGATTGCACCAAGACCATCCGAATTAAAGTATGGTTTCAGATCTTCTGCTTTTCCGCCCTGAGCGCCATATCCTGGTACAAGAATATAGTTCTTTGGAAGTATTCTTCTCATAGCTTTGCCGATTTCAGGATAGGTTGCACCTATCACCGCACCGACGTAGCTGTAATCGGTTCCCATGCACTGCTGACCCCACTGTTCGACCATCTCAGCCACAACCTTGTATAAGGGTCTTCCTCCTGTCAGCTGATCCTGAAATTCTCCGCTGGAAGGGTTTGATGTCTTAACAAGAATAAAAAGTCCTTTTTTCTCTTTTTTACATACATCAATGAATGGTGCCACACCGTCCGTTCCAAAATATGGATTTATGGTTATGAAATCCTCATTAAAAACCGGACACTTATTATTTCCAACCTGTGCCATTCCAAGATGTCCCAGAGCATATGCTTCCGATGTTGAACCAATATCTCCTCTTTTCACATCACCGATCACAACAAGATCCTTGGATCGTCCATAATCAATGGTTTTCTTGAATACAATAAGTCCAGGTATACCAAACTGTTCATACATGGCGATCTGCGGTTTGATTGCCGGTATAAGATCAAAGGTAGCGTCTATAAGTGCTTTGTTATACTGCCAAACTGCCTCTGCAGCACCTTCTAATGTTTCACCAAATTGATCATATGCATTTTTTTTAATAAATTCCGGAATATAACTTAGCATCGGATCAAGTCCAACTACGATCGGTGCCTTACTGTCCTCAATTTTCTTAATCAGTTTTTGTATCATATTTAACCCCATTTCTGCGCTGATCTTTGCGCATATTAAGTTTGAACGAGCGGTGACGTGCAAGGCATAAACTTGCTTTCATAACATGATGCCGCCTTTTTGCATCATAAATAATGAATAAAGAACAAGATATTCGAACCCTTGCGAGAATATCGTTATGTTCTCTGGTAAACTACTTTTCCATTCACTATAGTCACTTCAACCGTCCCATACACTTCACGTCCATCAAAAGGCGTATTTTTTCCCATAGAAAAAAATCTATTTTTCTGTATGGTATACTGCTTATCCATACTGACGATCGTTATATCTGATGCTGCACCGGCTGCCAAGGTTCCTCTTCTGCCTTCTCCCTGATCAATACCCAGTATCCTTGCCGGTGTACTGCTAAGCATGGCAATAAGCTGCATTGGCGTAATCAGATTTGTTCTGACCAGTTCTGTTACCGATAAGGAAAATGCAGTCTCAAGTCCTACAATGCCAAATGGTGCTTTTTCCAGGGATTGTCTTTTTTCATCTTCTGCATGAGGTGCATGATCTGTTGCTATAACATCAATTATTCCATTTTTAATGCCATCTCTGATTGCTTCCATATCTTCTCTGCTGCGAAGAGGCGGGTTCATCTTATAATTTCCGTCTGGTGCTTTAATATCATCCTCCGACAAAGCAAAATGATGCGGACACACTTCTGCTGTCACCTTTATCCCATTCTGTTTTGCAAATTCAATCAGCTTGACACTCATCTTTGTTGAACAGTGACATAAATGCAGGTCAGCTCCTACTTCATCAGCAAGCAGTATATCCCTTATGGTTATGGTATCTTCGACCGCACTTGTAATGCCATTGACGCCAAACTCCTTTGCTTTATATCCAGCATTCAAAACTCCGCCGCAGACCAGGTTTTTGTCTTCGCAATGTGCAAATACCGGTATATGGTTAGCTTTTGCCTGAAGCATGGCATCCTTGTATACCTTGGTATTCATTACAGATTTACCGTCTTCGCTGATGGCACCGATCCCGTGAGCTGCCATGCCTGAAATGTCAGCAGGATAAAGTCCTTCCTGATTCATGGTCACTGCTCCAACAGGAATGACCTTAACAACTGCGTCTTTTTGTATCCTCAGCTTCAGATTGTCTATCAGGTCTGCCGAATCCATGACTGGCTGTGTGTTCGGCATCGGGCATATGGTCGTAAACCCGCCGGCTGCTGCAGCCATTGTCCCGGATGCTATCGTTTCTTTATGTTCAAATCCTGGTTCCCGCAGATGAACGTGTAAATCAATAAATCCCGGAACTACACAAAAACCTTTCGCATCAATTATCTGTTCAGCTGTCTCTTCTATATTTTCTCCGATAGCAGAAATACAGGCATCCTCTATTAGTACATCACGGATGCCTTCAAACTTTGAAACCGGATCAATGACATATCCGTTTTTTATCAACAGCTTCAAAACTCCAACCCCCTATAGTCCAGCCTTCAAAATGTCTTCAAGAACATCTTTATTGCTTATTTTTCCCGCAATGTCATCTTTCACGATCCATTCAAAGTCACGCAGATCTTCCGACAAAATCACTTCACTGTCAAAAGCTCTGCAAAGGAAACAGATACCTACATTACAGGTGTCTCCAACAACATAGCTCCAGGTGTAAAATACACGGTCTGTATAGACCTCCAGACCGACCTGCTCGCGCACAAGTCTTTCAGCGCCATGCTCTGGTTTTTCTCCAAAAACCAGACTGCCGTCAATAAACTCCCACTGAAACGGTTCTGAAATTCTGTCATCATACCAACGATTCACAACCAGAAATTTATCTTCATACTGAACAATGGATTTTAGTTTTATCTGAAACTTTTCCATGGAATCCTCCCATCGCATTATTCATAATATATCAATATATTTTATTCAGTATACCACATAGAGGTAATTGTGAACAAGTAAAAAATACAAAATCACAGATTGTTAACAGGAACTGCATGCCAGTTCTAGATTTAGCTATCACATTTCTAGATTTATCTTGACATTTCTTATTTGCTTGCTATACTTGTGATGTAATTTTAAATATGCAACGCTAGGGGCGCCCACAGCTGAGAAGTGCACATTGCACAGTCCCTCATCACTTGATCCGGATAATACCGGCGTAAGGAAGCATTTTTATGTGGCCCCTCCTCGCGCAATCCGAAGGAGGTTTTTTTATGTTCGAGTTTTTTGCAACTAAACAAGACGATGGGTATGGCGGCTTTTACTACTCATTGACGACCGCCGGTTATATCGTCATTCTGCTTGCCGCTCTGCTTCTGGTTCTTAGTGTGGCTTTTCTGGTTCAACAGGCATCAACTGAAAAAAAGAAAATGTTCAGTGTAAAACAGCTTGTCTTTTGTTCGGCAGCAATCGCCCTCGCTGTGGCAGCATCTATGCTGAAGCTGCCTGTTCGTATGCCGATGGGTGGTTCGGCTACTTTCCTGAGCATGCTGTTTATCTGTCTGACTGGGTACTGGTATGGACCAAAGATCGGTGTCGTGACAGCACTGGCCTATGGTGCTCTCCAACTGATCATCGAGCCATATATTATCAGTGTGCCACAGATGCTGGTGGATTACCTTTTTGCATTTGGTGCGTTAGGCTTGTCAGGCTTCTTCAGAAATTCAAAGAATGGCTTGGTAAAAGGGTATCTTTTCGGTATCCTTGGCCGTTTTCTCTTTGCCTTTCTTTCAGGACTGATCTTCTTCTCACAGTATGCATCCTCTTACAACATGATCCCAGTTGTTTATTCCGCTGCCTATAATGGCTCTTATATCGGAACAGAAGCAGTCATTACTCTTATTATCATTGCACTTCCCCCAGTATCAAATGCATTAAAACAAGTAAAACGTTATGCAAATGAAGCATAAGCAAAACTGATCAAAAGCCTGCGCATCCGGTTGTTATGGAAGGCAGGCTTTTTTACTTTTTTATATAACCCATGTATTCTTTTTTGCTTATTTGATTTTAAGTGTATGCAGCAGCTCTTCAAAACAAACACCGTCTTCCTTTGGTATATCAAGCTCTACCGATCTTTGTATGCATTTTTTTACAAACCTGGATGCTTTTTTAACTGAGTCAAAAAAATCAACTCCATTCACAGCATCAGCTGCTATAATTGATGCAAAGACATCACCGGTTCCCGAATAAGCACGTTCAATTTTCTTTGTTTTGAATACTTTTGGCTCAAAACCTTTGACACTTACATAATTTGCAATACAGCTGCCTTGCTTTATTCCAGTTATTACTACTTTTTCTGGTCCCAGCTGATTCAGTGTATAAGCAATCTCTTTCAGCTCATTTAGTTTCCACCCTGCTTCTTTATACTTATGTCCAGTCAGTATACAAGCCTCCGTAATATTTGGAGTTAAAATACTGGCTGATGCTGCAAGAAGTTTCATTCGCTCACATATATCATCTGTAAACTTTATATAAGTCTTTCCATTGTCACCCATGACCGGATCAACTACGATCACGACATCCTTATCAGAAAAATCTCTGATAAAGTCTTTCACAATGTCAATCTGCTTTGCTGATCCAAGATATCCTGACATGATTCCCTGAAACTTGAGTGACAGTTTTTTCCAGTTTTCAATATAGGAATAGAGACGATCCGTATAGTCATCAAAATAATAATGTTCATATGCTGTATGATTTGAAAATATAGATGTCGGCACCGGGCACAACTGTATCTTCATATAAGATACAATAGGCATGGCAACCGTTATGGAACACCGTCCAAACCCTGAAATATCATTAATGGATGCAATTTTCTTCTGATGATTGTGTTCTTCCATACATACTCCCCTGCTTATGGTTCGCTGATCTGATAATCTGTTATAACAGCCTGTATCGTTCTATATCCATTATACTCGTTAATGCCAGGATAATAGGTCACATGCATTCGTATTTTATTTGGCTGCCGCTGATACATTTTTTTAACTTCTTCTTTGCCGAATTTTTCTTCCAGTTCATTTTCAAATTCCTCTGCATTTCCAAAAAAAACTGCTTCCATCCTTGCGGCATATTCGTTTTCCATTGTAAGTTTCATAAAACTTTTATTTCTGCCAATCAATGCTGCACTTACGATTCTTACATTTCTTTCAGCAAAAACCGGTTTTGGGTTTCCGTTACCAAACGGTTCCAGCATGGCCAGCTCTTCTATAAATGCTTCTTTGATATATGCGAAAGGTAAAACAATATCAATCGATATACCAGGCATAAGATCAGCATCATTAAGTGTACAGTTATCATTGAGCCGGCTTCGTAATTCATTGATGTTTCTTTCATCCATGGAAAGACCGGCTGCCAGCGGATGCCCTCCGAATTTTAAAAGTAAGTCGCTGCATCTTGTCAGTTCTTTTGTAATATGATAGGAATCGATCGACCTTGCTGAACCCTTAACACAATTTTCTCCTTTTGTCAGAACAATGGTCGGCCTGTATACAGCTTCTCTGATTTTACCTGCTATGATTCCTGCAAGACTTTCATGACACTCTGGAAGATAAAGTACGAGTACTTTGTGCTTCTGCTTCAGATATTCTTCCATCTGCTTCTTCGCTTCTTCAACACCTTGTGTAGTGAGATCTTTTCTTGCAGCGTTCAGCTTTTTTAACTCTAGTGCACTTTTTCTGGCATCTGCTTCATCTTTTTCAAGCAGCAGCCGCATCCCATGTTCGGCAGTTTCAAGCCGTCCCCCTGCATTAATACATGGGCCGATGACATATCCCAAGTGATATACTGACAAAGAAGAAAGAGACAAGTCATTGCAGACAGCAAGGGCCCGTAATCCTGCATTTTCAGTAAACGGAAATTTACTCAGTCCCAGCTTGACGATTGCTCTGTTCTCTTTTGAAAGTTCGACAACATCACAAATTGTAGCAACTGCGACCAGTTCTATATATCTTTTTACTGTTTCTGGATTGCTTTTTTGACCAGGCTGCAGAGAAAGTCCTTCAATCAGCTTTAATGCTACTGCAGCTCCGCACAGCTTTTGACATGGATAGTTGCAGTCCTGCTGCTTGGGATTGATCAGGGCATCAGCTTTTGGAAGTATCTCCATTACATCATGATGATCTGTAATTATAACCTGTATTCCAAGTGTCTTAGCATAATCGACCTGCTCCACTGCACTGATGCCGTTATCACATGTCAGAATTATCTCAACACCTTCTCTGCCAGCCTCTTCTATCATATGGATATTGATTCCATACCCGTCCTTAATCCGTTCCGGTATTCTATAATCAATGACTGCTCCCATTTCATACAGTGCATGATAAAGTATATAAGTCGATACCACACCATCAACATCATAATCACCGATAACCCTGATTTTCATTCCCTGTTCTATTGCACTATGCAATATAGCACAGGCTTTATCCATATCCTTTAATAAAAGCGGAGAGTGCAGCTGTTCATAGTCAGGATACAGATACTCCCTGATGTCCTGCAAATTTTCCAGATTACGATTAATGAGCAGTCTGGCAGTCATTTCACTGACGCCAAACTGCTCCATAATTGAATCAAACTGTCCGGTCTTATTTTTAACCATCCATTTTTGCTTCATAGATATCCTTTTGTGTACCTTATGTTTGTATTGATATGTCTGTTATATGTCTGTTATGCTTCTTTCGCTTTCTTCTTTTTCTGGAAGAAGTGCCATACCGGACCAGTTAAAAGTGCAGATGAATAACCACCTGAGATAATACCGATCATCAATGGTATTGCAAACTCACGAACAGAATCCATACCAAAAATTACAAGTGCAACAACAGTAAAGAGTGTTGTAAGTGAAGTATCGATACTTCTGTTCATTGTACTTGTAATACTGCTGTTTACAATATCAGCAATCGAATCCTTCTTTAATTTCAGGGACATATTCTCACGGATACGGTCGAATATTACAATGGTCGCATTGATCGAATATCCGACTATAGTCAGCATACACGCAATAAATGTACTTCCTACTGCAATGTGTCTGCTAGCCAGTGCATATACTGCAAGTACTATTAATACGTCATGAAGAAGTGCAAGAACTGCACTTGCTGCAAAGGTAAGGTTCTTGAACCGCACCCAGATATAGAATAACATACAGATCGTTGCAATACCAACCGCAAGCATGGCATCTCTTCTCATATCGCTGCTGACTGTGGCACTGATATTCTCAGTAGTGATCAGACCAGGATCAACGCCAAAGGTGCTTACCAGATAATCTGAGATCTCAGCACGCTGTTCCTGTGTAAGATTCATTGTTTTAATAATCGCACTATTTGTTGATTCAACAAGAGACACTTCAGCTGTTAATCCTGTGATACTGTTCACACCTGTTTCCAGCTGCAGCTGAATATCATCCGGCATGGCATCATTGAAGGTTACTTCTGTAGATGTTCCGCCAACAAAGTCAAGATTATAATTGAAAATTGTACCAATAGTAGCTTTGTTATAGATCATGGCACCGATACCGATCAAAATCAGTGTTGCAGAAATGATCACGCATACTTTACCGTTCTTAACATAATTACGAAGTTTGGATCTTCTTGCCTTACCAAAAGATTTGTCACCCTTCAAGCCGAGATTGAAAAGTGATGTCAGTATTGCTTTCGTCACAACAAGTGCTGTGAACATGGACAGAACGATACCGATTCCAAGCGTGATAGCAAAACCTTTTACAGTACCTGAGCCAAGGAAGTAAAGTACAATGGCAGCAATTAAAGTTGTGATATTTCCATCTAGAATAGCTGACATGGACTTCTGGAAACCAATCTTCATACTGGAGCGGATCGTTTTACCGCTTTCGATTTCTTCGTAGATACGATTAAATATAATGACATTCGCATCTACGGCCATACCAATGGACAATATGATACCTGCAATACCGGGAAGTGTCAGGGTCACGTTGAATATGTTCAGCGTAACAATGATCATGCATACATAGAATATCAGTGCAATAGATGCAGCTACGCCGGGAATTCTGTAATTTATGATTAAAAAGATAATTACAAGAATGAAACCGATAAGACCTGCGAGCAAGCTGGTCTGAATTGCTTCTGAACCAAGCTTTGCACCTACGATCTGAGATCTGATTTCTTCGAGTTCCAGAGGAAGAGCACCGATTCTGATGGTCGAGGACAGTTCACTCGCATCATCATACGATTCCTGACCCTCAATAACAGCAGAGGTTCCTGTAATTGTTGTCTTGACTGTTGGAGCTACGATAACCTCTCCATCGTATACAATGGCAAGAATATTCTTTAAATTAACTGATGAAGAGCTGTAGTATTGACTGACATCTGCAGTTGCTGCCTCAAATTTCGTTGCACCTTGTTCAGTCAGAGTAAGTTTTACCAGATACTGTGTCGTTACATCAGCCTTGTTAATGTATGGCTGTGCATCTGCAATATCTGATCCATCGAGAACAACCAGTCCATCTGCAATGATATCATCCATGGAACGAGTCAGTTCATATTTGCCGATTTCAGAATTGTATGCAATGTTTTCAACACCGTCACTGCCCTCTGCATAGATAAAATAAATGCTGCCGACACGGCCCATGTCTTCCAGAATTGCATTAGCATCTGTTACGTGAGGAATATCAACATTGATACGATTCGTTCCTTCGATGTATACAGCTGATTCTGTACTTTTCTCTTCAGCACGAAGACGAAGCTTCAGTTTTGCATCATCCATCTCTTCAGTTGTTGGATCTTCTTTTACTGCCTGGTATGTAATGCTAACACCACCGGCAAGGTCAAGTCCAAGCTTAACATCATAAATACTGCCATACTGATTTGATCCAAACCCAATAAATGCGATGAATCCAAGAATTCCAATTGCTACTACGATACCTGCCAATTGGAGAATGCCTTTCTTTTTCATAACCTCATTACCCCCGAATTATTTTTCTTATCTCTCATCACTGCTGTTATCTTCCGCAG
>QKDK01000097.1 GCA_003252135.1 Clostridia bacterium
ATGATAAGACTATATAACTGCTTGACTACAAAACTTATTGTGATTATCAGTGCAAGCATAAACAACAGCAGCAGATTATGCTGCATATTCATTACGATTTCAATCTCATCAAATAATAACAGGGAAGATATGTATAGAACAGCATATAATATTGTCATGTAAAGGAATAGAATCTTTCCGCTGCTTATATTGGCAAACATGGTTACCATTATCAGGATAAACCAGAAAAGAATCCCTATTTTTTCATAATACATAAGGAACACAAAATATATGGCAATCATGAAAAGAATGCTGATCATGTGAAGCTTAAAGTTATTAGAAATTTTACGTCTGCCTGACACATGAATGATGATCATGGCACAAGTAAATAAAATAATACTGAGGCCCGTCACTTTATACAGCGGAAACTCCCATACTATCCCAAGTACGATGTTCAAAAGTGAAGCTACGGCAATGATTGGACCCAGTACCATGGAAAGGAGCTTGACTTCATAGTGTACTATGTCCAGCGTCTGGTTAGAAATAGTCAGATCATAAATAATTTTCTTGTAATATGCGATTACTTTATTCATTATATCTCCTCAAATCCTGACAAAACCAAGTTATATTGTAATCAAATAGCTGAAGCGGTCTCTCCAGATGCCCAAATTCCTTCATCTTCTGCACAGGCTGTGCAGTTCCTTCCTTCAGATACCATACAGCCTGAACAGCCTGCATTCCAAGACTGCTTGCTGCTGTAAGCTCCTGACTTTTGCCATCTCCGATATACAGACACTCTTTGGCCTCTGCCGAAAGCATCTCCATACACCTTCGGAAAATGGCAGCGTCTGGTTTTTGCATGGCAAGCTCACAGGATAAACATACTGCATCAAAATACGGAAAAAGTATGCTCTTTCTTATTACCACTGCTTCTTCAGAAAAGCAGTTGCTGATCAGGCCAATCTTTATACCGTTATCTTTCAGTTTTGCAAGCATGGGAATTATATCCTCATGAAGATGGTTAAAGCATTCTTCTTTTGCCGCTTTACGTTTTGCTATTATTATGCCTGCAGTCTCCTCTGTGTACCTGTTGTTTTCTTTCAGTATCCTCTCGATCACCTCTTCAAAGGTCATCTCTCCTATGGTACGAGCATGCTCGGTCAGACGCCACAACGTCTGAAAGCGGTCTGGGGGAATACCTGCATCAGCTGCCATCTGTGCTCCAAAATACAAGGGCGATGAATAGTGGGTAATCAGAGTCTCATACATGTCAAATATAACTGCCCGTATCATAATATCCTTTCTGTCATGATACCAGAATTGTGAGAGTACATAGTACGTAACAATCCGTAAGTATCGTAGGATCAAAATATCTTTTGTCCCTAACAACATAATGACTTTATATGATCTCATTCCAGTTAATCGATTATGCCGCCATAAGGGCTCATTTCATAATCATACTATACTATGATGTTTGGGTCAAAAGATATTTTGTCTAAATATACAGATGATCGCTACAAAATTTGATTCATTATTTTCTCTTTCAATGCGCAGAAAGCGTATTCTCGAACTGTTCTTTACAGTCCGCGAATACGCTCTATTAAAACAAAAAACAGTTTGTTGTGTATTACTTTGCACACTTCATAACATGATGCCGCCTTTTGGCATCATAAATAATGAGTAAAGAACAAGATGTTCGAGCCCTCTGCGAGAATATCGTAGTTCTTTCAGGCGTGAAGGGGTGTTTCCTTCACACTTCATAACATGATGCCGCCTTTTGGCATCATAAATAATGAGTAAAGAACAAGATGTTCGAGCCCTCTGCGAGAATATCGTAGTTCTTTCAGGTGTGAAGGGGTGTTTCCTTCACACTTACCTTGTACAATTACCTTACTCTAAGAATTTTCTCCGGTAAGCAACAAAAATATAGCCTGTTTTATGGCATTCTCAGGGTACATTGGATGTACCTTGATTGCTTTGATCCTTAATCTCCTGTTCTCATCTGTGTATAAGATCGCAGCAATCGGTCTCCTGTTTTCCTCCAGAATAAAATGCTTGCTCCCCTCACTCACATCATTGCCGGCAACGCGGATATCGTCACTTCCAAGGTAAAGCTCTTTTATTACAGATACATCATCCATATCTGCCGCACGGAGCAGAATGGATGGTTCATTGCTGTCTGTATTCCACTGAAATATCTTTCTGATTTTTTCATCTGTCTTTTTTTTCTTCCATCCAATCTTCATAATTCCCCGCTTCTGCGATATACATATCGCCGTACTTATTTCAAAGAGAGTGAAAAAGCATATCACCTGCTTCTATACATTACTCTCTGATTAATACGCCTAGTATATCTCTTGACATCAAAACAGTAAAACTGATATAATCTATCAAATCAATCACTTTTTTCGATCGTTTAATAAACTTTGTGCGCATCAATATACCGGAATGGAGTATACATGGAAATCAGACAGCTAAAAACATTTCTGACTATAATAGAATATAATAATTTCACGAAAGCTGCTGAGGCTCTTGGATATGCCCAGTCTTCTGTAACCTCACAGATCAAAAGCCTGGAGGATGAGTTCCAGACTCAGTTGTTTCACCGCGATAACCGTTCGATCTCTCTTACGGCAGACGGTAAGAAATTACTTCCCATTGCAAAAGAGATCTGCCGCCTTGATACTAAGGCAAAACAGGAACTGGTCAACGATGATTCTTTAAAGGGAATACTTCCGATCACGACCCCTGAATCCTTATGCATCAAGTGGTTCCCGCAGATATTCAAAAAATTCAACATACAGTATCCTCTAATTGAACTTCTCCTTACCGTTTACGACTGCTGTGATTATATGCAAAGACTTAAAAGTAACGAAGCAGATCTTGCCTTTGTTATTACAAATGAACCTGTCTCTGATGAATTCAATGTTCTTGCTACCTGGCCGCTATGTATGAATCTTTTAGTCCCGCCAGGACATGAGCTGGCTGATTCTGCCTTCGTATCCTATGAACAATTAAGCAATCAGAGACTCATTCTGACGGAAGAAGGCTGTTGTTATAACAGAGATATGCGTCAGATCGTAGAACGCAATCATATCAAAACAAAAGATTTTATGACTTCTTCAAGTATTCAGTTCATAAGAGAGATGGTCATGAGTGGTTACGGCATCGGCTACCTTCCAAGCTTTGCCGTCGAAGACGAAATAAATCAGGGAAGACTGATCAGTCTCCCCTGGGAAGGTTCTTACTCAAAGTTCACAACAAATCTGGTATGTCATAAGGATAAAGTGATTACTAAAAAAATGGAGGTCTTTATTGATACGGTGAATAAGTATTTTGTTTAAGGTAATACCTGATTCAATCTTTCGATGATTATTATAGATAATACTTATATTTTTCTGAGCCTTTAACGTTCCATTCGTGTTTTCCTGCAACAAGATTACAATTCCTTCTTTATTACAAATCCAATTTCTTTGATTCCCAGCTCCTTTTGTTCCAATCTCAGCACTCCTTCACCCTTTATACCGGTCGTTCTGACATAGGTTCCGGTCATCCCTCCTCGCGGAGTAATGAGTGCCGGTCCGATCAGTTCAATCGCCCCTGTAACACTTAGTCGAATCGCCTCCTGATAGTAAGGAAGCAGATTATCGTTCTCGTCAACAATACGTATGCGTATTTCTGCAACATCGTACGTGTCCTCTTCCGCCAATTCTGTGCATGAACAACGAACCTCCATCTTTGGTGTTGTCGAAGGTGTCTTAACCATTCGTTTCACGATTTTATGATCTTTTACAGCTTCAAAGGTAAATGCCGTTGCCACTCCGCCCCAGCCGCCGACGTACCGGTAATAAAGCGTTGAAGCCTGTTCCATCGTCAGATGTTCTTTCAACATAAGCCTGACCATACTGACTTTACTGCGAAACGGTAAATTACTGGGGCCGTATTTTTTCACATCCATAAGAATCTTTTTGATATTCTCACTGGTCTTTTGCGAGAATCCTTCGTTCAACTCCATAAGATTTCCGATAAAATCATCAACTATGATCGGTGGATGCGGCAGGGATGGATATAAGTTCCGGGCAGGAAAGAACTCTCGAATCATTTCCTGATTCTTGTATAACCGTATGGAATCGGCATTCGTGAACAGGTACACATTTGAAAGGTTGCCTGCCGGGTATTCTCCTATGTCAAGCGAAGAATTGATTTCGCATACGTCATTTGAATCGCTCTGACTTGCATAAACAGACGCAGCAAGCTTTGAATTCCGGAACATATCCATGACCCCATGGTAACAGATACGGTCGCCGCTGCCAAAATCCTTATGTGTATTGTAATCGAACATGCACCAGCCAAATCCTCCGGTTATGTCCTCATTTTTGAATAGTTCCTGCAGGACCTGTGTGTGCCGTAAGGCATGCTGCAGACGGTGTTCCTCATCGTCACAGGCTTTTGTCGGGAACATATGCCCGTTGAACTCTGAGACAAGATACGGAGCTTTCTTATTCGAAGTGACCTTGCTCTTTTGATCCAGACCTTTCTTTATACCGTTGTGCAGAAAGTCATTATAGGTATAGACATCCTCCAGAAGGCTGCTCTTCTTTAGATACCTGACACCACCGGTCTGCCGTCTGGGATCCAGTGCATGAGCGATCTCATTTGTCTTTTTGTAGAACGCATCGTCGTCCTGGGATTCATTGATCCTTACGCCCCAAAGTATGATCGATGGGTGATTCCGGTTCTGCGTTATCATTTCTCTGACATTTTCGCAGGCAACTTCTTTCCAGGCTTCATCTCCAATATGCTGCCATCCGGGGATTTCTGTAAAAATGAGCAATCCAAGCTCATCGCACCGGTTGAGGAAATGCTGCGACTGCGGATAATGAGAGGTGCGGACCGCATTCACCAACAGTTCGTTTTTTAGAATTTCGGCATCTTGTTCCTGCATACTCTTTGGCATGGCATACCCGACGTACGGGAAGCTTTGATGGCGGTTCAGTCCGACCAGTTTTATTTTTCTGTGATTCAGATAAAAACCATCCTCTTTGAATTCACAGGTGCGAAACCCAAACCGGACCTGCACAGTATCCAGTTCAACGTTCGATCCGCTCTTCTTCTCTGCGTCGATCTCTATATCTTGTACTGTATCTTGTACTGTGGCTTGTTCTGTATCTAATCCCGCAACCTGTTCTGTGAACTGTTCTGTATCCGGTCCTTTTGCCGGTTCGGCAGCTTGCACATGATTTCGTGCAGCTATCACTAGATTTCGTGCTGCAACCTCTGTATTATTTCCAGATATACCAAGCAGCATCAGTTTCAGGTTGTATAGATTCGGATGGTCAACGTCCCAGCATTTTACCTTGTCTGTCGTAAATTCCAGCTCCATCTTTCGACCTGTAACGGGTTCCATCCCTTCGTATACCGTACTGCCATGCAAATCTTCGATAAGAATCCGAAGCATATGTGCAGTCAATCCGGATTTCTTTTTTCATCATCTACAGTAGATTCGATCTGAAGCAGGACTGTCCATGAATGCTCTGCTTTTTGTTCTGTTGAATGCTCTGTTGAGTATTCTGCTGAATGTTCGGCTGGATATTCGGCTGAATGTTCTGCTGAGTATTCTGCTGAATGTTGTGCTGAGTACTCTTTGTACTCATTTTTCTTATGTCCTTTTTTCGTTTCTCTTTCAAGCATCTTTGTCTGAACAAATACATCTATAATCGCTGTCTTGTTCATTATCTCAAGATAGACTTCTCGGTAAATACCACCATATGTCATATAATCGATCACATTACCAAATGGAGGAACATTACTGGTCTCACGGCTGTCAAGAACAACTGTCAGGACATTATCCTCCCCCGGCTCATAGGTAAGATAGGGACCAATATCCGCAGAAAATGCCGTGTACCCGCCGTAATGTGTCGTGACCGGCTGCTCATTTACATAGACCGTTGCCACATGCGCTGCACCGTCAAAGGTTACATTGACCTGTCTATCCTTCCATTCCGGTTTCACAGGAATGTGCTTTCGGTAACAGCTGACAAACTGATACATGGATTCATCAAAGTAGTGAAATGGCGTCTCTGCGTTGGTGTGAGGAAGCCTAACTTCAAGCATAGAGCGTTCATCGTAGGTATTCTTTATCATCTCTTGTGAAAAGCTTGGTGAATACAGCCATTTGTTATTGATTGATATCCTTTCCCTCATCATGTTATCCCCTTTGTCTGCTGACATACTTTTATGTTCCCTAACAAAACACCATGTTTGATCTACGCTGTGTGATTTACATTGTGTGATTTATGTTGTGTGATTTATGTTGTGTGATTTACGCTGATTAATCTACGCTGTTATTTCAATCTGGTTTCCTTCCATGTCAAGGATACAGCTTTCATAGTAACCATCTCCTGTGGTACGCGGGCCGCTGATCACCTTAAAGCCATCCGTCTTAAACCTCTCTGTCATTGTATCGACCGCTTCTTTGCTCCCAAGGCCAAATGCAATATGTGCAAAGCCTGTTCTCATCAGTGACTTTTCTGCATCAACACAATCCGGTCGGTTCATGATCTCCAGTCTTGACCCGTCTTCAAAGGTCAGAAAATACGAACAAAATCCTGTAGTTTTATTATGATATCCATCGTTTGATTTTGCGTTAAAATACCTTTGAAAAAATTCTCTTGTAGCTTCTATGTCGTTTACGTACATAGCCAGATGATCGACTCTCATACATTACCTCTTTCTCCCGCTAGGCAGCGTGATGATTTTGTAATGGTTATTATCAGTTTTGTATTGTCGCCTTACTAGTTCTTATCTGCCTTTGACTTACCCTTGATTTACCCCTGACTTACCCTTGACTTACCCTTGAACACCTTTTCAATATATACATGTCAGATAAAATATACTCTTGTCATTGAGTTACCTTTCTTGAACTCAGCAAAATATATCGTCATCTGGCAAAGTGTACTTTTGACTGATGCATTATCCATTACTACAACGATACCATAAATGGATAGTCATTCCAATGCTTATTTAATTCTTCCTAAGTTCACTGTATCATAGCATATAAGCTGTGCATAGAAGAGGGTTTTGTCTTTTGTTTCATTATTGAATGTTTTTTAACGTAAACCGATTGCCAACTACACATAACCGTTCGTTTACAATACGAAAGTGGTCGCTTACAACATTATCCGAAAAATTGTCTATTCCGGGTGTATACTGTTACTAGTATAAAGGATTTTAATTAACTAGACCAACGATTTTGCAGGAATATCGTCCATATGGTACTTCCAATGATAAACAATCGGAGTATCGTTGATTTCATCAAAATATTTGTATATTCGCTCCGCAAGTTCTTCTTTGGATGTTACTCGGATGCCTCTGAACATCTGACAAGTCATTTTACTGATGAAGTGGGTTAGTGATATTTGAGATAGCAATAGACTTAGCGGACAAACAAATCGATAAAAAAGAGAAAAGAACCTGTGTCAAACCGGTGGCGATGCTTTTATGATGCAGCCTAAAAAAAATAATGCCGAGCATATGAAAAGAACCGTAGGAAAATGCAAGTTCACTTAAGCGGGTTGCGGTTTTTATGAGGACAATGTGGTATAATAAGATTAGCTGAACAAAGATGTAACCTTTAAAAAATGTTTAATAAATCTTCAATCGCTTGTAGCAGAAACATGGAAAAAATTTTGAAGGAGGTAGCCCTTTGAAAAATGAAAAATCTTTGAAAAAAAAGATATTGAGCTTGGTGTTCAGCATTACCATTATTGCAGTAGCGATGAATGCAGCAGTTCATTTAATGATCCGGTTCATGTTGCCCGGCTTTTTTGATAATAACGTTATTCATACTGTTGGTTTTGTGATTATCTTAGTACCGATTATATTTATTTACATCAGTCATGAGCTTAAAAAAAGTGATATTTCCGTTATTGATATCAGGAATTCTGAACTTGAAAAAGAAATCGGTGAAAGTGAAGAGCGCTATCGGGTCCTGATTGAAAATTCGCCGGCCGGTATTCTTACATGTGATACACAAGGAAATATCACGATGGTTAATCTGGCCGTAGTCAAGATATTGGGTTCACCTTCCGTTGAGGCGACAAAGCAGACCAACGTCTTTACCTACCCGCCTCTGATTGAATGCGGGATCGCCGGGAGTCTTAAAAAATGTCTTGAAACCGGTCAAGTGTTTAAAGGAGAATTTGCTTATACATCAAAATGGGGGAAAGATATTTATTTAAAGATGCATTTTGCCCCGATTTGTGAATTATCAGGAAAAATTACCGGTCTTCAGGGGATTATTGAAGATTTTACCGAGTATAAAAAAGCCCAGGATCAGCTGAGATTATATTTTCATGTGATAGAGCACAGTCCGGTGGCAGTTAATATCAGCAATAAAAATGGTGATATTGAATATATTAATCCTAAATATACAGAGCTGACCGGTTATACACCAGATGATGTGGTGGGGAAAAATACCAGCCTTATGTATGAAAAGAACAAAGCAACGGAAATGTATTTTAAGGAACTAATAGAGACCATAAAAGCCGGTAAAGTATGGAAAAGGGAATTTCATAATACCAAAAAAAACGGTGAACGCTACTGGGAAAATATTATGGCTGCCCCAGTTTTAGATGAAACTGGAGGGATCGCTTATCTTATTGCAATCAAGGAAGATATTACAGAGCGAGTCGAAGAATCTAGGAAAGCCAACTATCTGGCTTATCATGATCTTATAACACATCTTCCCAATTATTACGGGATGAAAAATTATGTTAACAG
>QKDK01000045.1 GCA_003252135.1 Clostridia bacterium
GTCTTTTACGATCTGTCTTTTTCTTACCATGTCAAACTCGTTCAAGCTGTTTGATCAGAATCTGGCGCTGACTGCCGGAGCACCGTCAAGAAAGACAGCCATGCTGGCGCTTGACATCTACAATACCTTTTATGCCGGTAATGGAACAGCAGGCATTGGGCAGGCAAAGGCGGTTATATTCTTTCTCATCGTTGCAGTTATTGCCTTTCTGCAGTTAAAAATCACGAGGAAGAAGGAGGGAGCACTGGAATGAAAACAGGAGCTATTGCAAAAAGGACCGGCAATGTCATTCTATTTGTCTTCTTATCGATACTGTCGGTCATATTCCTGCTTCCGGTCTTTATAGTTGCAGTGAATTCATTGAAAGGTAAATTCTACATCAGCGAACAGCCCTTTGTTTTTCCGAATGCAGAAACTTTTGTAAGGATCGATAATTACACCAGCGGCATCAGTAAAATTGATTTCTTTCATGCAGCAGGCTGGTCTTTTTATATAACGATATGCTCTGTGATTGTCATATTGATCTTTACCTCCATGACAGCCTGGTATATCACCAGAGTTAAAAATAAATTCAACATTGCATTGTACTATGTATTTGCTTTCTCTATGGTAGTTCCTTTTCAGATGGTCATGTTCACGATGACTAAGGTGGCCAATATGCTGCATCTTGATAACCCTCTCGGAATAATCCTGATTTACCTTGGATTCGGGTCAGGACTTTCTGTATTCATGTTCAGCGGTTTTGTCAGGTCAATTCCCATAGAGCTGGAAGAAGCTGCCATGATCGATGGCTGCAACCCGCTGATGACATACGGGCGGATCATACTGCCGGTATTAAAGCCGATCAGTGTTACAGTCGGAATACTGAATACCATGTGGATATGGAACGACTACCTGCTTCCGAGTCTTTTGATCGGAACGGAGTACAGAACAATTCCGATAGCCATACAGTATCTAAAAGGGGGATATGGTTCCATAGATATGGGTGCCATGATGGCAATGCTTGTACTTGCGATCATTCCGATCGTGATATTCTACCTGGTCTGTCAGAAATATATCATCGAAGGTGTTATCGCCGGTTCGGTGAAGGGATAAAATAAAAAAGGACGTGAATCATGCGAGCTAGCGGAATATTACTGCCGATTGCAAGTCTGCCATCTCAATACGGCATTGGGGATCTGTCAAAAGGTGCATATGATTTTATTGATATGCTTTTTGCGGCAGGACAAAAATACTGGCAGATACTCCCTGTGGGACCGACCGGATATGGTGATTCTCCGTACCAGTCATTTTCGACTTTTGCAGGGAATCCATATTTTATAGCACCGGACAAGCTTGCTGAGGACGGTCTGCTAACAGAAGACGAGCTGAAGGTATTCGATTTTGGAAATGATACCGGAAGCATAGATTATGGAAAGCTTTATAAATCACGATTTACCATGCTGAAAAAAGCATTTTTGAGAACTGACCCTGAAAAAGATACCTCCTTTTGGCAGTTCATTCAACGAAACGCAAGCTGGCTGGAAGAATATGCGCTTTATATGGCAGTCAAAGACAAATATCTTGGAAAGAGCTGGAGCGAATGGCCGGAAAACATAAAATTCCGCGAACCAAAAGCACTGGCAGAATATCGGGAAGAGCTTTGTGAGAATGTGATGTTCTACCGGTTCATACAATATCAGTTTTCAAAACAATGGAGCATGCTGAAGACATATGCAGAAGAAAAAAACATAAAGATTATCGGGGACCTCCCGATCTATGTTGCTTTTGACAGTGCAGACACGTGGGCGAACAGGGAACTGTTCCTGCTGGATGAAAAGATGGAACCAAAAGCAGTTGCAGGCTGTCCGCCGGATGCATTTTCAAAGGATGGTCAACTGTGGGGAAATCCACTGTATCACTGGGAAGAGCACAAAAGAAGCGGATATCGGTGGTGGATGGAAAGAATAAAACATTGCTTTGCGCTTTATGATGTTGTAAGGATCGATCATTTCAAGGGGTTTGATGAGTTCTATTCGATTCCGCCAAAGGACAGGACAGCAGCGCACGGACACTGGGAAAAGGGGCCCGGCATTGATTTTTTCCGTGAGGTCGAAAAACAGCTTGGCAAGGTTGATATTATTGCAGAGGATCTGGGATATATCACGGACAGCGTCAGAGCTCTTTTGCAGCAAAGCGGATACCCGGGGATGAAGATACTGGAATTTGCCTTTGATTCAAGGGAGGACAGCGATTATCTCCCGCATAATTATAATAAAAACTGCATTGTGTATACAGGAACCCATGATAATGACACAATTCCCGGATGGTTCGAGTCACTTGATGAAGAAGACAGGACGATGGCTCTTGCGTATATGGGACTGAACAAGAGTCAGATAAAGGACATCAACTGGGCATTTATCCGGCTGGCGCAGCAAAGTGTTGCAAAGACCTGTATTATACCGATGCAGGATTATCTTGGTCTTGGCAGTGAGAGCAGGATCAACATACCCTCAACACTTGGAAACAACTGGAAATGGAGACTGAAAAAAGGCGATTTTAATACAGCACTGGCTGAAAAGATCCGCAGTATTACAAAGATTTACGGCAGACTATCCTGATTACGTTGCATTTACCAGTGATGATTTGGTATAATCGTATCAGAAGTATCAGGAAGTATGATATGCAGGAACGGGGAGAAGTATGGAAACTACGATCAAGGACATAGCCAGAATCTGCGGGGTTGCTGTTAGCACAGTATCGAGAGCGATCAATAACCACCCGGATATCAATGAAGAGACCAAAGCATTGATCATGCAGACGGTAAAAGATTATCATTATCTGCCGAATAACAGTGCCAGAAATCTGAAACGTTCCGAATCCAACACCATTGCGGTCCTGATCAAGGGTATCGGGAACCCGTTCTTTAGCAACATTCTGAAAGTATTTGAACAGGAGATACAGAATAAAAAACATTCTTTTTTACTGCATCGCGTGGAAGAACATGAAGATGAAATTGAAGTCGCACTAATGCTGGAAAAGGAAAAAAGACTGAAAGGCATTATATTTCTCGGCGGTTACTTCCTTCATACAAGAGAGAGCCTTGACAAGCTGAAGATTCCTTATATCTTAAGTACCGGCGGTGTATCTGATACAAACGAAACAGAAACCTTATCCTGTGTATCCGTGGATGATTATCTGGAAAGCTATAAAATTGTTGATTATCTTTGCAAGCTCGGACATAAAAGAATTGCGACCATTGCGGCACCGCCCATGGATGAAAATATAGGTAAGCTGCGATTGAAAGGGTATAAATGTGCTTTGAAGGACAATGGCGTGGAACCTGACCAGGGACTGATCTGTTATAATGTGGAAGATACCGATCAGATCTTTTCCATGGAGTACGGTTATGCAGCAGCAAAGAAGCTTCTGGAGTCAGGAACTGATTTTACAGCTTTGTTTGCGATATCGGACAGTATTGCCATTGGTGCGGCGAAAGCAATCTTTGACAGCGGGAAGAAGATTCCGGATGATTATTCTGTGGCAGGTTTTGACGGAATTGATTATGCAAAATACTACCAGCCGTCCATTACGACGATCAGGCAGCCGATCGAAGACATGGCAGCTGAGACAATACATATTTTATTTGATCTGATGGACGGGAAAATCACAGGGGCAAGAAAAACATTTCAAGGAGAGCTTGTGATCGGACAGTCTACGAGAGCACTGTAAGAAAAGAGGCAGGAGAAATGCATGGCATCCATTCATGATGTAGCCAAAAAGGCAGGGGTAGCTAAATCAACAGTATCAAAAGTACTGAACGGATATCGCATGGTCAGTGATGAAACAAAGGAAAAAGTAGAAAAAGCTGTAAAAGAGCTTGGCTATATTCCGAATTCCTATGCGGTATCTTTGTCAAAAAAAGAATTCAGACGCATCGGTCTGATCGTTGACATACGGCACAACCGGCAGTTCGTGGATGAAATCGGGATGCAGTACCTGACAGGTGCCTTTGAGCAGTCCAAAGTCTGCCAGATGGAGACCGTGACTTATTTTACTTCCCAGTTCGACGAGATGCCTGCAGACGAAGTGGCAGCCTATCTGCGTGCTCAGCAGATCAATGGTCTGATCATTTTTGACCTTTCGATTGAGAACTTAAATTTTTATCAGATTGTAAAGGATCAGCTTTTTTACACTGTTCTGGTCGATTCACCGATTGCGAATCAGAAGACTTCTTCTGTTTCGATCGATCACAGGAAAGCACAGTATGATGTAGCAAAACGTACACTGCAGGAGAATATATATATACAGAAGATACTTTATATTGCAGGCGGTAAGAGCGGTTATATCACGAACCTGCGGCTGAAAGGGATCAATGAGCTGCAAAAGGAAATGAAGTTTGAGCTTACAGTCACATACGGAGATTTTGATGAGTACACAGCCAGAAGTATCGTGTTCGAATATGCAGAGGATATTGATATCATTATCTGCGCTTCAGATCTGATGGCGATAGGTGCAGTCAATGCCTTAAAAGAGATGGACATATTCCGGCCGGTCTGCGGTTTTGACGGTATTGCCCTGATGGGGTACACCAAGATATTAATGAATACGGTAAGACAGGATTTTAAAGGAAAGTCGATCAGAGCGTTCGACGAGATGAAGCGGCTCATGGAAGGACAGTCAGGGCGGCATGTTGAGATCCCGTATGAAATATGTAAAATTGATTATATGGATATTATAAAAAAATATAGCCAGAAGTAAGGGCATATTTTTTTTGATATAGAAGGAAACCGGTTTCCGAACAATGAAAGGAGCTATCTATGCTGGAGAGGATCGTTGAAAAGAATTTTGGGAAGAGTCTTAAGGAATGTACAAATCAGGAGATTTACCAGGGTCTTATGGAAATGGTAAAGGAAATGGCAGAAAAAAGAGTCAGGAAAGAGCCGGAAAAGAAAAAGCTTTATTATATTTCTGCTGAATTTCTGATCGGCAGGCTGATGATCAACAATCTGATCAATCTTGGGATTTATGATGAGATAAAACAATTACTGGAGACGAACAAAAAATCGTTGTCAGAAATCGAAGAGCTTGAGATAGAGCCATCTCTTGGCAATGGAGGCCTTGGCAGGCTGGCAGCCTGTTTTCTCGACTCCATAGCAAGTCTGGGCCTGCAGGGAGATGGCATCGGACTGAATTATCATTACGGATTGTTCAAACAGGAATTTGTTGACAATCAGCAGACGGAAGAGAGAAACCCGTGGATGGAAGAAAGCAGCTGGCTCATCAAGAGAGACACGAGCTACCTGATTCCATGCAGGGAATTTACGATGAAATCACAGCTGTATGATATAGCTGTCACTGGATATGGAAACCGTGTGAACCATCTGCATCTGTTCGACATTGACTCAATTGATGAAAGTATTGTAAAAGAAGGTATTTCTTTTGATAAAGAGAATATCAGGAAGAATCTGACACTGTTCCTTTATCCGGATGACAGCGACAAAAACGGGGAACTTCTGCGTATTTATCAGCAGTACTTCATGGTGTGCAATGCCGCACAGCTGATTCTTGAGGAATGCAGAGAGAGGGGCTGCTGCCTTCACGATCTCTTCGAATATGCAGTCGTTCAGATCAACGATACCCATCCGACACTGATCATTCCTGAACTGATCTACCGCCTGAACCAGGAGGGTATTGCTTTTGAGGAGGCAATTGACATTGTGTCAAAGACCTGTGTCTACACAAATCATACAATTCTGGCAGAAGCTCTGGAAAAATGGCCGCTGTCCTATCTGAAAAAAGTTGTGCCGCATCTGGTTCCCATTATAAAACTTCTGGATGAAAAAGCGCATGATAAATATAAAGATCCCCGTACCAGAATTATTGATTCCAGGGGAAAGGTGCATATGGCGCATATAGATATCCACTACTGCTACAGTGTGAACGGTGTTGCCCATCTGCACACAGAGATTTTAAAGACAAACGAGTTGGAAGCATTTTACAGAATATACCCTGAGAAATTCAATAACAAGACCAACGGCATTACCTTCAGAAGGTGGTTGTTATCCTGCAATGAACCACTGACAGACTTTATTCACGAAAAAATCGGAGATGGATATCTTAAAAATGCCTGTGAACTGTCAAAGCTCATGAATTATCATTCGAATACGGCAGCGCTGGAGGAACTGCTCGCAATCAAACAGAAAAGTAAAACAGCGCTGAAAAAATATCTGCTCAGGATGCAGAACATTGAACTGAATGATCAGTCGATTTTTGATATACAGATCAAGCGGCTCCATGAGTATAAGAGACAACAGATGAATGCGCTCTACATCATTTACAAATATCTGGAGATAAAAAAAGGCAACCTGCCAAAACGGCCGATCACCATCATCTTCGGTGCAAAGGCAGCGCCTGCATATATACTGGCTAAAGACATCATCCACCTGATCCTGTGCCTTCAGGAACTGATACAACAGGATAAGGCAGTCAGTCCGTATCTTCAGGTCGTAATGGTCGAGAACTATAATGTAACGCTTGCAGAAAAGCTGATTCCAGCCTGTGATGTCTCAGAACAGATCTCGCTGGCATCCAAGGAAGCAAGCGGGACCGGCAACATGAAGCTGATGCTGAACGGAGCAGTGACCCTCGGAACGCTGGATGGGGCCAATGTTGAGATCGCTCAGCTGGTCGGAATGGAAAACATCTATATCTTTGGTGAATCCAGTGATACTGTAATCAGACATTATCAGAAGAAAGATTATGTCTCCAGGCAGTTCTATGAAAATGACGGGAAGATCAGGGAACTGGTTGATTTTATTACCGGAAAAGAGCTGATGGCAGTAGGTCAGCAGGAGAATCTTCTGCGTCTGCAAAAAGAACTGATTGAAAAAGACTGGTTCATGACACTTCTTGATCTTTCCGAATATATTGAAGCAAAGGAACAGGTCTTTGCTGATTATGAGAACAGGAAGAGCTGGGCTAGAAAAATGCTCGTGAACATCAGCAAGGCCGGATATTTCTCCTCTGACAGAACGATCGGGGAATATAATGATGAGATATGGAAACTTCCAAGTGTCATTTAAGTCTGCATGAACAAAAATCAGGAAAACAAACTGGAAAATAGATGATTCAAAAATTTATTTTATATTTTAAGTTCATTTTAGTTTCGGCTGATATGATATGGTTACAACGTTGAACCATAAAAATCAAATCGCAAGGAGCAGATAAATATGAAGATAAAAAGAATCATTGCTATAGTACTTTTAACTATGACAGTATTTGTTATGGCAGGCTGTACCGCAACAAGCAGTACGGCAGCGAACACAGCAGACAGCACTGCTGCTGCAGACACCACGCAGACAACGGGAACAACAACGGACAGTCAGACCTCAGCATCATCTGCAGATACTTCTTCAAGTCAGACAACATCCACAGTAACAGTCGCAACAGCTGTCGAAGGCTCGGCACTTGATACATCGGACCTGTTCAGTAATCGTGATTTAGAACAGACAGCAGACACATCGGATGCACAATACATTACTGTTAGCAGCGGACAGGACATTACCATAACAGAAGAAGGTGTCTATGTGATCAGCGGAGAAGCCAGTGATGTGACCATTCTGGTAGCTGTGCCAGATGATGCCAAGGTCCAGCTTGTTCTTGATGGTTTAAGTATTACCAATACAGATGCTCCAGCAATCTATATAACATCTGCAGATAAAGTTTTTGTTACCACGACTGACAGTGAGAACACACTCGAAGTTACAGGTACCTATGTACCAGATGGTGAAACCAATCTGGATGCGGTGATTTTCTCAAGATCAGATCTTGTAATGAACGGAACAGGCTCCCTGACGATCAATTCGGCACAGGGAAACGGTATCAGCTCAAAGGATGATTTAAAAGTGACCGGTGGAACCTATGATATCACAGCAGCAGAAGACGGGCTCGAAGCAAATGACTTTATTGGTATTACAGCCGGAACAATAACAATTGATGCAGGGCAGGATGCAATGCACTGTGAGAATAATGATGACAATACCCTGGGCTATATCTATATATGCGGCGGAGATATAACCATAACCGCAGGAGATGATGGAATTCACGGTACAACGATCGTGCAGATCGATGGCGGTAATATCACTGTCGTAACAAGTACAGAAGGAATTGAAGCAACTTATATTCAGCTGAACGGCGGAACCATAAATGTATATGCAACAGATGACGGAATCAATGCTGCCAGCAAGTCAACAGCATATGATGTGGTGATTGAAGTAAACGGCGGCGATATCACAGTAGAAGTCGGCAGCGGTGATACAGATGCTTTTGATGCCAACGGCAAAATAATTATCAATGACGGTGTGATCAATGTAACAGCAAATTCAGGATTTGATTTTGACACTTCTGGTGAATTAAATGGCGGAACAGTAACCTTAAATGGTACAGTGATCACTGAATTACCGGAATCCATGATGGGCGGTGGCGGAAAAGGCAACTGGTCAGGTGGCGGTATGACTGGTGGATCAAAACCAAGCAGACCATAAACAAAATATATAAAAAGCGGGCAGCAATCAGGTGAATTGCTGCCCGCCTTTTTTGCAGGCGACGGCAGACTTGGCAGAGCGGCAGGCATAATGCAGTGATATGATTATTTTAGAGTAATTGATGCAGTATCCTGTTTTTATACGATGAAAAGGTTGATTAATCAGGAGAATATACTATAATAAATGAAAATTCCAAATTTGATGATGCCAGG
>QKDK01000160.1 GCA_003252135.1 Clostridia bacterium
GTATATTAGTCAAGTATAATTTTATACGTGTTCAATATATTTTATATTAATTCCTCATAAATCTTATATAATGCTTATAAAACGCTAATATATAGCCTTTTATCAGAGTCCATTGTATAAATTACCTTTGGTTTATTTTTTAATTGACATTTATACATGTATAATTTAATATAAAAAACAGTTTATGATTTTCAACCGGAAAACAGGAAAATCATCATTTTCAATCTGTATAAAATGAGAGGAGCTTTACATTCATGAATAAAGTAGCAGTGCTTTATACGACACCTTCTTGTAACGACATTTCCCTTGACGAGGTTTTGAAAACATGGGATAATCTTTCTAAAATACCTGATGTATCCTACCGTTTACTTCATTTTGACGGATACCCGTCTGCTGAGGAGTTTAGCAGCAGGATAGACAGCGATACTGATGCTGTCCTTGGTGCCTGGATCACGCCGCAGCTCATCAACGAAGCGTTCTTTATGACTCATCCAAAAGTCAGATACCTTGCCGGACTGGCTCATGGCTATCAGGAGCTGGATTGGGATATGACAAGAGCGCGCGGTATAACCATAACGAATACGATGTATGGCGAATATACCATTGCAGAATATGCCTTTTCTCTGCTGCTTGACATCTGTAAGCAGCCTGCTTTCTGTTCAAGCCACGTAAAAGAAACAGACTGGGCCAATACGACAAAGCGGTATATGGCAGCACCTGTCAATCAGGTGGAGCTATATCAGAAAACATTTGGTGTTATAGGTCTTGGCGCAATCGGATTTCGTGCGGCAAAGATGGCAGAAGCCTTTGGAATGAATGTCATAGCATATAACAGAAGTAAAAAAACAGAATCCCGATATGACTTTATCAGGCAGGTATCACTTTCTGAGGTTCTTGAACAGTCTGATGTGATTTCTCTGCATATTGCGCTAAATGAGAATACAAAGAATTTGATTGACAGAAATGCAATTTCTAAGATGAAGGATGGTGCCATCCTGATCAATACGGCGAGAGGTGGTCTGATTGAAGAAGCGGCTCTGATCGATGCACTGAACTGTGGTAAGCTTTATGGCGCAGGACTTGACGTGCTGGTACATGAGCCACCGCTCCCTGATGATAAACTGACGCAATGCAGCAATGCACTTATTACACCTCATATTGCCTGGATGCCAAAAACCTGCAGACTTCGTCAGCTTTCCATGGCAATTGACAATTTCACAGCATATCTGAACGGGTCTCCTGTCAGTGTGATCAATGAAAAAAGTTCCAAAATAATCTGAAATGAGTGAAGCTTAATGAATCATTATGAAAAGGGTAAGCAGACAAAACAAAAGATCCTTACAATCGGTAAAAATCTTTTTTATGAAAAAGGGTATAGCTCTGTAACCATGCGTGAGATCGCTGCCGATTCAAATGCGAATCTGGGTCTGTTGAATTATTATTTTAACGGCAAAGCAGATCTTGGAATGAAGGTATATATAGAGATCAGAAGTGCGATGAATCAGAAGATAGAAAACTGCTTTCCAGGCAGAGAGGGTCGGGACTACTTTTTACTCAGCAGTGCCATAGAGCTCATCATGTGTCTGGAAAGCAGAGAATATGGAGATTTTTATCTTCAGATATCAAAGGAACAATCCTTTAAAACAGAGATAAATGAAACCATCATCAGCACGATGGAGCGTTACTCAAAATCGGATAAAACCTCTGATCATGCCATCCTGTCAAGCTTAAGCATCATGGCTGCAAAGCCTGCACTTGTTGAACACTGCTTCCAGCATCCTGAGACATTGAAAAAAACAGCATATCTTGACTATTACCTTGAAATGCAGGCATATCATCTTGGACTGGAAAATGATAAAGCACAGACCCTTCTGTCTGAAATTAAAAAATGTTACTTTACCATGGCAAAAAACTTCACTCCGATTATTGAAAAGATAGAGGAGTAATTCTTTCTGCAAGAAAGTGTGCCAGGTCTCCCAGCCGTATGGTCTCCTGCGTCATGGAGTCGCGCTCCCGAACAGTCACCATTCCATTTTCAATCGTATTGTCATCAATGGTAACGGCATAGGGAATCCCAATGGCATCTCCTCTACGGTATCTTTTCCCGATGCTTCCTGACTCGTCGTACTGAACCATCATCTGTCTAGACAGTTTTTTGTAGATATCTTTTGCCTTTTCTGCATGCCGTTTCTTTATAAGCGGCAGTACATTCACCTTAATTGGTGCAAGGGATGCCGGTAACTGCAGAACCGTTCTCGTATCCTCCCCTTCCAGTTCTTCTTCCCGTAGGCATTCAAAGAGCAGGGCCAGAAAGATACGGTCCAGACCGTAGGTCGACTCGATGATGTACGGGACTTTTCTTTCCTTTGTCTCTTCGTCCAGATTTTCCATCGAAGTTCCTGAATACTGCTGGTGCCTTGTCAGGTCAAAATTCGTCCGGTTGTGGGTTCCGTTGATCTCTCCCCAGCCAAATGGGAACAGATACTCTATATCACAGGCTGCTTTCGCATAATGCGCCAGCTTTTCATGGTCATGGAACCGTAGCTTCTCCTTTGGCAGGCCAAGCGACTCAAAAAAACGGATTCCATATCCTTTATAATAGTCATATAGTTCCGCGTCTGTTCCTTCTTTGCAAAATGTCTGAAATTCCATCTGTTCAAACTCAATCGTTCGAAAAGTAAAATTCCCCGGGGTTATCTCGTTACGAAAGGCTTTTCCGATCTGTCCGATGCTAAAAGGCAGCTTTGCCCGCATCGTCCTTGCCACATTCAGGTAGTTAACATACTCGCCCTGCGCGTTCTCCGGTCGTAAATATATGGTGTTCGCCGTGTCTTTTGTAACGCCACGCTGTGTTGCAAACATAAGATTGAACTGCCTGATATCGGTAAAGTCCGACTTCCCGCATTTTGGGCAGGGAACCTGATGATTTCTTATATAATCCATCATTTCCTGCTGGGTCATTCCGTCAGCATTCGCACTACTGTCAAAGTCATTGATCAGATTGTCCGCGCGGTGCCTTGTCTTACAGGACTTACAATCAAGCAGCGGATCTGAAAAACCTTCCAGATGACCGCTTGCCTCCCATACGGTGGGATTCATCAGAATATCCGAATCCACCTCATAGCTGTTATCCCTGATCTGAATAAAAAAGTACCGCCAGGCATCCTTGATCTGATTTTTCAGCCTGCTTCCAAGCGGCCCATAGTCCCAGGTATTGGCAAGCCCGCCATAAATCTCACTCCCCTGAAAGATAAAACCATATTGATTGCAATACCTCACCAACTCGTCCATTTCAAATGTTCTGCTCTTCATATCTTCCTCCTTCTTGTGCATGTACTCTGCACATAATAAGTTTGGTCTTTTCAAACTTTACTGTTAAAGACGCTTTCTCTTCAACATGCCCTCCTTCTTGTGCATGTTCTCTGCACATAATAAGTTTGGTCTTTTCAAACTTTACTGTTGAAGACGCTTTCTCTTCAACATGCCCTCCTTCTTGTGCATGGTCTCTGCACATAATAAGTTTGGTCTTTTCAAACTTTACTGTTGAAGACGCTTTCTCTTCAACTTGCCCTCCTTCTTGTGCATGGTCTCTGCACATAATAAGTTTGGTCTTTTCAAACTTTACTGTTGAAGACGCTTTCTCTTCAACATGTCCTCCTTCTTGTGCATGCTCTCTGCACATTGTATAAGTTTGGTTTTTGGGCAACAAAAAAGCCCCAGGCATAATAATATTATGCTTAGGGCGAATAAACTCCGCGGTTCCACCTAAGTTCAGACGAATACATCGTCTGCTCTTTCCCGATACGGGTCTTACGACCTTATACCGTATTCCCTTTAACGGCAGAATACTCCGTCGGTAGCTACTTGTGTTACAACAACTTCACTCCGCTGCTCCAAGACGCCTTCCATACACCTGTCATAGGAATTCACACCAGCCATTCCCTCTCTGTAAATCAAGATATCATGTACTATTTCTTTTCATCGCATTTTAAATATATGCTCGATTCTAGCACGAGAGGAACGAAATAGCAAGAGCAAAATAGCAATTTACATACTTGTTTTTCATTATTCTATATGCTATACTTTCAGCATTATCGGGTGAGTACCTACCGTATGCGAGGCTAATTCTTGCATACGATTTTTTTGTTTTTAGAGCTTTATCCGCTTACAATACAGAATGATACAAGGAGGCCGGGTGTGATAACTTTACACCCAAAAGGATACGATGCATTCGAAAACCTCAAAAGAAAAATCTGAGAATATCGCACTGATGTTACTTCGCTTCTGTGCACCGCTCATTTTCAGCGGTATCCTGCAGCAGCTCTACAGCTGGGCGGATGCTTTCATTGTCGGAAATGTTGCCGGAGAGGACGCACTTGCAGCAATCGGTGCGACGTATGCTGTCATCAACCTGTACCTTATGGCAATCACGGGATTTACACTAGGTTTGTCCATTCTGTTCGCACATAAATTCGGCAGTAAGAAAGAGACGGAAATCACAGAGCTGCTTTCTTCATTTTCCTTTCTGTTTAGTATCATCTTCACCTTGCTAGCGGGCGTTGGTATTCTGCTCTCCGGACCGTTGCTTACTGCCATGAACACAACAGAGGAGACCATTGATATGGCAAAGAAGTACCTGCAGGTCATATTATTCGGTGTTCCTTTTCTTGCAGTCTATAATGTATATGCCGCTGCGCTTCGCGGTGTCGGGAACAGCAAAGCACCCTTTCTTTCGGTTCTGTGTTCATCCGTGATCAATGTCCTTCTGGATCTTCTTTTTGTTGCCCTGTTTCATTGGAGTGTCTTTGGTGCAGCACTGGCTACGGTGATCTCACAGATCATTATGACACTTTATCTGATCCTGTACAGCAGGAAGAAGTACGACTATATGCATATCAAAAAAGTCAGGGCTTCCTATGACCGTTCTCTGCAAAAGCAGGGCTTCCGGCTTGGCACACCTCCCATGGTGCAGTCCTGCATCACCGCAGTCGGCAATCTTACACTTCAAAATTTCATGAACGGCTTTGGTACTCTAACTGTAGCCGCCATTACTACGGCGTACCGTGTTGATTCTATTATTCTGCTCCCTATTATCAATCTGGGTTCGGGCATTTCCACAATTGTAGCGCAGCATTACGGTGCCGGAAAGAAGAAACAGATACCCCGGATCGTAGTGATCGGTACCGCCATCATGACCGCTGTTTCTGTTCTGCTTACTCTGCTTGTTATTAAGACCGGTACATTTTTAATTGCCATGTTCGGCCTTGGTCCCGAATCCACTGCCATCGGTGGTGAATTCTTCTCAAGAATCGCTGTCTTTTATCTGCTGTTTGGTATTGCAACAGCCATCCGAGGATACCTGGAAGGACTTGGCGATGTCCTCTATTCAAGTATAGCCGGGGTGATATCCCTGCTTTCTCGTATTCTATTCTCCTATTCTTTTGCAGCAGCCTGCGAGAATATGATCATTGTCTACGCAGAAGCCGGTTCCTGGGGCGTCTTACTTCTCCTGTATCTGGTCCGAATGGTTTGGAAAGGCCGCCATGGAGACAGCACAAAAGCGGATGGTTCTAAGCTGCCTGCTACATAATATATCTTGTCATCACACTTTTGCAGCCGACCTTATCAAAGAAATATCCGGTCACTTTTGTGACTGCTTCTGCCGTGATGCCCTGTCCCCAGTAGTCTGCCTCAATACGGCAGAAAAGCTCTGCTGACTTTTTGTCTTCTTCGAATTTTGTGGCTCCGATTACACCGATGATCTGTTGATTTTCCTTCCACTCAATGCACCAGCGGTATTCTTCCAGTGCTTTCCCGTCGTGTCTTTCGTCTGTATTTTCCCATCGCACGGCCATAGCATTCATGATTTCTTTCGAAGTTACATTTACACCTGTTTGTTCTAATCCTGAGGCAGGAATACCTGGCAGGTTACACCCTCCTGCGATACTTTGAACATCTTCCCTCGCCATTCTACAGATTCTTATTCGATCTGTCTCTACAATACTTTCTCTTTTGGACATAATAAAAGCCCTCCTCTCTGAAAATCTCTTTTCAGGGACGAGAGCATACGCTTCGTGTTACCACCCTAATTCGCTCATACCTCACGGTATAAGCCTTATCAACTACGGACAGATCTTTATCCATCGATAGCCTGTCACGATAACGGGTGCTCCCGTCGCAGCCTGACTTTTTTAAAGTTCGGTGCGCAGCTCCGAGACCATGTTCGATCATTCTTGCCTTCCTCATTCTCACCCTTCTGAGGTCTCTGTAAAAGCGCCAATCATCTACTCTTCTCTTCTTAGCCTTTGTTCTTCCTATTCTTTTATAGCAACATTATAGTACGTCAGACTGATTTGTCAATCCCAATTTTACTTCTATCATGGATCTTTATCTTGGTTCTTTTATCTTGGTTCTTCTAAATTGATTCTCCAATCTTAGTCCTTCAATCTGTTTATCTATCCTAGTTATCTATTCTGGTTTTCATTTCTTGTTTTCTTGTCATGATACTTCTGGTTTTGCTCTTCCTGCCTCTGCCCTACCCTTCATAGGTTCCTCTGCTGCCTTCCACTTTCCTTTCCAGTTCAACAACAGTGCAGAGTTGGTAATGACCAGTACTGAGCCGGCATTGTGCACCAGCGCTCCTACGATGGGATCCAAGACACCGGTAATCGCCAGAAGGATTGCTACAAAGTTCAGCAGCATGGAGAACGTCAGGTTCACTTTGATCGTTGTCATCATTCTCTTAGACAGCGCAAGCAAATGCGGAAGTTCCTTTACTTCATCATCCACAAGTGCAATATCCGCAGCATCCACCGCGATATCACTTCCGACTCCGCCCATGGCGATTCCGACATTCGCTTTCCGCAAAGCAGGGGCATCGTTCACACCATCCCCGATCATACAGACTTCGTCCTGATTTTTGTGAAAATTCTCGATCCGAATCAGTTTATCTTCCGGCATACAGTCAGAAACTACTTCTTTGATACCTAGCTGGGCAGCAATTGCCCTGGCTGCATTTTCATGATCTCCGGTAAGTAAGACCGGCTGTACATTAAGATTTTTCAGGTGCTCTATCATCTGCAGACTCTCTTCACGTAAGGTATCGGAAAGTGCCAGAAATCCGGCATACTGTCCATTCACAGTGATATAGATAACGGTACATCCTTCTTCAAGATAACGCTTTGCTTCGAGAAAAGCGATTTGATTCTCAAAAAGGCTGATGTTCTTACCGGCGAATAACTTCTCATTTCCAGCCAGAATTTCCTGATCTCCCACACGGGCAAAGATACCCTGTCCCGGTGTCATGGAAAATGCTTCCGTCCGCATAAGTCGGTTCGTTACTTCATGCTTATAGCACTTTGTTATGGCTTTTCCAAGCGGGTGCTCCGAGTACTGCTCCGCAGCCGCAGCCATACCGTATATCTCGTCTTTTGTATAGTCTTCTGTTATGCTTTTGACTGCGATGACTACAGGGACACCTTTTGTCAGCGTTCCGGTCTTATCAAATGCGATCCATGAAACACGGGATAGACGCTCCAGCGCATCTCCTTCTTTTACAAGAAATCCGTGCTTTGTTGCATTTCCGATGGCAGCCATGATAGCTGTCGGAGTTGCAAGCACCAGGGCGCAGGGGCAAAATACGACCAGAATGGTGACTGCTCTTATGATCTCCCCGGAAATCAGCCAGGTCAGTGACGCCGAGGTTAAAGCAATGACGACGATCCAGGTAGCCCACCGGTCAGCCATGCCCACGATCTTTGCCTTTCCGGCATCTGCTGACTGAACGAGCCGGATCATTCGCTGAATGGAACTATTCTCACCGACTTTGGTCGCTTCCATTTCAAACACACCGAACTGGTTCACGGTTCCGCTTAGTACCTCATCCCCGATTGCTTTATCAACCGGCATGGACTCTCCTGTCATAACGGCCTGGTTGATTGAGGTAACACCTTTGTTAATGATGCCATCAACCGGAACTGTCTCTCCCGGAAGCACGCGGATGATATCTCCCACCAAAACTTCTTCCGCTGGAATCACATTCTCTTTCTCGTTGCGGATCACGCGAGCCGTACGCGGTGTCAAATGTACGAGCTTTTCAATTCCCGCCCTTGCTCTGTTGACGGTAATATCTTCGAGCAATGCGCCAAGCTGCATAATAAATGCGACTTCACCGGCAGCAAAGTTCTCTCCGATCAGAATGGAAGCAATCAGAGCGAGAGAAACCAGAACATCTGCCTTTATATCAAATTCGGTGATAAGACCCAGAACCGCCCCGATCACAATCGGTGTTCCGCACAACAATATAGCCACCCATGAGATATCAAACGGCAAAGAAACCACATGAAAGATACTAAGGAGCAATGCTACCCCTGACAATACTAAAAACAATATATCTTTCTTCATTCCGCCAAAATCTAAAACTTCCTCAATCTTTGCCGCTATCTGCTTCATACATCCCCTCATTTCTTTTCTGTGTGATGTTGGGACGAATGCACTTTGTCCCTTTGATACCTATGGATTGACAGTAATAGTCTATACCCCCATGGGTATACTTTCTGTATCGCATTATACCCATAGGGGTATTGGTTGTCAATACTTTCGTTAAAAAAATCCATAGAAAATGCTTCAAGAGATAACATCATATGATATATAAATATCTATCCGATGTCATCTTTTGAAGCACTTGCTTTTATAATCATAGAAGATTGATATTACAGACTTT
>QKDK01000058.1 GCA_003252135.1 Clostridia bacterium
AAGACTGCGGTATCATTACCATTGTCAGTGAATCTGCCGGTCACGGAAATCAGAAGAAGTGCATGGTTCACCTTGACAAAATTTTAATTGAGCTTGAGAGTGAGGAAGTTCTGGAAAATGTATATGAAACCGAGATAAAGATCGGACATTATTCCGACTATCAGGTATTCCCGACTTGCGGACTCGCCACACCAAGCAATCTGATCGGCGAAGTTGATGACGCAAGATATTTTGCTCATCCTGACAGAATTAACAGTGATATCCTTTGGTTTACAAGAGGATATGTGGAATATATGATACCAAATTTCATCCCGGCAGGGCAAAAACTCACGCAGATCATTATATCAGCCGAACTCAGTTCAGAAGCGCCTGGCGTCAACAATACCTGGCCATCCGATATCTTTTTTTATTTAAACGATACCTGCCTTGGTATGTGGACCAGCCCCGGTGATTTTGGTGATGTGAAGGGCATATTCACACCCGACTGGTGGTTCCCGAACTGGAACCAGTATGGATTATTAAAGCTTATCGTAATCAACAACGAAGGGACCTTCATTGATGGTCTCAAGATATCAAGTGTTTCACTTGCCGACCTCAAGCTGGATTATAAGAGCAATATCCGTTTTAAATTCGAAGTTCCATCCAATGCAGCACATATAGGTGGTCTGACGATCTTCGGACGTGGCTTTGGTAATTATAATCAGGATATCAATGTAAGAATACACTACGCACCTAACGAATAAATAATGCCAGACGTAAAAAAGCTGCTCTGCTTATAGGATTTCTATTTGTTCAAGAGTACGTTTTGCATAAAAATAACGCCGTACACTACGATATGTAATGTACGGCGTTTATTATTTATCTGTTATGTGATTTGACCGATGTAAAGCTTTTAACTACATCATTCCCATGCCGCCTGCACCGCCAGCTGGCATTGCAGGAGCATCTTCCTTGATGGAAGCAACAGCTGCTTCTGTTGTAAGGAAGGTCGATGCAACTGAATTTGCATTCTGAAGCGCACTTCTTGTAACCTTGGTAGGATCAAGGATGCCTGCTTTTTCCATGTCAACATATTCTTCTGTCAAAGCGTTGAATCCAATACCTTCTGCACATTCTCTTACTTTATTGACAATAACAGAACCTTCCAGTCCGGCATTCTCAGCAATACATTTCAGCGGAGCAGAAAGTGCCTTAAGAATGATGTTAGCACCTGTTTTTTCATCTCCGTCAAGACCTGCCGCTAGCGCAACAACTGCTTTTTCAGCATGAATCAATGTTGAACCGCCGCCTGCGATAACGCCCTCTTCAACTGCTGCCTTTGTAGCTGCCAATGCATCTTCCATACGAAGCTTGGATTCTTTCATTTCAGTTTCAGTAGCAGCACCAACACGGATTACAGCAACACCGCCTGCAAGCTTTGCAAGTCTTTCCTGTAATTTTTCTTTATCAAAATCAGAGGTGGTCTCTTCAATCTGCTTACGGATCTGTGCTACACGAGCTGCAATTTCATTCTTGTCGCCTTCACCGTCAACAATGATAGTGTTCTCTTTCTGAATCTTTATTGATTTTGCACGGCCAAGCTGTTCAATCGTTGTTTCCTTCAGGTCAAGTCCAAGTTCATCAGAAATAACAGTTCCGCCTGTCAGTATCGCAATATCCTGAAGCATAGCTTTTCTTCTGTCACCGTATCCGGGAGCTTTCACGGCTGCAACCACGAAAGTACCGCGAAGTTTGTTGATTACAAGAGTTGTCAGTGCTTCTCCTTCAACATCCTCTGCAATAATAAGCAGTCTTGCGCCGGACTGTACGATCTGCTCCAGCACAGGAAGGATATCCTGAATATTAGAAATCTTCTTCTCTGTGATAAGGATGTATGGATTTTCAAGATTTGCTTCCATCTTATCCATATCAGTTGCCATATATGCTGAAATATATCCCCTGTCGAACTGCATACCTTCTACAAGGTCAAGTTCTGTTTTCATGGTCTTGCTTTCTTCAATTGTGATAACACCGTCTTTGGATACTTTATCCATTGCATCAGCAATCATTGCTCCTACTTCATCATCGCCTGACGAAATCGCCGCTACCTTTGCGATCTGCTCTTTTCCTGTTACATTCTTGCTCATCTTAAGAACAGCTTCCACTGCTGCATCTGTTGCTTTCTTCATACCCTTGCGAAGAATGATCGGGTTAGCGCCTGCTGCCAGGTTCTTCATACCTTCATTAATCATGGCCTGTGCAAGAATGGTAGCTGTTGTCGTTCCGTCACCTGCTACGTCATTGGTCTTTGTTGCAACTTCTTTAACAATCTGAGCACCCATGTTTTCAAATGCATCTTCAAGTTCGATTTCTTTTGCAATGGTAACACCGTCATTGGTAATCAGCGGTCCGCCATATGATTTGTCAAGGACAACGTTGCGTCCCTTCGGTCCGAGTGTGACCTTTACAGTATCTGCAAGTTTATTCACGCCAGCTTCCAAAGCTGCTCTGGCTTCTGCGCCGTTTTTAATATCTTTTGCCATGCTCTCTTATCCTCCAATAAACTTATTTCATTATTCTACAACAACCGCAACAATATCATTCTGACGAACGATGATAAATTCTTCATCTTCCAGCTTGACTTCTGTTCCTGCGTATTTTGAGTAAATAACCTTATCACCGACTGCGACCTGCATCACTACTTCTTTACCGTCAACAATACCGCCTGGTCCAACAGCAATGACCTCTGCCTGCTGCGGTTTTTCTTTTGCCTGTCCCGGTAATACAATACCTGATTTCGTAGTCTCTTCTGCAAGCATCTGTCTTAATACAACTTTGTCGCCTAATGGTTTTAATTTCATTGAAATAAATCCTCCTTTTTCACTCTTGAAACCAGCTCCTGCTCCGTCTTAAACACCCTTATCCATTGTGCTATCATAACGGAATTTGCTTCGATTTCTGCTTCGCTATCTAATATAATACTTCAATGTCAAATTGTCAAGAAAAAATTAGCACTCGTTGCAAATGAGTGCTAATACATTTCCTTTGCCTAATCATTCAATTTTCACACCATTCATCTTCCCGATCGTCCGTGGCACAGCATCCTTTGAATTCCCCCACGGCTGGTCGGCATAGCGATAATCGAACTTATCCGTGAACCATTTTAAATCATCCCTGACACGCTGCATGTTATCAAAAAAAAGTTTATCCAGCGTATTAATAAATTCCTTCTGATGATTTCCGCTTAAGTTCTTTCCGGCTGCTTCTCTTAACAATGCATAATGTGACACGCAAAAACCTTTTCCTTGTTCAAAGATCTTCTCGAATTCCTTATCGGTCCTCAGCAGATGAAATATCGTATTGACATAACGATCGAAGGTCGTATCAATACGCTGACAGATATAGCATGAATCTTCCAGTTCATTCGCAAATGCAGTCATTGCTACATCCTTGTCTTTCTTCATGAAGAATCCGCCCTGTCCGCCTTTGCTGTTCGCTGCGATTTTCTTCATATCATCAATGGTCCGGTCTGTATGTGAAAGCATCATCAGTGCAAGGCCAAGACGGTTCTGATGCTGATACAGCATCTTGATATGCTCCCTGCAAAAGCCCATTTTATTGGTCGCAAGCCTCACATCATCTTCCATATAGCTCGGACCCATGGTAAAATCAATGGCATTCTGCTGTAAAGTCTGATATATGTGGCATAATGGGCATTCACAATCAACGCGGAACGCTTCATTCACAGGAATTGTGTATAATTGCTCCGCCAAGATCAACCCTCCTGATTCTTGCTTTTTCGTAATTCAACAGCAATCATCTCTTTTATCTCACGTGCTTTATTCTTTATACGTTCATTGGCATCCCTCGAAGTCAGGACCTTTGACACCCAGCGGCTCGCTTCCTCATATCTTCCAAGTCTTCTAGCAAGATCAGCGACAAGGTAAGTCGTAGTATTCTCATCCATACCGCACATCGGAAAGAGTTCTTTTGAAAATGCTTCTGAAAATCCTTCATATGCATTCTTTAAAAACTCATTCTCTTCTGCTGCCAGTCTCGCAATAACAGTAATATAATCCTTGGTTTCTTTGGGAAGCGTCTCTGCTTTCCCCCTTATCAGCCAAGCTGTTTTCAGGCAGGTATATGCCTTTTCACTTAATTTTGACCGTTTGACAATGGTATTCAGTAAAGCGAGCTTGTGCTTTGTTATGGCATCATCGTAGGTCAGGATGTCTCCTTCTGCTGCCAGACCGCTGAAAGAGTTCGATATATTGCTGATGATCAGCTTGGACTGTGTGCTTGTCATATAATTAAAAAACCGGTTCAATGCCGCATAACCGCAGTTCGGGCATGCAATCGCATCATATTTCAGTGAATCCATCGTCTGATACTTTGGGCGAAGATCTGTATCCATCGCAATCAGTTTGACTTTTCCAGTCTTTACTGTTTTTGACTTAAATTCCTTGTCACATACAGGGCAAACGAATGTCTTGTCAAATATATAATCAGCTTCTGTCGCTTTTGGTTTTTCATCTTCACACTCTTTTTTCTTGCTTGGTGAATCTGCTGTCGATTCGAATATCTGGACATCCTTTAGCTTGTTGAGTCCCAGCGATTCCAGACCAGAGAATAAATTAGACATACTGCTTCCTCCTATATAAGCTACTATCAGTACTATAGTACCATAATCTTATGAAATAAAAAAGTAAAATCTCAATGCCCATAATGACGAAAAAACAGGATTTTAAATAATCTTTATGTTGATTTTCTCACTTTTTGGCAGCTGTTTCAATAATCTCACTTACTTCAACGGTGGTATAGATATCAAGGTCATGTAATGCTCTCGTACACGATATATACAGGATCTGACGATGCAGTGCATTAAAATACCGGTCTTTTCCCGCATTTGGAATATGTACAGCATCGAACTCCAGACCTTTTGCAAGATAAAAGGCGGTGATCACGATACCTTCGGTAAAAGTCTCACTGTCCTCTGTCATCAATGTAACATTCAGCTTATCCTTGATTTCTTCATATACCAAAGAGGCTTCCTTCTGGCTCAGGCACAGAATGGCAATAGTTCCATATCCGGACTGCTTCCTGATCTCCCCTGCCAGTGCATCATACTGTTCTTCTTTAGTCAGAAGTCTGTGAATGACTGGTTCACGGCCATGACGCTCAAAATATTCAATGTCAGCTGCCGTTATCATCCGTCCTGCCATACTGCCTATCTCAAAAGTCGAACGGTAACTTTTCCTCATTGTGATCTGCTTCATGGATCGTCCGAAAATCTCACTTAAATTTGTCAGTATATCAGAGCTTCTGTCATCCGCCACCTGTTCCTTGTCACCAAGTATCGTCATAGGGCAGTCAAAAAGCTGTCTGATGATCTCATACTGAACTCTTGTATAATCCTGCATCTCATCAATAACCAGATGCCTGATCCTCCTGTATGCCGAAACCCCTTTCAGCATATACTTAAAATAGATCAGCGGGTATACATCCTCATACGGTATCATATCGTCGTTATAATCAAAGGTGTCTTCTTCATTCTCAAGCAGGAACTGATGGTAGATCTTTCGGACATCCTGTGTTTTATACATTGCAGACATCTTTTCCTTAATAACATAGACCTGGCCCTCGTCCATATCCTGATTATGCAGGGCTTCTTCTTCCTGCACGATATATTCAGCAATTGCCTCCAGCCTTGAAAGCAGCGGCACATCCGGAAACTTTTCATAAAAAAGCGTCATGAGCTGTTCTTTCGTACGCTCTACCTTTTTATGCTGAAAATCCTTCCAATCGATAAAATCACTTTCCATCTGCAGGATATAGCCATACATCTCCTGCAGGTATTCTTTGCTCTGTTTTCTGCGTATCGCTTTCATCTTCTTATCTCTGTAAACAGAATCAAGCTTTGCTTCCAGCAGGTATTCCAGCTGGCTGTAACGATCCTCAAATCTAACGATTCCTTTGAGCTCACGTTCTGCAAAATCGTCAAAGCTCATTTCAAGAATATGTTCTTCACCGAGTTCTGGCAGAATATGCGAAATATAATCCGAAAAAATGGTGTTCGGTGAAAGGATCATAACATTATCCGCACGCAGCTCCTGACGTTTATGGTACAGCAGATAGGCAATCCTGTGCAGTGCTATGGAAGTCTTTCCTGATCCTGCCGAGCCCTGTACGACCAGTATTCTGTCAGATTCATTCCGAATGATGGCATTCTGTTCCTTTTGTATGGTTGCCACAATGTTCTTTAAATGTGCATTGGCATTTTTCCCAAGCTCCCGCTGCAAAATATCATCGTCTATCTTTATATCATTTTCAAAAAAATACTCCATCTCTCCATTGGTTATCTTGTACTGCAGCTTTCTCGTGATTTCACCACGCATCTCTCCCTGCGGGGAGCGATAAGACGCCGGACCCTTATCAAAATCATAATACAGTCCTGATACCGGAGCCCGCCAGTCAAAAATCAATGGCAGAAAAGATTTTTTAGGTAAAAAGCTTGCGATTCCTATATAGAACGGAGATGATTTGGAATCACCTTCGTAGCAGAAGTCGATTCTGGCAAAATAGGGTGATTTAAGCATCTTCTCATACAGCTGCCGCTGATGCAATCGCTCCTCTGCTGAATTTAATTCACTTTGTATCATTTCACGATTGGTATACTGCTCGTACCCAAACTCATCAAATTCACTGGTATTCTCCCAGAAGTACTTTTTCATCTTGACGATTTCTGACTGCATATCTCCCAGCATTCTGTTCAGATCCTCAATAGCATCCGTCAGCTTTCCTTTGATATGATTCAGGTGTTCCAGCTCTTCCATCTGCAGATCGTTCATATATTTCCTCATTTCTATCACTGATCCTAAAACTCACAACTCTATTCTTGTTATTTTATCATACTCTTTAAGAAAATGCCATACCAATTCACTTCCCCAAAAGAACGCAAAACAAGGAGCTTATGCTCACTGCTTATCATCAGCGGCAAAAGCTCCTGTCGGCCTATCTCTATTTTATAGCAAAGACTCTGTAACACTTCAAAGCTTCCCCTGTAATTCTTTTGTTATACAGGTTCAGCCTTCCTTTCTGACTGCTCCGTATCTGATACGCAGCTTTGGCAGTGCGGTCAGGGTCGTGTAATAATTTTCCATCCAATCTTCACCCTGAGCAGGATCATTCTCACCGCTTGCGGGCGGAGCAAAGATCTTAAACGTCAGCGTCTCCTCTTTTTGCAGCGGTTTCTCAAAAAACGCTGCCATCATATCGATGCAGGTCACGCCCGGTGCTTTATAGAACCAGTGCCCATTCAGCTCGAGCATAAGATTTGCTGCTTTCAGATCGCCTTCAAAATAAGCTTCTGCAAAATGCGGATTCCCCTCCAGCGTAACCTGCACTGACAGTCCGGTCGCATCCTCCGCACCGCCCCAGCGAAGTGTTACCGGCAGAATTGTTTCATCCAGTATATCAACAGCAGGCATAAAGAACGGATCATGTATGATCTCTTTATAAGTCTTAAGCAACGGCTGCTCGATCCCAACATCTTTATTGTTCGGATTTTCTATCTCAAGTCCGAGACGCCCTCTGTCCCTGAACTGATAAAAGCTGATACCGGACATCCATGTGTCCTGATCCTCCTTCAGCAGGTCACAGAACCGTTTGACGATATCGCATTGCTCATAAGGTCCAGTAACATCTCCATCGGCATTTAATTCTGACATGACCATAGGCTTTGATACCCCCTGATTCAAATCCAAGAACCTAAGGTAACTGCGTTTTGTTTCTTCGTAAGTCTTTTCTGCTTTGTCCCTTTTATGTGTCGATCCGCCTTCCTCTGCAATGTCATACGGCCATCCCCAGTGAAGTGCCACATATTTATCTGTTGACCAGATGTCAGCAGCCGGAATGGTCTTTGCGAACTCTTCTTCCTTCACCATCTTTTCTTCCAAAAGATTCTCGATTCCTCCGATGCAGATGATTGTTTTTACATTTGGCGCATTTTCTCTGATCAGATCGCTGGCACGCACAAAAAAGTCAGCAACTTCCTGATAGGAACAGCGTTTGTTAAAAGAGAACCAGTTGCCGGTAGCTTCATGATTAATACGCAGCATAACCCTGCCAAAGGTAGAAAGGTCTTTTGCTATTGCAATTAAATGTGCATCGCTTACATGCGGATCAATGGTAAGTGTTAACAATACATCCTGTCCATGTCTTCTGACATCACGCATGGACACAAAGGGTTCCTGTGAAAGATCACCGCCGATGCCGCCGCGATAGGTAAAATAATCATCATACGGATAATCCCAGGCAAAGGATACCGTATCACTGGCATGAACCACACTGGCTCTCCCCGGCCAGCCGGCATCCAGCGGATAATAGCAGTACATAAGCGAGATTGCTCTGTGCGGTCTGCCTAGTTTTTCGAGTATGTAATCCTGATTCACATATTCACCGCGCTCACTTCCATCCCCAAGATCCATGGCGCATTTTGCCGGTCCTATATGTACTAGCTTTGCTTTATCGAAAGTTTTCACTTCTATTACCTCCATTGTATACGTTGATGCTTCATTATAAAGTAGTTTTTATGATTCAGACAATCGTACTTTTTAGCTTCCTTTGTCCTTAAAAATTTGATATCAGTCCAAAAAACTTCTATGACCACAACGGCTCACAAAAATCACTGGGACTTCCCAGTATTTCTCGCTGGTTCACTTTACAATTATTC
>QKDK01000113.1 GCA_003252135.1 Clostridia bacterium
GGTATCTGAAATATGCTCCACAACAGATAGATCGTGTGAAATGAACAGATAAGTAAGTTTATATTCCTTTTGCAGATCCATGAGCAGGTTTATGATCTGCGCCTGTATTGATACATCAAGCGCAGAAACAGGTTCATCACAAATCACAAAATCGGGATTTAAAGCCAGTGATCTGGCGATACAGATACGCTGACGCTGTCCGCCTGAAAACTCATGCGGATAACGATCTTTATGATACGGCTGCAATCCACAGGATTTCATGATTCTTTCAATATAATCGTCAAACTCTGCTTTAGGTACAATATTATGCTCTCTTACTGCTTCACCGATAATTTCACCGATTGGAAGACGAGGTGACAAACTGGAATATGGATCCTGGAAAATCATTTGAATTTTAGGCCGCATCTTTCTCATCTCTTCGTGAGAAAGATCATGCAGTTCCTGTCCGTTGAACAGTACCTGTCCACCGGATTTTTCTTCCAGCCTTAAAATAGTTTTACCTACAGTTGTCTTACCGCAGCCTGATTCACCTACTAATCCCATCGTTGTACCACGCTTAATGTTAAAAGTGATACCATCTACTGCTTTTACATATCCGACTACCTTTTTAAGCAAGCCTGCTTTAATCGGAAAATATTTCTTTAGCTGGTTGATCTCAATTACGTTTTCCTTGTCGTGCACCACTGGAACATAATCATTTTTTATTTTATTTTCCATCACTGCCCATCCTTTCTTCATACAGATAGCATGATGTACTATGTGTCGAAGATATTGCTATCTCCGGCGGATATGAGCCAGAGCATTTATCGATACACTTGTCGCAACGGTCTTTAAAATAACAGTAATTTGGCATGTTGACCGGATTCGGTACATTTCCCGGAATATTGTAAAGTCGTTCCACTTTTTTGTTTAAAGCTGGTTTGCTTTCCATAAGACCTACTGTATATGGATGCGACGGATGAAGGAAAATATCTTCGACCGTTCCTTTTTCAATAACCCTTCCGGCATACATAACAACTACATAGTCAGCCATCTCTGCAATTACACCAAGATCGTGTGTAATCAGCATGATGCTGCTGTTGATCTTATCTTTCAGGCTGCGCAGAAGATCAAGTATCTGTGCCTGGATCGTAACATCCAGAGCTGTTGTTGGTTCATCTGCAATGATCAGCTTCGGATGGCAGGCGAGAGCCATGGCGATCATAACACGCTGACGCATACCACCCGACAGTTCGTGAGGATACATTTCATATACGCCTGCACTATTCGCAATACCGACCATGTCAAGAAGCCCTATGGAATGTGACTTTCTCTCTTCCTTTGAGATTCCTTTTTCATGCAGTTCAAGCACTTCGTCAATCTGATTTCCTATTTTGAAGACAGGATTCAGACTTGTCATTGGTTCCTGAAATATCATTGATATCTTGCCGCCGCGAATCGTCTGCATTACTTCTGTCGGTGTCTTAACTATATTGTATACCTTGTCTCCAGAATCAAAACGAATTTCGCCGCTTACAGTCTGACCCTGAGGCCTTTGAACCAGCTGCATCAGAGAAAGACTGGTAACTGATTTACCGCAGCCTGATTCTCCCACGATACCTACAGTCTGACCCTTTGGTACTTCAAAACTGACACCATCTACTGCTTTCACTGTTCCGATGTCTGTAAAAAAGTATGTATGAACATCATCAAATTCGACAACATTATTCGGATTTTTCATCTTTGAAAGATATTCTGTTTCCTGTACATTCTTCCGATTACGCTGTTTCTCAATCCGGTTGGTGATGCGGCGGTTATCCTTTGATATCTTTCGCAGTTCTTTCGCTGAGATATAATTTACATCTTTACGTTTCGCCATATCGTCACCTACCTTTTCATCTTCGGATCAAATGCATCACGAAGACCGTCACCAACAAAGTTAAATCCGAGAACTGCAAGCAGGATCAACAGACCTGCAGGCATCCAGATGAACCAGTAATTGGTCATGACATAAATATCCGTTGCTGCATTGATAATATTTCCCCATGATGCCAGAGGATACTTTACACCAAGGCCAAGGAAACTCAACGTTGCTTCTGTTATAATGATTCCGCCAAGGCCCATTGTCGCCTGAACGATCAAAAGCGGCATGACATTCGGTACAAGATGACGGAATATTCTTCGGTTCACCCTGATACCTGTAGCTTCGGTTGCAACCATAAAGTCCTGTTCACGGAGTGTTAAGATCTGACCACGAACTACTCTGGCAATACCTGTCCACCCAAGAACACCAAGAAGAATCATCAAAATGAAAATTCGAAACTTAGGATTCATATCCAGCGTATCCATAACTGATCCAACAATAAAACACAGCGGCCAGAATGGGATACTGTTGAAAAGATCCACAAAACGCATCAGAATATTATCGATCACGCCGCCAAAATAACCGGCAATTCCACCGAAAATAATTCCGATAAAAAGCTCAATAAAAATTACGACAAATCCGACCATTAATGAAATACGTCCGCCATACATAAGACGGGTAAGAACATCCATACCATTTCCGTCCAGTCCGAGCAGGTGTTCCGAAGAAGGTGACTCATTTACACGGATCAGCAGTGTTTCTGTATTCCTGGTGATGTAATAATTAGAATTCACATCATCAACAAAGTAAGTTTCATCTTCATAAACAAAACGGTCCGTATCATCTGCGATAGCTTCTCTTACTGAATCCTTGAACGCAGCTGTCAGCACCTCATCACTGGAGCTTGGATTAACGATAATATTGGAGATTCCGGCATAAGCTGCCCCAGAAGCATCATAAATAATTGTTTTTTCTTCTTCTGTTGACAGTGTGAATGTATTACCGTCAAAGGTAAAGCTTGTTATGGCATCTGATATTGCTTTTTCACTTGCATATCTGAATTCATAAGAATTTATGGCGTTGCTGTTCGCATTATCATATGCATCCATAACCATAAGCGATGCAAGTGCCAGATCTTCTGAAACACAAAGATTATATGCTTTTCCGGCCTTTTGGACAACATACTCCGCACCATTCAGCTCAAAGGAATCCATTCCGCTTGAAATGGCAGTCTCGAAAGCTGTCTGTAGATCGGCAGTTAAAACACCATCAGGATCATTGTAGGCATACTGACCAGCCAGAAGAAGCGCTGTAACTTTTGGTACCAGAGCATAGATCTTGTAGAAATTATCGCCTTCCATACTATAGCCATACAACGAGTCACCTGAATCAAAGGTCAATAATCCTTTGTTTACTGCAAGAATGAACTTTGATCTTGCTGAATTCGGGAATTCCATCCCTGTTTTTACAATATATCTAAGTTCATCATTGAAAGTTGCTCCTGCATAGTCCTTTGGTATTGTCTGTGTTCCTTTAAAAACTTCAGACTGACCATATGGTGTAAATAGTCCGCCTGCAAATGAAAATATGAACATGAATACTAAGATAACTAAACCAATAATGGCCAGCTTATTTCTGATAAAACGCTTAAATACAAGCATGGAAGGTGAAAGTACCTTTACACGTCTGGCATCGTCAAGCGCTATCTCCTGACTTTTATTTTCAGGTGTCTGGCTCTGTGTTTTTATTTCATCACTCATCCGGGCACCTCCTATTCTATACGGACACGCGGGTCAACAGCCGCATACATAATGTCCGCAATTATTAAACTTACCTGTGTTAGTATGAACATGAACAAATTGTAAAACATGGTAAATGGTATATCTCCTTTGGTTATCGCCTGATAGGAAATATATCCGATTCCGGGAATCTGGAACAGAGTCTCCGTAATCATTGAACCGCCGAACATACTTGGAAGCAGATAGCTCATATAGGTAACAAGAGGAATCAGGGTATTACGGAAGGCATGTTTATTTATTACCTTACGTTCCGGAAGTCCTTTGGCCCTTGCTGTTCTGATATAATCGGAACTTAAGACTTCAAGCATGTTTGTACGTGTATATCTCATCAATCCTCCGATGCTTAACATACCAAGTGTTATGACCGGAAGAACCATGTGCAATAATATATCCTGTATCTGTCCAAAAGTACTTAGCTGATCATGATATCGTCCAACCAGACCTGCAATATCAAACCACTGCAGTTTGACGGCAAAAACATACTTTAATGTAGTTGCCAGGAAAAAGGACGGTAATGAAATACCAAGCAATGCAAATATAGTTACAGCATAATCTGTCTTGCTGTATTGCTTTCTAGCCGCAAGTATACCTAACGGAATACCGGCTAATGTTTCAACAAACAAAGTTATTAAATTTAAAATGACCGAATACCAGACAACATCCTGGAATTTTTGAACAACAGGCACCCCAAACAGCCATGAGTCTCCAAATTCACCCCTGATAGCTTCTGCCAGCCATACCAAAAAGCCGTGCAAAATACCCTTATCCAATCCATATACAGCATTTAACTGAAACAGCCATTCCTGATATGTTTTTGTACTGGTCGGGTTGCTTGCTCTCTGTCTTGCAACCGCTTCCACATAAGACGTAGGAAGACACCGAATAACCGCATACACAACGAAAGCTCCGGCTAGTACGATGAATGCCCCTGTGATCAATCTCTTAACAATAAATTTCCACATATATATCCTTTCTCTTAAGATAAATCAGCAAATGGGCTGAGCCTGTAATGCAAGACTCAAGCCCATCTGCTTCTTTTGTCTCAGATCATGAGGTTTGTATTACTTCATTTCAAGTAATTGAAGATCATTCATCCAACCCCAGAATGTAGTAATGTCAGGAGTAATTGTATCAAGATTGATACGTTCAGAGCTGAAGATGATACAGTTCTGACGCTGATAAGCAGGAATTTCTACTGCCCAGTCGATAATGATATCAAGACATTCTTTGTAGATTGCCTTTCTGTAGCTCTGATCATCACTTTCACGGGCCTGAACAATTAAATCATCGAGCGTAGCGTCTGTAATATGGTAATGATTGGATTCTGAACCGCCGGCACCAACAACACTGCTGCTGTGGTAAACCTGATACATATCAGGATCAATGGTTGCACCCCATGCTGCACACCACATCTCCTGTGACTGTGCATCAAGTGTATCCCAAAGTACGCTGGAATCAGAAAGGTCAGTTACCTTAAATTCAATACCGATTGTAGCAAGAGCTGCAGATGCATCAGTTACAACAGCAAAGGAAGGATGATCGCCAGTTCCGTCTGCCGGAATCATACATTCATATGAAAGTTTTGCACCGTCAGGAGCTGCTGTGAACACACCAGCTGTTTCATCAAATGTATAGCCTGCTGCTTTGAAGTATCCGATTGCTGCCTGAATTGCTGCAGCATATTTATCTTCCTGTGACATACCGGAGGTATAAATTGCGTTACCGTCAACATCCTTTGAAAATGCAAGCTCATAGCCTTCATCAGTAACCTGAGGAGCAGCCCATGATGTATTGGATATCGGATACTGAATAACGCTTGCAGCTTCACCATAGTAAGTATCATATGCAACATCACGGTATACAGCAATAACAGTTGCAAATGCTTTACGAAGGTCTTTTGATTCTTCTGAATCAGAAACTCCGCCGACATTAACTGTAGCAGCATTGATACCGATATAGCCATATCCTAAGTTATCAACTTTGCTTGTTGCAATTACATCACCTGTAATTTCGCCGTTTGAGTTATAGCTCTGAACTTCTTCAAAACGAGTCTTAGAACCGGTCATTTCACCTGCATCGATGGTACCAGTCTGTACGCCGGCAGCAACTTCTGCAGAGTTGATCTCTTTGAACTGAATATATTTTGTTTTTGGAGCACCCTTGTAATAATTTTCGTTTGCTTCAAAGTAAACAACTTTGTTCTCATACTTTACAAACTTATAAGCACCAGCGCCGACAGGATTTGTCTGCTGTTCTGTTGTAAGATTGAAGTTGTTGAATTCAAAACCGAAATTATTATTTGCATAATCATATGCAGAAGCATCACCATAGTAATGCATAGGCACTACCTGGATACCAAGGATACTGTAAACAGCTGGTGCTGAATAACCGTTAACCTTTACTTCTACGCTGAAATCGCCTGTCTTTGTTATACCGGTTATACTTGGAATACCAGCTGCAAGCTCAGGTTCGCTGGCTGCATTTGCTGTGATGAAAGCATCTGTAGCTGTTCCAAGAACATCTGCTTCACCGTTTCCAACTGTTTCTGTATTATAGTAAGCTTCTGGATCATTACCATAAGCAAGTTTAGCTTCGTTTGCATAATCTGCTAATGTCGGATAAACGCCATTTGCAGTGTCGAACTGTGTACCTGATACACCTGCTGTAAAGGTTGTTCCGTCATCTTCAAAACCGCCGTATCCCCACATTGCCATACCAAAAGCAATCTGAAGCCCTTCGCTTGCAGATACATCAGCTGATGTATAATTACCAGCATAACCATTGTCAGCATATGAAAGGTAATTTGACATAACATAACTTACAATTACACCTGTATGAGCTGCCCATGCTGTGTCGATTCTTGCCCAGAAATCTGTCTGCTGTGCTTCTGTCCATGCATCGCTTGAGCTCCATGTATGATCAGCGCCTGCAGCATAAATTGCGTTAGCCAGAGCAAGATATTTATCATAAATTTCAGATGTTGTCTGTGTCTGATAGTCCTTTAATCCAATAATATCATATGAACTGATTGTTGAAGAACCAGTATAGCTTGGATCAAGGTATGCATAATAGGTAAAGATGATATCATCTGCTGTCATCTGTACACCATCACTGAAGTAAATGTCATCACGAATTGTTGCAGCATATGTTGTAACATCTGCAGTTTCATCGTAACTAACTGATAAATCAGCGATACCGTTATAAGTATAGTCTGTACCATTGTAGGAAATGGTCTCGCCCTCAATTGCATTATAAATAATAGCGCCCATTCTGTCTGTTGTCATCAGGCTGAGCTGTGTCATAGCCACAACATCCTGATCGTACCCTGTGTCCGCATAGAACGGACTAAATTTCTGACTAAACGGTGAATAACCAACAACAAGAGGCACCTCTGTTGCTGCCTCGTCCACAGCTGGTGTTGATTCAGCCGGAGTTGGTGTTGAAGTACTCTCTGCTGCTGCAGTTGGAGTTACTTCGTTTGTGCTGTTGTTACTTTTACCACATGCTGCTGTTGCGAATATCATGGACAAAGCAAGAACGCACACAAGAATTCTCTTAAAACTGGATTTCATGTCTTTTCCTCCCTTTTTTTTACTTTATCAGAAACATCCGCAATGAATGCTCATGAACATTAAAAATATATCACATCTGCCATTTTGTGTCAACGTGAAACAAAACCGTCAAATGTTGTAAATATACATCATTCATGCTCAATTTTTGAGTTTTTATTATTGTTTTTTAATTTTTATACAATCATTATCCAATCCTTTTACATGGATTTTTTCTAAGAAGTATAAGCTTTATCACAGCAATGGCTTCTATAATGCTCAGGATAAGAAGAAACAGCATTTCATGGATCAATGGATAACTATCATGGTAAATCAATAAATATACTGTATCAGAAAGTACTATGATTCCATACAGAACTATGATTCCTATGCACGAGTGAACCATGCGCTGATAAGAACTGTCTTTTTCCTTACGTGTCATCCGTTCCTTTACAAAAAACTGCCAGATCGCACCTGTAATATTATATGAAACAGGGATAATAGATATCGCATACGGCATAATGACCGGTACGAAATGCTGCGCTGCAAATGTCTGCATACCGCATACAAAAAAAAGAATTCCCATGCTTAGTGCAATAACCAGATTAATTATTCTGAAAAATTTCATTTTGTCTTTATTCAGGGTATAAGAATAATAATTTCCGACATAAGTTAATTCAACTCTGCTTTTCCCCTTTTCATCTATGTACTCTTTAGATTCATAATCTTTAACATATTTTCTAACGCCCAAAATGTATGCTACGCTCCTTTTTATATAATCGATGCATTTCCAGTGAAAATGCATTTTTATACAGTTTTTTTATGATCAACTGTCAAAAATTTTATTCATCAGACAAGCCCATAATATCACAAAGATTCTTCCAAACATCAAGTCCTGCCAGCGTGTAATATTTTGTTCTGCCTGACGAAAGCTTTTCATACCGTATAAATACTTCATCATTTTCTTCAGACATCTGCGCAACAGTTATCTTAGCAGTATCTCCAAAGGTAAATGTCATGCTCTTCAAATCATAGTCATGATCAAATAAAACTCTTTTTCGAATGGATGATCCCCTTATCAGCACCTGGTATACCTTTGCTTTTTCCGCACCCTGCAGCTGACAGGACTCACCTTTATAATCTAAAATAACGTTGTATTCATCCGCAGTACTGTCTGAATACATCATCAGTTCCTTTCCAAAATTGACTTTATCATACTGATATACAGAAAAAAACACGATTGCACCAACGAAAATCCCAAGTACCAGTACTAAAAGAGCAATAATCTTCTTCATACAACACCCCCTTTGTGTTATTCATCAAGATTTGTCAAGAAATTATGACTTTCATCAAAGTTCTTACAAATATTAGATAATACCGCTTTCAGATGTGTAATGTCAACAGGTTTTTTTAAAAACCCTGTTATTCCTGCTTTTTTTGAAAAAATATCATCTTTAGGAAAAACATTTGCAGAAATAGCATATATCGGAATATACTGTGCCTGAGGATGCTGTG
>QKDK01000275.1 GCA_003252135.1 Clostridia bacterium
CATGACAAAGAATGTGTATACCTTTTTAAACGGAGCAGGTTCTCTGGATGGTATTTCGAGTGCAACACCGCTTGCACAGATCAAGTCCATGGATGCCGCAGCATCCGTATCTGACATTGTGAGCCTGAAAGATCTGTTCTTTGGATTCACCGGTGGTGTTATCGGCGAGACCAGTGTTGCAGCACTCCTGATCGGGGCTGCTTATCTGGTTTTCAGAAAGGTGATCTCTTTGCGTATACCGCTCCTTTATATCGGTTCCTTTGCAATATTTATGCTGCTGTTCGGCGGTCATGGATTCGATCTTTATTATCTTGCTGCAGAAGTCTGCGGCGGCGGTCTGATTCTTGGCGCTTTCTTTATGGCAACAGACTATGTGACTTCTCCGATCACAAAAAAGGGTCAGCTCATCTTTGGCGTACTGCTTGGTCTTTTGACCGCTCTCTTCCGTGTGTTCGGCAATAATGCGGAGGGTGTATCTTTTGCTATTATATTCTGTAATCTTCTGGTGCCGTTGCTTGATAAGTACACTGTGCCGGCAGCATTTGGCAAAGGAGGCAAAAAGAATGGAAATTAAAGAAGCAGAGAACGTGCAAAAATCAACTGCAGTTCGTGACGGGATCTTATTGGTCCTTATTACCTTTGCGGTGTCCGTGATGTTTGCCTTTGTCTATGAAATAACAAAAGAGCCGATCGCACAGCAGGAAGCAAAAGCAAAGACAACTGCTTATCAGCAGGTGTATGCAGACCTTGGTTCGACAGAGAGCACTGATGAACTTACCGGTCTGGCTGCGTCTTTTGATCAGGCTGAGGGCATCAGTATTGATGAAGCCCTGCTTGCAAAGGACAGTACCGGTGATGTGACCGGTCTTTTGATGACTGTTACGACGAGTCACGGCTATAACGGGACGATAACATTTGCCATTGGATATAAAGAAGACATGACAGTTACGGGAATCTCTTTCCTGACACTGGCTGAAACTCCGGGTCTTGGTATGAATGCTAAAAAATCAGACTTTATTGACCAGTTCCAGGGTCAGACAGACAGTTTTGCACTTTTTAAAGGCGGTACATCCACGCTGGTCATAGACGGAACAACGCATGTTGATGGCATCAGCAGTGCGACCATAACATCCCGTGCTGTTACGAATGCGGTCAATGCTGCGCTCACCTTTGCACAGGAAGCTATGACAGGGGATTGGAGGTCTGAGCAATGAATAAATATTCAGAATGTTTATTTAACGGTATCATCAAAGAAAATCCGACCTTTGTCATGATGCTTGGTATGTGTCCAACACTAGCTGTTACCACTTCAGCGAATAATGGCCTTGGTATGGGCCTGGCAACGGCCTCCGTACTTGTTCTTTCCAACTTCCTGATCTCACTGCTTCGCAGGATCATTCCTGACAAGGTGAGAATTCCGGCATTTATTGTTATTGTAGCTTCCTTTGTGACCATGATTCAGCTGCTGATCCAGGCATATCTGCCGGCACTGAATGCATCCCTTGGTATCTACATTCCGCTGATCGTTGTTAACTGTATTATTCTTGGGCGTGCCGAAGCGTATGCATATAAGAATGCGCCTTTGCTTTCTGTGTTCGACGGGCTCGGCATGGGACTTGGATTCACCATCGCGCTGACCATACTTGGTGCGTGCAGAGAGCTGATCGGAGCAGGAACGATTTTTGACAAGGCAATTCCCTTCCTTTCACATTATGAACCTATGACCATTATGATCATGGCACCGGGAGCATTTTTCATGCTTGCCATGCTGACTGCTCTGCAGAATAAATTCAAAGCACCTTCTGCGACCAATACAGGCAGCAGCAAAGCCTCTCTTGCCTGCAATGGGAACTGTGCTTCCTGCATCGGTTCAGAATGCAAGGAAAACCGCATGACTATCGAAACAGCAAGAGAAGAAAAGGAAACCGCAGAAAAAGAAAAGAAAGCAAAAGAAGCACAGATATCAGCAAAAACAAAACAGGAGGGCAGTGAACAATGAAAGAAATGTTTGTAATTCTTATCGGCTCGGCATTGGTCAACAATGTAGTTCTCAGCCAGTTCCTTGGTCTTTGCCCCTTCATCGGTGTTTCAAAGAAGACAGAGACAGCAGCCGGCATGGGAGCAGCCGTAGTTTTCGTTATGGCAATCGCATCTACAGCTGCCAGTGTCATATATACTTTTATCCTTGACCCGCTGAATCTGGAGTATCTGCAGACCATCGTATTTATCCTTGTCATTGCAGCCCTGGTCCAGTTAGTTGAGATGATATTGAAGAAAAAGCTCAAGAGCCTGTATAATGCGCTCGGTGTTTATCTGCCGCTCATTACAACGAACTGTGCGGTACTCGGTGTGGCACTGACCAGTGTACAGAAGAACTATAACATCCCGCAGAGCATTCTGAACGGTATCGGGACTGCGCTCGGATTTATGGTTGCCATTATTATCATGGCCGGCATCAGAGAACGTATCGAGCACAACAATGTAACAAAATCATTTCAGGGATCTCCGATGGTATTGCTGACAGCAGGATTAATGGCGATTGCATTTATCGGATTTTCCGGCTTGTTATAGAAGGGGGATTTCGAAATGAATATAGCATCATTAACTTTTCTTGCAGTAATGCTTACTGTAAGCATCAAAGGTTTTGTAATCGCCATCGCGGTGGTAACAGGGACTGCAGTTCTTATCGCTGCCATGCTTGGTATTGCTGGTAAGTTCTTCCAGGTGGAGATCGATCAAAAGGAAGCCATGATCCGCGAACTGCTTCCGGGCAACAATTGCGGAGCCTGCGGGTATGCCGGCTGTGATGCGCTTGCAAAGGCCATCAGTACGGGAGAAGCTGTTCCCAATGCCTGTCCGGTAGGCAGAGGCACTCACGCAGAAATTGCAGCATTGATGGGTTCGTCCGTAGAGGAAAAGGAACGTATGGTATCCTTTGTCCGATGCAAAGGAACCTGTGACAAGACCACAGTAAAATATCATTATGAAGGAATGGCAGATTGCAAAAAACTGGCACTGATTCCCGGACATGGTGAAAAAGTCTGTTCTTACGGCTGTATGGGATATGGTTCCTGCGTGAAGGTCTGTGACTTTGACGCCATTCATGTCGTTGACGGTGTTGCATTGGTCGATAAGGAAAAATGCACCGCCTGCGGTCTCTGCATCATAGAATGTCCGAACCAGCTGATCACGTTGGTACCTTACAGAGACGGCCATCGTGTCGGCTGTAATTCAAAGGACAAGGGCAAGGAGGTAAGGCTTGCCTGCTCAACAGGCTGTATTGCCTGCATGCTTTGTGTAAAGGCCTGCGAGTTCGATGCAGTCAAGGTAGAGAACAACTTAGCTACCATAGATTATGCAAAATGTACGAACTGCGGGAAATGCGCTGAAAAGTGTCCGCAGAAGATCATACAGCTTCAGTGAACAAAAGCCCCGGGAATTTTCCCGGGGCTTTCACCATTACAATCTTTGACAGGTAAGAAAAACACAGCCTGGAGCTGGCATAGTGATACAACTTTGTATGAAATACAAAATTAATCTTGCAAATAATGAAAAAGACATATAGAATCAAAGGGATGAGGTCTAAAGCTTTATCCGGGTCTCGTATTATATTCATCAGATTTTCAGAACTGACAAGCGTTAGAATGAGGTACACTATGGAATGTAAGAATTGCGGCAGAAAAAGCATGAATGAAAATGCGAATTACTGCGATTACTGCGGTGCGTCCTTTCGGGAAGGAATTGAATATTATCCTGCACATGAGAACGTAATCGTAAAAGAAAAACAGGAGCAAGAACGGAATACAGCACAAAGCACAACAGCTCCCAAAGGTCTGAATGCTATCTTTGGTGATGGCAGCAAACCAATGTCCTTCTGGAACTGGGTCGCAGTATTTTCTATATTACTGCTACCATATGCAGGTCCGCTGCTGTTCGTTGTATTTTTGATAATTTGGGCATTTGACAGGAGAACACCGGATACGAGAAAGAATTTTGCGAGAGCATTTCTGATCTTTCTCATCATCGGACTGATCTATCTGATATTTATGGCAGCAATGATGTTTGCATCAATGGACGATCCAAACGCATGGCTGGAACAATACATGAAACTGTATGGTATGTAATCTGTACAGTTTCATGTTTCTTTTTTATTTTATCGAAAATGAATGTAATGTTGACTGTGACTATAGCGACAAGGGCTGCTATTGAAATAAAACAAAAAAACTTTAAGTATTTTAGCTATAAAAATGGGGATTAATTTATCATCAGAGGTGATATACAATAAACATCACAGCGAAAATTACCTTTTTGCTGATGACAGGAGTGAGCAATATGAAGTGCCGAGCGATTCATATGGAAGGGAGGACTCGCTTTGAATCATAGAATGTGGTACAACAAGCCCGCAGATAAATGGAGCAACGGCCTGCCTATCGGAACAGGCAGACTTGCCGGAATGATTCTGGGAGGTATTGAAGAAGAAAGAATTGCACTGAACCATGAATGGTTATCTACAGGACAGCATAAAGACAGAACCAATGAGAATAGAGCGCAATATCTGAAGGAAGTAAGGAAACTCTTAAGAGAAGAAAAATATGAAGAGGCTACTTTACTTGCGAACGAAGCCTGGGGCGGCAACGGAGGTGTCAGTGGACGTCCGTCAAGAGAAGACTCATATCAGCCTGCTGGAGATTTTCTTTTTTCGCTGCAGCATGGACCGGTATCCGAATACCACCGGGAGCTTGACCTGGAACGCGCAACAGTAGAAATTTCCTATAACACAGAACTTTCAGAAGGTGCAGATAAAAAAAAGGTTCGAATAACCAGGACCTCCATCGCCCATCTGATCAAAGATTATCTGATTGTCAGAATCTATGCAGAAGGTCAGCCATTTGGCGGGACATTCACACTAAAAAGAACAAGCGACCCGCGCTGTACTGTTTCCTATGAGCTTGGCAGCGCAACCATTATCATGCATGGTGCCTTTGAAAACGGAACAAAATTCTGTGTGAAAGCCGATCTGAAAGCAGAGGACGGCGAAATCAGAGCTGTTGGTGATAACAGTCTGGAGATCACGAACACAAAAGAGATTCTTGTCTTTTTGAACATCGGAACTGATGTGAAATACGAATCACCGCTGGAAGAATGCAGAAAGTATCCGCTGCCGGTCAAATCCTGGAATGAACTGCTGAAAGAAAATATTATTGAGCATGAAGAGCACTACGGACGGTTGAAGTTCGAGCTGTTCGAGGATGAGCCGAATCTTCCGACTGATGAAAGGGTAAAAGCATACCGGGCTGGTAATGATGATGTCACCATGCCTCTTTTGTATTTTAATTATGGACGTTATCTTTTGTGTGCTTCTTCGGCGACAGGTGAGCTTCCGGCCAACCTGCAGGGGAAATGGAATGAAGAGATCTATCCGCCCTGGGATTGTGATTATCACAATGATATCAATCTCCAGATGAATTACTGGCCTGCAGAGAACGGGCATCTGGAGGAATATACAGAGAGCTTCTTTGTTTATCTTGAGAAGATGATTCCTTACGGAAGAGAAGCAGCGAAAAAACTGTTTGGCTGTAAAGGTGTCTGGTTTCCGCTGTCCTCAGATGTGTGGGGACTGGCAACTGCAGAAACATATGGATGGTCAGTGTGGGTCGGTGTTGCGGCATGGCTGGCACAGCATATGTGGTGGCATTATGAATACGGACTGGATGAAGAATTTCTGGAAAAAAGATGCTACCCTTATTTGAAAGAAGTAGCAGCATTTTATGAGGATTTTTTATGCCGGGATGATAACGGAGTCTATCAGATCATGCCATCCCAGTCTCCCGAGAACCGCTTTGTCGGCGGAGGTGAGCTGCCGGTAACGACCTGCGTGTCATCTGCCATTGATGTTGAGCTTGTAATTGAGCTGTTAACACACTGTATTCAGGCAGCTACAATATTAAAAACAGATAAAACAAAGATCAAAGGCTGGGAGGATATCCTTCTTAATCTGCCGAAGTTCAAAATAGGCAGCAAGGGTCAGCTGCTGGAATGGAATAAAGAGTTTGAAGAGGTAGAACCGTTTCACCGGCATGTATCTCACCTTTATGGGATTTACCCGGGAGATTTATTCGATGAGGACAGAACACCGGAATTGTATCGTGCTGCCAGAGTCTCCTTAGAGAACAGAATAGCTGCAGGCGGAGGATATACCGGCTGGAGCCGTGCATGGACGGCCTGTCTTTTCGCCAGATTCAAGGAAGGTGAGATTGCATTTGAACATCTGCGCGCTTTGATCGGAGATTATGCGACAGAAAGTCTGCTTGACCTCCACCCGCCGTTTCAGATTGACGGTAACTTCGGAGGAACGGCTGCTATTCTTGAAATGCTTATGCAGAGCTATTATGAAGAGCTGGATTTTCTTCCGGCACTTCCAAAAGGCTGGAGAAGCGGCAGAATCAAAGGGATCAGGGCACGCGGCGGATATGTGGTCGACCTTGACTGGAAGAACCATACCCTGCTGACCGCGCGTATCCGTTCGGAAGCTGACAGAGAATGTGTCATAAAGACCAAAGGACAGCATTTTATCGTAAGGGACAGCTGGGGAAACGAAGTGGAGCACAGAGTGGAGAATAACCGTCTGATGTTCCATGCCGTGAAAGATAGAATCTATATTTTAAGTGCACTATAATGATAGCGGCCCTGATAATGTCAGGGTCGTTTTAGGCGTGGTTCATCAGTCATAAACTAGCAAAAAGGCGTCTGGCAGAAATGATCCTCATCAGGCTGAAAGCTTGCGGAAAAGAAGAAGGTAGGATATAATTGGAGCAGCGAGGGGAGATATTGTACGATGTGGGACAGAGTCAGGCATTTTTTTAAGTATATGAATACAAGAGAGCAGATGCTGTTCATTTATATCGTCGGCGGTGTGCTGCCGCTTATTATCGTCAGCATCTTCCTGACTTCTTCGACAAGGTCGATTCTGATCCAGCAGGCCAAGGACTCTGAACAGGCAGAGCTGAATCTGCTCGAGACGACCATCCGGGAGAATCTGCGTATTGTGACGGATGTATCCCTGAAGATGTATTTTGATGAAGAATTGGAAACACTGGCATTAACACAGTATTCTTCTTATGACGAGTTCATCGAGGCTTACAGAAATTATGACGTAATTAATCAGTACCTGAATGATTACAACCATGAGATACAGGGTATCAGCATATATGTGGAGAATGACACCATAGCCAGCAGCTCAAGGTTCGTGAAGGTCGATGATGATATAAGAAATGCGGACTGGTATCAGAAAGCATATGAAATGAACGGACGTGCGACCTGGTATTATAAATACGAGCCTGTAAAACTTGAAAAGTATCTGGTTCTGGTCCGGCTCATTAAAAATACGGATGATGTTAATATTGGTGTGCTTGTTATAGTTGTAAAACAGGAGCTGATGAATGAACTGCTGTCCGGGCGTGAATATGAAACCGCTTTTGTTCTTGATAACAAATATGTTGTTGCCACGAACACGAAGGATACCGACCCGCAGGAGTTGATCGCTCTGCTGCAGGACAGTGACGGAACAAGTTCCAGGGTGCAGTATAAAGGAAATGAATGTGTGCTTACCATAAGTAAGCTTCCGTCAGATAAATCCTACAGTACCATGGAAAATGAAATTGCGCTTGTCAGCATACATCCTTACGCTGACATTCTGAAGGAGATCAATAAACGGAGCGTAACCAGTATTATAATCATCATCGTAGCATTTATCGCCTCCTTTTTACTGATCAATGCTTTCGCAGCCCGGTTTTCCCGCAGGTTCAGAAAGCTTCGGGAGCAGATGCATAAGGTGGCTCAGGGCGACTTTGATATTAAAAAGCAAATATCAGGTCATGACGAGATCAGTGATCTTTACAAAGATCTGTTTACGATGATCGACAGCATGCAGCATCTGTTGAGCGTAGTATATGAAGAACAGCTCCAGAAGGAGCAGCTGAACAGCAGACAAAAGGATGTTGAGTTCAAGATGCTGGCCAGTCAGATCAACCCGCATTTTCTCTATAACACACTGGAAACGATCCGCATGAAAGCCAGGGTCAACCATCAGCCGGATATTGAAGAGCTGGTTAAAATGCTCGCAAAGATCATGCGGCGCAATATTCAGGTAGGAGATACACTTGTCACCTTTAAATCTGAGATCGAGCTGGTGGAATATTATCTGAAGATCCAGCAGTACAGGTTCGGTGACAGAATACGGTATCAGGTCGACATCAAATGCGATATTGATGAATATAAGATCATGCCGCTGCTGATCCAGCCAATTGTAGAAAATGCATTTGTCCACGGCCTTGAGCAAAAGGAAGGCGGCGGTGAGATCCATATCAATGTGGAGAATACCGACAAACTGCGTATTCATGTTATTGATAACGGCTGCGGTATGAATGAAGAGGAGCTGGAGGAGATTACAAAGGGACTGAATGACTTTGGACATCTGGACAGAAGTCATATAGGCTTAAGTAATGTAAACCAGAGAATTAAGCTGATATATGGGGAAAAATACGGCCTGGTGATAACCAGTAAAAAGAATGAGGGAACATCGGTCGTGATTGAGCTGCCACGGAACATGAGATAAGGAGAAGGTCTATGTACCAGTTGATGATAATTGATGATGAGCCAATCGTTCGCTCCGGACTGAAGGAATTGCTTTCATGGGAGGAGCTTGGATTTGAAATATGTGCAGAAGGTCTGGATGGGAAGGATGGCCTGCAAAAAGTTCTGGAGTTCCAGCCGGACGTCGTGCTTGTTGATCTGAAAATGCCGGGTCTGACAGGAATCGAATTGATCCGTGAAGCAAAAAAGCAGGGCTTTGAAGGAACCTTTATCATTCTGACAGGATATTCTGATTTTGAATTTGCCAAGACAGCCGTGTCTCTTGGTGTTCGCGCTTACCTGCTGAAGCCGATAGATGAGGATGAGCTGCTTGACAATATAAAAGAGGTTCTTCGGGAGCTGGAATCTGCGAAGAATCTGGAGGCATATTACGGAAAGAATGAGTTAAAAGCAAAGCAGGAGGTATTACGTCGTCTGCTTTTATATCTTGATGACAGAGAAGCACTCAGGAAAGAGATAAGACCATACGGTGTGGATTTTCGATATGAAACTTTTTGTGTGGCTGTGCTTGACGGGAATACAAAAGGGTATGCCAATGTACAGAATTCCGAGATGCAGGAGGAAAAGATCGAGTGCCTGCTTCACAGCATGGAGCGTACGGAACGGGTGCCCATTGAGGATGATAAGTGGGCCCTGATCGGCAAAGGCTATAACAGCAGGGATTTTGAGAAAAAGCTGATCAATGCAAATGACAAGCTGAATACACTGCTTGGAACCTCCTTTTTTATTACCATCGGTCATAACGTGACAAACTGGGAGGATCTGCATTTTTCCTATGAAAGCGCCTGCCTTCTTCTGGACTACAGGTTCCTGTACAGTGATTCGGACGTTGTGACCATGAAGCTGCTTGAAGATTCCAGCAGAACCGAACGCAATCTGTCAGTTGAGCAGCTGATGCAGCTGATCGAGCTCGGCGATGTGGAAGGTCTGAAATTTCTGATCGATGATCTGCCGCAGCGGTTACGAAAGCTCCTGCAGAAGGAAGCAGAGATCAAGATCAGAATGGTGCGCATTGTTACACAGATTCAGAATCTGATACTTAGAAGATATAATGGAAGAGATGCTGAATTTCCGGATATCGATCAGCTGACAGAGCAGATCAACAATGCAGATACGCTGGCCAAGCTGCAGGAATATCTGTATACATATTGTCAGAGCATCAGCAATGTCATAGGGGCTTCTTCCTCTGATACCATCATCAAGAGAATGAATGCTTATATGGAAAACAATTTTGACAAAGATCTGAAGCTGGAAGCCATTGCTAAGATGTTTAATTATAACAGCGCATATCTGGGAAAAATATTCAAAAGGGAAATGGGAGAAAGCTTTAATAATGTACTTGACCATATCAGGATCGATAATGCCAAAAGACTGTTATCTGATACGGACATGAAGGTCTACCAGGTCTCTGAACACGTTGGTTTCAGCAACATTGACTACTTTTATGCAAAATTCAAACGCTATGTCGGCGTGAGTCCCAAGGAGTTTAAAAAACAAGTGTAATCTGAGAACGGGATAAATATACATAAATACTTAGTTTGGGGCAGAGAAGGAGATGCAGTATGAGAGGCAAACACTGGACAATTGTATTATGTATGGCGGTCATGCTGATAAGCTCAGTCAGCGGATGCAGCCGCGAACAGAACACAGAAAGCGGTCTTGAAGGAACCAAAGATAAGACACCGATCACCTTTACTTATTACAGTGCCGACGGACAGGAAGATCCCTGGACTGATCCTGTTGCAATGGCGATAACGAAAGCCACAGGAGTTACGCTCAAGACAGAATATCCGGTCAATGGCAGCAACGATAAGATCAAACTCATGCTGGTCTCTGGAGAGTATCCGGATCTGATTTTTGCAAAAGGAGATGGAGCGATTCTGATCGAAAAGGGTGCGCTGCTGGATCTGACTGATCTCATTGAGACCTATGGTGATAATATAAAGAAGCTTTACGGGGATCAGTTCGACAAGCTCCGCAACAGTGTGGAAGATCCTTCCATTTATCAGCTTGCCTGCAGCCCTGTGGACAACAGGATCTTTACGACAGCCGGATCGGCACAGCTTCAGTGGGCAGTATTGGCCTATAATGATTATGAGATTCCCTATACACTGGAAGAATATGAAAAGCAGATCAAGAGCTATATGGAGGCATATCCGACAATTAATGGCAAAAAAACATTGGGTATCAGCATCTCCTGTTCAGACTGGCGCTGGTATATCACACTGGCGAACCCTTCAGGCTTTGTGAACGGATATCCTGATAACGGACAATGGGTAGTGGATGATGACGATGATTATGCCGTATATTATAAGCATATGTCTTCAGGTCAATATGAGTATTATAAGTGGCTGAACCGTATGTACAATGAAGGTGTTCTGGATTCCGACTTTGCCACACAGCAGTATGAGGATTACATGGCAAAGATAGCAGAAGGCCGTGTACTTGGACTTCTCGATTCAAAATGGGATTACGAGGACGCCGAAAAAATATTGAAAGCAAATGATCAGTATGACAGGACTTATGCAGGACTGCCGGTCACCCTGAATGAAGATATTACGAGTACTATTCTGTATGATCAGGGATTATCGACAGGCTGGGGACTTGCCATTACCAAGAACTGCTCTAATCCGGAGAGACTGATGCAGTTTCTTGACTGGATGTGTTCGGAAGAGGCGCAGATACTTTTGAACTGGGGCATAGAAGGTGTGAACTATGAAGTCGATGAAAATGGCAAACGCTATGTTACAGAAGAGGAACAGCAAAAAAAAGAGACGGACATCGATTATGAGATCAAGACCGGTGTAGGTTTTCATAGTTATCCGTTTCCGCGGTTCGGAGACGGGGCACTTGATTCGAACGGTGACTATTATACTACCAATAATGAAGCATCAACGATAGCTAATTACAATGAGGAAGAGAAGAAAGCCCTGGCTGCCTGGGGTGCAGATACTTTACTGGATATATTCCCATCACCGGAATCCTTTGGACGGGTTTCGCCTTACGGAGCAATCTATCAGTGGAGCATGCCGGCTCAGGTTGAGGACTACGAAGCGGAACTGGATGCGGTATCCTACAATTACCTGGTAAAATCAATTATCTGTTCACAGGAAGATTTTGACGGTATATGGGAGGAGTTTCAGACTGCACTGATCAATACGGGTGCACTTAAAGCCAATGAGATCGTTACAGACTTTCTGCACAGTAAGCTTGATGCCTGGTCAGATACAGAATAAGAGGAAAATAAAAGAGACAGGACTGCCCGCGGGCAGTCCATTTTTATGCGCAAAAATGTGACTTTATGTTCGTAATCCACTATTTTTACATGCCGGTAATATAATTATTAGGGTATTTTTAATAAATTTATTGAGGTATTCACTTCCTGTTTCATTGATTATAATAAACCCATGATTGACAGGCAGGAAAAGGTTTGGAGGAAAAACTATGAAGAAGCAAGAGAAACGAACATTACCGGATTATCTGCTGTACGGATTGCGCATTATTGCAATATTCTCAGTGATTTTTATGTTTGTGCCCGGTTTAAATCCCGCTCGTATGAGTGGTCTTGTTAATAAAACTTTGTCGCTGTTTACGTCTGGCTACTCCTACAGTAAGCTGACAGCAGAATTTGCCAGAGCCGTGACAAAGGGCTGGGTCACGGAAGGAACATTACGGATTTTGAATCTATCCAGTCTTGGGGGATGCATAGGCCTGGCAATTATCGGGGCCGGCATGTGCATGAGTCTTGGAGAAATCAAACTGAAAAAACTCGGGGTAGGAATTGCAATACTTGGTTCACTGGTTTCAGCAGGTTCATTAAGCGGACTGTTTTCGGTGTATAATGCTTTCTGCAACTCGACCAACACAGATAAGGTTGAACCTGTTTTTTCTACCGGTCTCATCATTATACTTGCAGCACTGGCAATGATCTTCCTGCTCAGTGTTATCATTTTTCTTCTCCTGCCAAAAGCAAAGAAGGAAGACAAATTCGAAATGCAGGCAAAATACAAACTCTTTTTGCTGCTGCTGCCATTCATTGCGCTGACCTGCGTGTTCATGTATCTGCCGTTGTGGGGATGGCGGGTGACTATGTTCGATTATAAAGCAGGATATTCTCTGACAGCGGACAGGTTCGTAGGCTTTAAATGGTTCACGTATCTGTTCAAGAATGCCGCGACCAGACAGGATATCTTCAGGGTAATGAGAAACACGCTGGCTATGAGCGGACTCGGTCTTGCGACCTCCTGGTGTGCCATGGCTTTTGCGATCTTCCTGTCAGAGATAAAGGTGCTTCGCTACCGCAGGGTGATTCAGACGCTGACGACAATCCCCAACTTTATCAGTTGGGTTCTGATCTACACCTTCGCTATCGCGATTTTCTCAAAAGAAGGCTTTTTGAATACTGTTCTGATCGATGCGGGGGTCATTGACGACGGTATTTTATTCCTTCAGAACAGTTCACACATCTGGATCAAGATGCTTGGCTGGGGAATGTGGAAGGGACTTGGCTGGAGCGCCATCATTTACATTGCGGCAATCACCGGTATTGACCAGCAGCTGTTTGAAGCAGCTACGGTTGACGGAGCCGGAAGATTCAGGCGAATCCTGCATATTACCATTCCATCACTGCTTCCGACTTATTTTGTACTTCTGCTTTTATCAATTGCGGGCATCTTGAGCAATGGTATGGATCAGTATTATGTATTTAAGAATTCCATGAACAAAGACACAATTGAAGTACTTGACCTTTATGTATATACCCTGGGTCTTGGCAGCGGCGGTGCATCCAACATAGCACTGGCGACAGTGATCGGTATGATGAAATCAATTGTCAGCGTTACACTGCTATTCCTTGCAAACCGTGGTTCGAAGCTGATCCGCGGAGAGACAATCGTGTAGAAAGGGGAAAATATGAAGGAAATGAATGACAACAACACAACCGATGAAAAAGTAGTTTTCGGAATGGAACAAAGAACCTATGTGAGCAACGGACCGATTCACAACTTCTTCTTCAAACCGAAATTCAAAGGATTTGGTCAATACAGATTCTCCATCATGGATGTTATCTTTAACGTATTGAATTATGCGATCTTTTCAATATTTGCCTTGACCTGTATATTTCCTTTTTACTATCTTTTCATCAATACCATAAGCGACAACAGCTTAACGCAGATCGGTGCCATAAAGTTCTATCCGATCGGAATTCATTTTGACAATTATCTGGCACTTGTAAATGTAAGCAATCTTGGGAACTCTGTTATGGTTTCCGTTGGAAGAACCTTTATTGGAACCGCACTCATGGTAATGGCTTCAGGATTTGTCGGTTATCTTGTAACCAAACAGGAGATGTGGGGCAGAAAAGTATGGTATCGATTCATTATTATCACCATGTACTTTAATGCCGGATTGATTCCGTGGTATCTGAACATGGCAATGCTTGGGCTTACCAATAATTTTATGGCATATATCATTCCTGGTATTGTAGCACCATATAATATTATTCTGGTTAAGACATACATAGAATCCATACCGGCAGAGCTCGAAGAAAGTGCAGCTATGGATGGAGCGGGCTACATGACTGTTTTCGGTAAGATCATTTGGCCGCTGAGTAAACCGATACTGGCAACGATCGCTATCTTTGGCGCAGTTGGACAGTGGAATTCCTTCATTGATTCCATGATCCTGATGCCGGATAATCCAAAACTATATTCATTGCAGTATCAGCTGTATATATACTTAAGCACGAACTCGAACCTGAAAGCGCTGATGGATTCAGGCGGATCCATTTCGGAATCCATGATCCAGCAGGCACTGAACCTTCGTACGGTTCAGTTCACCGTCGCGATGATCACGATCATACCAATCATTCTGGTCTATCCGTTCATGCAGCGTTATTTTGAAAAGGGTATTATGATGGGGGCTGTAAAAGGTTAATTTTGATTGTTCCATGAGAAGGATTTTAACATGCATAAAGACTTGCATGTGAAATAAAAATTAAAAGGAGGGTATAAAATGTTACGTACAAAAAAAGTTATGGCAATGCTTTTGGTTATTGCTATGGGCTTAGCATCTTTTTCAGCTTGTGGTAAAGAAACGAACAACACAGGCAGTACAAGCAATGCAACACCGGAAGCAACTGCTACATCAGCACCTGCTTCGGACAGCAATTCAGAGACTGCTGAGGCAACAGCAACAATAGCACCTACAGAAGCAGCACCAGAGGTGGACGTGCTGGCAGATATTATTCCTGCTGAGACAGTTGAACTGACTGTTTATACACAGCTTGCAAACTACTCTGGAGAGCAGATCGGATGGTTTGCTCAGGTTATGCTTGACAAATTCAATGTTAAGCTGAACATCGTTAATGAGGGAGACGGTGTATTTACAACACGTATGGAATCAGGAAATCTTGGTGATATCGTTGTTTTTGGTAATGATACCGATGAATATTCACAGGCCTACAATGCAGGAATGCTTTGGGACTGGGATGATGAAGATCTTGTAGAAACTTACGGATCATATATTTACGAAAACATGGCGCAGGCCCTGGAAAAGAACAGAAGCATTTCTGACGGTGTACTTTATGGTTTCGGACATAACGTAGCAACATCAGCAGATGATCATGAATCTCCTTTCTATCATCCAGATATCCGCTGGGATTTATATTCACAGTTAGGATATCCTGAAGTTGGAACCCTGGAAGATTATATCGATGTCCTTGCTGATATGGTTGAACTTTGCCCTACTTCTGATACAGGCGGACAGACCTATGGTGTATCCTTATTCCCAGACTGGGATGGAGATATGGTTATGTTCGTAAAAGCTACCGCAGCTTTATATGGATATGATGAATTTGGATTTGGTCTTTATGATACGAACACAGATACTTATCAGGATCTGTTTGCAGATAACAGCCAGTATCTTCGCTGCTTAAAATTCTACAACCAGTTATATCAGCGTGGTCTGCTTGATCCTGACTCTATGACTCAGACATCTGCAGATCAGACCGAGACTTATCAGGCTGGTGGTGCATTCTTCGTAATCTTTAACTGGATGGGAAGCGGCACATACAATACAGAAGAACATCTTGCAGCTGGTAAAGCTATGCTTCCGCTTGTTGCTGATGACCTTTCAAACATCACTTACGGTCTGAACGTTAACGGCGGAAACCGTGTTTGGACAATCGGTGCTAAAACACAGTATCCTGAACTTTGCATGGCAATCATCAACTGGTTAGCAACTCCAGAAGGCAGAATGACAACAGAATATGGTCCACAGGGCGTATGCTGGGATTACAATGCAGACGGACAGCCTTACCTGACAGACCTTGGAGAAGCTTGCAAAGCTGATACCAAGACAGAATTAACAGATGGTTTTTCAGGAACCTATGCAGATGGTGAAAGCAAGATCAACAATACAACATGGACTGTTGATGCTGTTAACCCTGAAACAGATGGTGAGACCTACAACTATAAGAACTGGACTACCAGAATCACTGATGATGTATCTGCAATCGAAGCAGACTGGAGAAACTTCACAGGCTTTAAGTCTTATGCAAGCTATATCAACAACCATGGTGTATCTGTAGCTCCTGGTACTGCTTATACAACCGGTACAAAGAGCGATGAACTTGCAACTACCTGGAATCAGGTTGCTGAAGCAGTGAAGAGCTACACATGGCAGGCAATTTATGCAGATACTGATGATCAGTTCAATGCTTTATGGGCAGAGATGGAAGATAAGGTCAATGCTTATGGATATGCTGACTGTGTTGCATTCTTACAGGATGAAGCTGCAAAACGTGCAGAACTTGCAAAAGCAGCAAAAGGTGAATAAGGTTATCTTACCTTCATCATATGTGAGTCTATAGTGGAGAGGGCTACTCTTTCGAGTAGCTCTTTTTACTATAAACGCTTTCAATAAAAATTGAGAAAAGCATCAGTTTTTTCGTTATGTGCAATCGGAATACAATTGTTTTACGATAACCGTGCACAAGAAAGGGGTAGTTATGAAGTTTAGCAATGGTTGCTGGTTACAAAAAGAAAGAGGTGCCTGTTTTTCACCGTCAGAGGCATATTATACAAAAATTACCACTGACTGTGTTAAGATATGTGCGCCGACTGCAGCGATCTATAACAAAGGTGCAACGCTGGAGGGCGTTAACCTGACGGTAGTTATCACGGCACCTTTGCCTGAGGTGATCAGGATCCAGACCTGTCATTATGCCGGAGTGAAAAAGAAAACACCAAAATTCCAGCTTTATACTGATGGTGTGACACCGCTGGGCAGCACGACGCTGGAGGCAAAAGAGAACGATCAGGAAATTATTGTTACCAGTGGTTCTCTGAAGCTTGTGATCAATAAAAAACCGTGGTCCATGACCTACTACAGAGATGGTGAAAAGCTGACAAAGAGTGCAGGCAGAGATCTTGCCTACATGAAGACAGACTGGAAAGGTCATTATTATGACAATGACCAGGAGCATAACACATATATGCGTGAGCAGCTTGGTCTGTCAGTCGGGGAGCTGATCTACGGTCTCGGAGAAAGATTCAGTCCATTTGTGAGGAACGGTCAGAGCGTTGAGATATGGAACAATGACGGCGGAACCTCAACAGAGCAGTCATATAAGAATATTCCGTTTTATGTATCTAATAAGGGGTATGGTGTATTTGTCAATCACCCTGAAAAGGTCGAGTTCGAAATAGCGACCGAGATGGTAACAAAGATCGAATTCAGCGTGGAAGGACAGAACCTGGATTACTTTGTGATCAACGGACCATCCATGAAAGAAGTATTAAAAAGATATACAGACCTGACCGGAAAACCATCCCTTCCGGCTCCGTGGACATTTGGGCTCTGGCTTTCGACTTCTTTCACAACAAATTATAACGAAGAAACAGTAACATATTTTGTAGATGAAATGTTCCGAAGGGATATACCTTTAAAAGTATTTCATTTTGACTGCTGCTGGATGAAAGAATTTCATTGGTCAGATTTTCAATGGGATTCCAGAATATTTCCAGATCCAGTCGGTATGCTGAAGCGATTGAAAGAAAAAGGTGTCAAGATCTGTGTATGGATCAACAGTTATATTGCTCAGGAATCCTGTTTGTTCGAGGAAGGTGTTGAAAAAGGATGCTTTGTTATGCGGTCCAACGGTGATGTATGGCAGTGGGATATGTGGCAGGCCGGTATGGCACTGGTAGATTTTACGAATCCTGCAGCCTGCGAATGGTTCGCTTCCAAGCTGGAAGTGCTTCTTGATATGGGAGTAGACTGTTTTAAGACAGATTTTGGCGAAAGAATTCCGACAGACTGTGTGTATTTTGATGGTTCCGATCCAAAGAAAATGCACAACTATTATACACAGCTTTATAACAAAACAGTATTTGAGCTGTTAGAAAGAAAGCGCGGAAAAGGTGAAGCAGTACTCTTTGCACGTTCTGCAACAGTCGGCGGACAGCAGTTCCCTGTACACTGGGGCGGCGACTGCTGGTCTGACTACGAATCCATGGAAGAAAGCCTGCGCGGCGGACTCTCACTGACTATGTCTGGTTTTGGTTACTGGAGCCATGACATCGGCGGATTTGAGAGTACTTCAACTCCTGATGTGTATAAAAGATGGGCAGCTTTTGGTCTGTTGAGTTCACACTCCAGGCTCCACGGCAGTACTTCCTACCGTGTACCGTGGGCTTACGACGAAGAATCGGTGGATGTAGTCCGTTTCTTCACAAAACTTAAGGCATCCCTTATGCCTTATCTATATACCAATGCCGTAATGACTTCAAAGACCGGTGTGCCGATGATGCGGAGCATGGTCATGGAGTTTACAAAAGATCAGAACTGTGCGTATCTGGATAAGCAGTATATGCTCGGTGATTCTCTGCTTGTTTCTCCGATCCTGAATGAAGAAGGTATAGGACACTTCTATCTGCCGGAGGGAACGTGGACCAGTTATCTGACGAAGGATGTATATCAGGGCGGTAAATGGTATGAAGAAAAACATGATTACCTAAGCATTCCTTTGTTCGCGAGAGAAGGAAGCATTGTAGCAAAAGGTGCTGTTGATTCTGATGCTGTGTATGATTATGCAGACCAGGTGGAATTACAGCTTTTCGAAATCGGAGAAGCAAAAGCTGAGGCGATTGTGTATAACGATAAGAATGAAGTCTGTGTTACGGCATCTGCTGTAAAATCAGGAAAGACCATGCTGATCGAAGTAGAAAGTCATAAAGACTATACCCTGCGTCTGGTCAATACAGCTGTGCTTTCGGTTTCCGGTGCATCGGCAGCAGCAGACGGACAGGATACGGTGATAAAGACAAATGGTACAAAATCAATTGTTGTTACACTTGCTTAATTAAAACAGAATAAGCTCATGTATAAGCTCTTTCCTGTATAAGATTTCGTACAGGGAAGAGCTTATCTGCCTTCTCAGAAATAAATAAAAATATTGTACAAAAGCATAGTATTCATGAAAACTCAATACCGGCAAAAAATATTGACAAAAAGAGTGAATTTGATTATCCTGAAATAATAAATATTTGATGAACAGAAACAGGAGCGATTTATTGTTCAAGCGGTTATGTATCCATCTATTATTATCTGGTGTTAGCAGATACCGATAAGCCAGGATGTAATTAATGACTTAAACAATAAGTTTGGAGGCATTATGGCAGAAAAAGAGATACTGAATAATTATGTAAATATTATGGATTTTCTGGGCCTTGTATTTGGATCGGCATACGAAGTTGTTCTGCAGGATATGATTTCAAGAAAGCTGTATGCAGTTGTGAATGGGTATATCAGTGGGAAGAAGGTAGATGATCCATTGACTGATTATGCAGAATATGTTGAAAAGACAGATGTATGGAAAAAGACGGATTATCTGACCAATGTTAAAACCTATACAAAATCAGGCCATTTGGTCATATCCTCCTTTTATTTTATTAAAAAAGATGAGAAGTTAATAGGCGTATTGTCCGTCAACTTTGACACAGCAGAGAACAGAAACAGTGGATTTCTTGACGATGGTGCGCTGAGTATGCTTGAATATCTGGAAAATACAAGAATGAACATGAACACGAAATCAAAAGAACAGAATGCTGATATAGCAAGTATGTGGGATGCTCCGGCGAAAGAAGATGCTGACATACAGACCATCATGAAGAGCATTGTATATAAAGTGATTTCAGAATACAAAGAAAAAAACAGTCTCACCGATAAAATGCTGAAACAAAAGGACAGAAGTGAAGTTGTAAGGCTTCTTGCAGATAAAGGCGTGTTTCTTGTGAAGGATTCGGTGAAGGAGATAGCGAAAATACTACATTGCTCGGATGCATCTATTTACAGATATCTGAGCGATTTTGATAAATAAAGATAAGTATTGTCTGCGAAATCAAAATGAGGACTGTTACATTACAACTGATCGATCAGATGTCTTGTAGCAGTCTTTTTATACAGAGATTCGCTCTTTTGAGAATAAGTTTTAGAAGTGCCATGCAGTTATCCGATCGGCAGTGATCTAATAATATGAATCATTCGACACCAAAATAATAAAAAAATATTATATTTGTGATTAAAAGCTAAAATAATAAAATATTATTACTGGTTGATTGACTGACCCTGATGCCTATCGTATAATATGAAAATGACAACAGGCAGTTCATGCAGGATAGGGCGATATACCTGCTGTATGCTGTATTATGGGCATACGAAGCAGGATAAGAAATGATGTGATATATAGAAGGAGAAAGCAGTATGGATAGGGATAGATTTGAAGTTTTCGCGGCAATATTAAAAAAGGAGCTTGTTCCGGCAATGGGATGTACTGAACCAATTGCAGTCGCATATGCTGCAGCCAAAGCAAGAGAAGTGTTAGGTAAGGTTCCTGACACTGTGATTTTAAAATGCAGCGGAAATATAATTAAAAATGTAAAAAGCGTCGTTGTGCCCAATACGGATGGAATGAAAGGACTGAAAGCGGCAGCTGCAGTCGGAATCATCGGCGGTGATGCTTCAAAAAAACTTGAAGTCATCAGTAAGATAACCAAAGAGCAAAAAGAGGAACTGAAAGAATTTGTTAAAAATGTTGATATCGTACTGGAAGTTGCACCTACTGATATTATTTTTGATGTATGGATAACCCTGAAAGCAGGAGATGATAAGGTATTACTGCGTGTAGCTTATGAACATACCAATATAGTCAGAATTGAAAAAAACGATATCGTTATTTTTGATAATTTTAAAGAAGATACAATGATAAAAGATGAAAATCCGCTGACGGTTGCATCAATCTATGAATTTGCGGATACCTGCGAGCTCGATGATCTGCGTGAGACAATCAGGCGTCAGATCGACTATAATACAGCTGTTTCTGAAGAAGGTCTCAGAGGTAACTGGGGAGCAAATATAGGTTCAACGATTCTGAAGCATTATGATGCTGACGATGTGGCAATTCGAGCGAAAGCAAAAGCGGCTGCAGGCTCAGACGCCAGAATGTCTGGCTGTGAACTTCCTGTTGTAATAAACTCCGGAAGCGGTAATCAGGGCATAACAATATCGATACCAATCATTGAATATGCAAAGGAGTACAATGCATCGGAAGATAAGTTATATCGTGCGCTGATACTGGGAAACCTGCTTGGCATCCATCAGAAATCCGGAATCGGATGTCTTTCGGCCTATTGCGGAGCAGTCAGTGCCGGATGTGCAGCGGGAGCCGGCATAGCATATCTGGAAGGTGCAGATGTGGATCAGATTTCACACCTGATCGTGAATTGCCTGGCTATAACAAGCGGAATAGTGTGCGACGGAGCGAAACCTTCCTGTGCAGGCAAGATAGCAGCAAGCGTCGATACAGCAATTCTGGCATATAACATGATGAAAGACGGACAGCAGTTCAGGGACGGAGAAGGTATTGTTAAAAAAGGTGTAGAAAATACCATTCGTGAGGTCGGAAGACTTGGAAAAGAAGGTATGCGGGAAACGGATAAGGAAATCATAAAAATAATGATCGGCTGATTGATACAGGGCTGAGCGTTAAGCAGCCCATTTCATTCATCACAGATTTAGAAAAAGGATTGTGTCAGGTCTGATTAACAGGTATAATAACATTTGAGCATTTTAGAATGATGACGAGAAAGGTGGCTTTTATATGAATAAAGTAAGGACACGATTTGCACCAAGTCCGACCGGAAGAATGCATGTCGGAAATCTGAGAACAGCATTGTACGAATATCTGGTTGCCAGGCATGCAGGCGGTGACTTCATATTAAGAATAGAAGATACAGATCAGGAACGTTTGGTTGAAGGTGCCACGGAAATCATATACAGAACAATGGCAAAGACAGGACTGATTCACGATGAAGGACCGGATAAGGACAAAGGATATGGCCCTTACGTACAGAGTGAGAGAATGGCGACAGGTATTTATCTGACCTATGCCAGGCAGCTCATTGAAAAAGGGGAGGCCTATTACTGTTTTTGTACCAGGGAGCGTCTTGAGACGTTGAAAAGTGTTGTCGGCGAGGAAGACGACGAGGACAAGGTCATACATAAGTATGACAAGCATTGTCTTCATCTGTCCAAGGAAGAGATAGAAGAGAACCTGAAGAATAAGGTGCCTTATGTCATCCGCCAGAACATGCCGACCAGTGGGACAACGACCTTTACGGATGCTATTTATGGCGATATCACTGTTGAAAATGAAGAGCTTGACGACATGATCCTGATCAAGTCTGACGGTTATCCGACATACAACTTTGCCAATGTTATTGACGACCACATGATGGAGATCACGCATGTGATCCGCGGAAATGAATACCTTTCATCGACCCCGAAATATACGAGACTGTATCAGGCTTTTGGATGGGAAGAACCTGTCTACATCCACTGTCCTCTGCTGACCAACGAAGAGCATAAAAAACTTTCCAAGAGAAGCGGGCACTCTTCTTTTGAAGACCTGCTGGAACAGGGCTTTGTAACAGAGGCCATTGTGAATTTTATTGCACTTCTTGGCTGGAGTTCTTCGACCAACCAGGAGATCCTGTCCATGGAAGAGCTGATCGCAGAGTTTGATTATACCCATATAAATAAGTCACCTGCTGTTTTTGACATGAACAAGCTGCGCTGGATGAACGGAGAGTACCTAAAGAAGATGGACCAGGAGGAATACCTGGAGCTTGCGCTTCCTTTTGTAAAAAAAGCCATTACAAAGAATTACGATCTGTCACTGATTGCAGAGCTTGTAAAGACAAGAATCGAGACACTCTGTGATATACCTGATCTGATTGATTTCTTTGAAGAACTTCCGGAATATGATATAGAGATGTATACCCATAAGAAAATGAAGACCGATTCCGTAAATTCACTGGAAGTCCTGAAAGAAGCGCTTCCTGTATTTGAAGCAATGGATGATTACTCAGTAGAGAATATTGAAGCAGCGCTGAAAGCTCTTGTGGAGAAGAAGGAAGTAAAGAACGGTGTTGTTCTCTGGCCGGTCCGCACTGCTGTCTCCGGCAAGCAGATGACACCAGGCGGTGCATATGAGATCATGAACATTCTCGGTAAAGAGGAAAGCCTTCGCAGAATCCGCATCGGCATTGAAAAGCTGGAAAAAGAAGGTAAATAATAAGTAACAGAATATACAAGGCTGGAAGGTATTACGTTGGATTTAAATCAGGCACAAATACAGGCAATCAATCATAATAAAGGGCCCATGCTGGTCTTGGCAGGACCTGGTTCCGGAAAAACACTGGTGATAACCAAGAGGACCAGGACGCTGGTGGAAGAATACAATGTGAAACCAGAGAGCATTCTGGTCATTACCTTCAGTAAAGCAGCTGCCGGTGAAATGAAGGAACGTTACCAGAAGGAGATGGGACAGACAGCTACCGGGGTGAATTTTGGAACCTTTCATGCTGTATTTTTTAAGATACTAAAGTATGCGTACCGGATGAATGCCTCCAATATCATCCGGGAGGAAGAAAAGTTTTCATACCTTTGGAATGCTGTTCATGAGCTGTCTTTGGAGCTTGAAGATGAAAAGGATTTTCTGGATTCTGTTTATGCGGAGATCAGTCTTGTGAAAAGCTCGAAGATAGCCATTGAGAATTACTATTCCCTCTCATGCTCGAGCGATGACTTTAAAAAGCTCTATAAAGGTTATGATGCCATGCTGAAGCGAACGAACAAGATCGACTTTGACGATATGATCGTGATGTGCGAAGAACTGCTTACAGCAAGACAGGACATACTTGCCCTGTGGCAGCAGAAATATCAGTATGTACTGGTAGATGAGTTTCAGGATGCCAATTACCTGCAGTATTCCATCGTCAGGATGTTAGCCGCACCGCAGGACAATCTCTTTATTGTCGGAGACGATGACCAGAGCATCTATCGGTTCCGGGGTGCCAGGCCGGAGCTGATGAATCAGTTCCTCAAGGATTATCCTCAGGCAGAGAAGGTACTGCTCGATTATAATTACCGCTCCAGACTCGGTATTGTAGCGGGAGCGGCCAGGGTCATCAAAAATAATGGGCAGCGCTTTGAAAAAAAGATACGGACAGTATCCTCTGATAACACTGGTATTGTTGTACAGACCTTCGATACACAGACTACGCAGAATCTCGCTGTACTGCAGGTCATACAGACATATGTGAAGGAGAACGGTCCTTTGTCAGACCTTGCCATACTGTACAGAACCAACACACAGCCGCGTATCCTTACCGGCAAGCTGCTGGAGTACAACATACCGTTCTTATTGAAGGATTCCATGCCGAATCTTTATGAGCACTTTATTGCCAAGCAGCTGATCGCTTATCTGCAGATTGCCTGCGGCAGCAAAAAACGGGCGGATTTCCTGCAGATCATCAATAAGCCGAACCGTTATATTGCAAGAGACTGTCTTGACACTGCGGAGACAGAAATTTATCAGATCTGTCGTTACTATGAAGACAAGCCATATGTTCTTGAACGCTTGGAACGGCTGGAATACGACCTGCATATGATCAGGGGGATGACACCCTTTGCCGCCATAAAATATATCCGCAGGGCCATAGGATACGATACTTATCTGAAGGAATACGCAGAGTATAGGAAGATCAAAGCGGAAGATCTGTATGAAACAGCAGATGAGATCATGGAAAGCTCAAAAGAATTTACGGACCATGAGGCCTGGTTTCATCATATTGAGCGGTATGGGCAGGAGCTTAAGAGAAAGCAGGACGAGATGAGAGAGGATGGGAAGGACAGACTTCTCATGATGACCTTCCATGCATCCAAAGGACTTGAGTACAACACTGTCATCATCGTTGATGCCAATGAAGGCATTATGCCTCATCATAAATCCATGCTTTTGGAAGACATGGAAGAAGAAAGACGCATGTTTTATGTCGCCATGACCAGGGCAAAGCAAAAGCTGTATATCTTTTCCGAAAAGGAACGATATGGGAAAAAACTGGAGATATCGCGTTTCGTAAATGAATTACTGGACGAAAAAACAACCCGATAAAATGTCGGGTTGTTTATTATAAACGGATACCTGCTATTTATTGCTCTTCTTCGTCTTCGTATAACTCGTCAAACTCAGCTTCGTCCATCAGCTCATCAAAGGCTTCTGCAACAGCTTCGAATTCTTCATCGTTTTCAATATTGATCAGTTCAATGTCTTCTTCGCCGTGTTCGATGAACTGGTAAATGAATACATCGGTCTCATCGTCGCCGTCAACTGGGAAAAGGGCAATATATTCCTTGCCGGCACATGGGAAAATTGCTAATACATCACATAAAACTTCGGTGCCGTCATCCATGGTAAGTGTTACCTGATCGTGACTGCAGTCTTCATGGTTGTGTGATTCATGACTCATTTTTATCTACCTCACAAATACTTATTTTATAGGTTTTTTGATTCGCACTGCGGTAAGCCGTGCGATGTCTGTACTATATCAGAAACGAAACAGAAAAGCAATATAAAGTTTTTTACCAATCTGGCAGGCAAGCCTGTACAAGCAGCGGAGGCAGCATGGAGAACATCAGAAAAGTAACAATATCCGTCAGAAACCTGGTGGAGTTCATCCTGAATGCAGGAGATATTGACAACCGGTATGGACGGAGGGATTCCATGGAAGCCATGCAGCAGGGCAGCAAACTTCACAGAAAGATACAAAAAAGCATGGGCAGCGGATATCAGGCCGAGGTCATGCTAAGGATCGCTGTTGAAAAGCTGCAGGAGGGTGAATGGTATGAGATCAATGTCGAAGGACGAGCAGACGGTATCTTCCAGGAGGAAGACCTGCCTGTGATCGATGAAATCAAGGGTGTCTACATGGAACTCGCGCATATCACAGATATGATACCGGTGCACCGCGCACAGGCCATGTGCTATGCCTATATCTATGCAAAGCAGTGCAGCCATGAAAGGATCGGAATACGCCTGACCTACTGCAATATTGAAAGTGAACAGATCAAGTACTTTGATGAGAAATTCACACTGAAAGCCCTGGAAGACTGGTTCGACAAATTGACATGTGAATACTGCAAATGGGCTGCCTGGCAGTATCAGTGGAGAGTACAGATGCAGGAAAGCTGCAGAGGACTTGCTTTTCCTTTTCCTTACCGGTCAGGTCAGAAGGATCTGGTGGCCGGTGTTTATAAGACTATTCTCCGAGAAAAAAAACTGTTCATTGAAGCACCGACAGGAGTCGGAAAGACGATCTCCACGGTGTACCCGTCAGTCATGGCGATGGGAGAGGGGCAGGCAGAGAAGATATTCTATACTACGGCCAAGACAATTACCAGAACGGTCGCAGAGGATACATTCGGGCTGCTTATTGAGAAAGGTCTGAAGTTCAAGGTCGTTACAATCACGGCAAAAGAGAAGATATGTATACTGGAAAAGCCGGACTGCAACCCGGTTGCCTGTGAACGCGCGGGAGGACATTTTGACCGTGTCAACGATGCTGTTTATGATATGCTGACCCATGAAACAAGGATCAGCAGGGAACTAATACAGCTGTATGCAAAGAAGCATCGTGTGTGTCCGTTCGAGATGTCACTGGATGTAACGCTCTGGGCAGATGCTGTCATCTGCGATTACAATTATATCTTCGATCCGAATGTCTACCTGCGCCGTTTTTTTGCCAATGAAAAGCCGCAGAAATTTGTCTTTCTGATCGATGAAGCGCATAACCTTGTGGAACGCGCCAGAGAGATGTACAGCGCCACGCTTTATAAAGAAGACTTCCTGACAGTGAAAAAGCTGATCGGTGACAGGCACAAAAATCTGGTGAAATGCCTGGAACGCTGTAATTCTGACTTTCTGATCATGAAAAGGGAATGCGATGACTGCGAGGTCTTTGAGGACATCAATGGACTGGCGCTGCATCTGCAGCGGCTAATGGCAGAGTTCGATGAATATCTGCAGGAAAAAGCTGCCGTGGAGGACAAAGAGACGATCGTACGTTTTTATCTGGACGTGAGACATTTTGTGCACATGTATGAACTGCTGGATGAAAACTATTTGATCTATGCAGACTACGATGAAACTGCAAGATTCCGTGTCAAGCTGATGTGTATGGATCCCTCCAGAAATCTGCTGCAATGTCTGAACAAAGGGAAAAGTGCGGTCTTTTTTTCGGCAACACTGCTCCCTATACGCTATTATAAGGAACAGCTCGGCGGAAAAGAGGAGGATTATGCAGTCTATGCACCTTCTCCGTTTTCAACTGATAACAGGCTTTTAATGGTGGGAAGTGATGTGAGCACCAAGTACAACAGGCGTACCGATTCGGAGTATGAGCGGATCGTACAGTACATAGAATGTTTTACTGCAGCTAAAGTGGGAAATTACTTTGTATTCTTTCCTTCCTATGCCATGCTGCAAAGTGTGGCAGAGCTCGCAGGAGAACGGCTTCCAGGACTCGTTCTGCAGACTAGTTCCATGACAGAGGAAGAAAAAGAGCGGTTTCTGACTGATTTTGCAGAAGAGACAAAAGCGACTCGTATCGGTTTTTGTGTAATGGGCGGAATATTCAGTGAAGGGATCGATCTGAAAAATGACAGGCTCATCGGCGCTGTCATCGTCGGAACCGGCCTGCCCATGGTGTGTAATGAAAGAGAGCTCTTCCGCGGGTTTTATGATGAGAGAAGCCAGAGCGGTTTTGAATATGCCTACCTTTATGTAGGGATGAACAAAGTGCTGCAGTCAGCCGGCCGTGTGATACGAACCATAGAGGATAAAGGTGCTATCCTGCTGCTCGACGAGAGATTCCTGAACCGGCAGTATCAGGAACTTTTTCCAAGAGAATGGTTCCCCTTTGAAACAGTTCAGCTTCCGCTGATGGAGCAAAAGCTGAAAGAATTCTGGAATGATTAGATTATAGAAGAAATCTTAATTTTCTCTGATGACAGGTCACCGTGATGTGCTCCTTTGTTCCGCCGTATTCACCGTCTGCATGGATAGTGACAGGGCGGTCAGTAATCAGCTCGATGGATCTGCACTTTACCAGCTCAACACCCTTGAACAGTATGTGCTTTCCAAAAAATATGGTCGGCATCAGAAGAAAGATCTTGTATTTAGGAAAGTTATTAACGATGCAGACATTCAATTCTCCGTCGGTGAAATCGGCATTTGGCGCCATCGGCAGTCCGCCGCCTTCATATCTGTGATTCATGCTGGCAATAAATACTGTATTCTCGATGGTGCGCTTCTGCATACCGTCAAAGATTGCAGTAGTCTGGAACGGACGATTGCTCAGGATCTGCTTTACAGCGATTGCAATATAGGTGAACTTGCCAAGGTGAAATCTGTTCAGAAAAAGTTTTATAGGGGATGTCAGAGCATCATAACAGATATCGGCATCATATCCTATGCCGGAACTGACAAAAAAGTGCTTTCTGAAGGTACCGTCCTTATAGGTAACGCTGCCATAATCCACATATTTAATCCGTTTTGGTGACAGCACATGATCTAGTGCCTCCATCGGTTTTAGTTTCAGATTCAGACCTCTTGCGAGGTCATTGCTGGAACCGGTCGGTATATAGCCAAAGATTATATCCGAAAAATCATCGATGCCATTGATCACTTCATTTGCTGTGCCGTCTCCGCCGACAATGATGATCGTCTTCACACCCTGGCATGTCTTTGCAATTTCTCTCGAAAGCTCTGTGGCATGACCGGCATGTTTGGTGTAATGAACTGTATATTGTACTTTTCTGCGTTCGATTTCCTCCTGCAGTGTTTCCCAGATCTTTTTGCCCTTTCCAGTTTGTGAATGAGGATTTACTATAAAATGATACATGGCGTCACACTCCCTAAAAGAATTTCAGACCGTTTTCATCACCTTCCGTTATAAAACCGTCAAGACCGGCTTCCTGCAGTTTATCTAGAAACTTACCAAGTTTTTTCGGGCGTTCATAAAGCGTTACATCATACTCATCCCGATATGAATCAGCAGTTTTTATGGCACTCATAAAATTATCCTCTGTGTAGAACAGAGCAATATGTTTCTTTTCGTCCGGAATTTTAAATCCGGTATCCTTCAAAATACCAAAAATGCGTTCAAAGCCAATGGAAAAACCGACAGCCGGAAGTGACTCATTCAAGAACTTGCCGATCATGTTGTCATATCTGCCGCCACCTGCAATGGCACCCTTGAATTTATTGCTCTCGATTTCAAAGACAGTGCCTGTATAGTAACCCTGACCACGAACCAGTGACATATCATATTCCACTTCATAGCGACCGTTCGAAAGTTCTCTGGCCATGGCAATAATGGAGGTCACACGGTCAACGATTTCGCTGTCACAGATAGTTCTGATTCTTTCCAGTGAAATAGGAGCTTCCTTTAATAGTGCAGCAAGGTTTTCTATAGCCTGTGCATCGAACTCTTTTTCTGTAAGTTCGGCCTTCACGCCTTCTGCGCCGATTTTATCCAGCTTGTCAAAAGTAATACATACGCTGTCGATCTGATCTTCCAGAAAGCCCATGGAAGTCAAAAGATTGCGTAAAAGACCACGGTCATTGATCTTTACCTTGAAATCGGACATTCCAAGATTTAGAAGTGCAATTGTCGTAGTATTGATCAGTTCCACCTCGGACAAAGGAGAGGAAGAACCAAGAATATCAATATCACATTGTACAAATTCACGTAAACGGCCTTTCTGCGGGCGTTCGGCACGGTACACCTTGTCGATCTGGATGCATTTCAACGGAAGAACCAGATTTGCATGGTTGTTCGCATAGTATCTGGTCAGAGGCAGTGTCAGATCATACCGCAGACCAATGTCAGACAGGTCATCGAACTGTTTTGCTTCCAGAGCACTTGTCAGCTTCTCTCCGCGCTTTAAGATACGAAAGATGAGATTCAGGTTCTCACCGCCTTCACTTTTATCAAGGTTCTCGGCGTCCTCAAGAATTGGTGTCATAATTCGCGAAAAGCCATAAGACTGATAAGTCTTCAGAATAGAATTCTGCAGGTAATCGCGTAATTTTGCTTCATTTGGAAGCCAGTCAAAAGTTCCTTTAACGGTTGATATTTTCATAATATATGATCCTTTCTTATGGGTGGTACTTACTCTTTCTATAACAATATATATTTCATAAAGCGATC
>QKDK01000044.1 GCA_003252135.1 Clostridia bacterium
TAAGGTATCTGCATTTCTTGAGTCAAAAAGAGTTTTATTCTTATCAGATCTGCACGGGTATAAATTTGGAAGAGATAACCATCGGCTCATAAAAAAAACCAGGGATCTGCGACCTGATATCATTCTGATTGCCGGTGATTTTGTAACAAAGAACCGTATAGGGACATTAGAGTCAGCAAAAAAACTCTTGGTTACATTAAGTAGTTTCAGCACAGTAGTATACTCCTTAGGAAACCATGAATCGACTTCTGCGGTTCGTTATTCTAAGGAATATGAATCCTTTGTTTCTGCTATAAGAGATTCAGGTGTTATATATCTTGATAATCATACAATGCTCTATAATAAAAAAGCTCCTGTTTCAGCCGATGATAATACTTCCGAATATGTTTCATCCGAATATGTTTCATCTGAATATGTTTCATCTGAATGTGTCCCAGCTAAATCATCTGATCAATGTTTCATATCCGGTCTGACACTGGAAGAAGAATATTTTCAACGGCATCCTGTTATGTTGACAGCAGAAAAAATAGCGCAATACATCGGTGAGGTTAAATCTTCTGCCTTTCACATTCTTATGGCACACAATCCGGAACCTTTTTTTGCATATACCGAATGGAAAGCAGATCTTATATTGTCTGGTCATTATCATGGCGGAATTGTCCGGCTGCCGATACTTGGTGGGCTGATCTCCCCAAAATACCGGCTTCTGCCAGATTATACATCCGGACTATATAAAAGAGATACATCAACTATGATTGTTTCAAAAGGTCTTGGTACGCATACCATTCACTTCAGATTATTTAACCGACCTGAAATCAACATTCTGCACTTTACAAAAGATAAGGAGAGCTCTGATGCCGATTCAATATAAGCTTGAAAGCTTTGAGGGACCTTTGGACCTGTTGCTGCATCTGATTGAAAAAAATAAAATTAACATATACGATATACCGATTGTTTTGATAACCGAGCAGTATATGGAGTATATTCACGACCTGAAAGAAAAAGATCTTGATATTATGAGTGACTTTCTTGTTATGGCAGCTACATTATTAAAGATCAAGTCTAAAATGCTTCTTCCTGCAGACCCGAAGGAAGACTCAGAAGAAGCAGTAGATCCAAGGCAGGAACTTGTGGAAAGACTTCTTGAATATAAAATGTTCAAATATATATCCTGTGAGCTCAAGGATAAACAATTTGGAGCAGCCAAATTAATGTTTAAGGAAAGTACGATTCCTGATGAGATTTCTCAGTACAGGGAACCAGTCGATATGAAAGAGCTTCTGAATGATCTTACGTTACAGAAACTTCATGTTATATTCGAATCAGTAATTAAAAAACAGGTCGATAAGATTGACCCGATCAGAAGTAAATTTGGCAGAATAGAAAGAGAAGACATCAATCTTTCTCAGAAGATCATGGATATACAGAACTATGGTATACAATACAGAAAATTCAGTTTTCGAAAGCTGCTCGAAGCGCAATGTGATAAAATGGAAGTCATTGTAACCTTCCTTGGTATTTTAGAGTTGATAAAGATGGGACGTATCCTGATACAGCAGGATGATCTTTTTGATGATATTATCATTGATTATCTTGCAGAAGATATCATTCCGGTGGAACAGTTTTCCATTGAATAATATTGATAAAACAAAAAGGAGTTATTTTATGGAAAACGAAATGAACAATGAATTTATAAGTCCAATTGAAAATATTGAGAATCTGGAAGCGGTCATTGAAGCAATTCTTTTTACCATGGGAGAAGCGGTTGAACTTGAACGGCTCGCCGCAGCTGCAGGGCATGACGAGGACACGGTAAGGAGGATCATTCGCAGCATGATGGATCAGTACCAGGCAGAGAACAGAGGAATACAGATCATTGAACTTGACAATTCCTTCCAGATGTGCACCAAAGCTACCATGTACGAATCAATCATTAAGATAACGCATGTTCCCAAAAAACATGTGCTGACAGATGTACTGTTAGAGACACTTTCCATCATTGCATATAAGCAGCCAATCACACGAATCGCCATTGAAGCAATTCGCGGAGTGCAGTGCGATCATGCAGTGAATAAGCTTGTGGAATATAATCTGATTACTGAACTTGGAAGACTTGATGCTCCTGGACGTCCCATTTTATTTGGGACAACAGAAGAGTTCCTTCGAAACTTTGGAATCAAATCCCTTGATGAACTCCCAATCGTAAAACCAGAAAAACTTGAGGACTTCAAATTAGAAGTAGAGGAAGAACTGCAGCTGGAACTTGATATATAAAAAAAGCGTATGATTTTACACTATTACAGAGTAATGATCATACGCTTTTCATATGCTATTTTATTCCTCAATATCATCCTGTGACTGATCTGCAAAGTGATCGTTATAGAATTCCTCTATGATTGTTTCAAGATACGAATCATCCATTTCACCTAAATCCTGCGTGATTTTCTTTTTTATCGCATATACCTGTTTTAAATAGATGATTTCATCTGAAATATTTTTTTCTTTTGAGGACTTAATATAATCTTCTTTAATGGTATTCAGTGTTTCCAGATTCATATTATTGTTTAGCCATTCCAATAGCAAATTTGTAGTTTCTTCTTCTAAAACCGCTTCTTCTGCGGTTTTTTTCGATCGTAAAAGAGAATTTATACCAACAATGATGAAACCGGTAAATACTAGTCCCATAACAATATACGGAATAATTCCTGCTGTTAAGGATATGATTCCAATGATATTCAGGATCAGATATGCAATTCCGAGAAAACCAAATATAAAGAAGGTAGCAGCAGTGATCTTCAGTTCTTTTGTCTGATCTGCTTTTTTAATATACGTGGTAGCTTCAGGATACAGGACTTCATCATCGGTAACAGAAGAGAACGAATCTTCTTTATCATCATTTGTTTCATCAGTCTCTTTGTATTCATTTACTTTTGACTCTCCATCGTAAGAATCATCTGATGTTTCTTCTGATCTTACCCAGTCCAGCGGATCGGACTCCTCCATAGCATCATTCATGTTGCTATTCTCAATGCTTTCTTCCTTGCTGTCATCAACAGACTGTTCAGATTCAACCGTTGTAAATGCCATATAATGCTTTTTTGCTTTCTTAGCATCCTTTTCACTGACGCGCACTATATACGCAGCGTTTTCCTCTGAATACACAATCTCTGATATAATATTGGAATATTGAAGGTAATTCTTGAATTTCTCGGCAACTGCCTTTTTTTCAAGCAGGGCAAGGTCTACAAGTTCCTGCTCACCAGAAAGGCTTTCTACAAGATCAACCTTACAATCCTCACAATAAGTTACTCCCTCACGATATTCGCTTTTACATTTCGGACACCACGGCATAAGATAACTCCTTTGATTAGTTTTCTACTTTGAACATATGGTATTGTTTTTTCCCTTTTTTTACAAGCAGCTTTCCTTCATCATCAAAATCCGCTTCAGTGAATTTCTTTGCAAAATCTGTAACTTTTATGTCGTTAACTGTAACTCCTCCCTGTTCAATGTTTCTTCTGCCATCTGAACGTGTAGCCACAAGCTTTGAATCTACCATCATAGTGATCAGATCTATACCTTCTGCGAATTGTTCTTTTGTATAGGTCGTTGTTGGTATGTTCTCAAGTGCAGCACCGCCGCCAAATAAAGCTTTTGATGCTGTTTGTGCCTTCAAAGCTTCCTCCTCGCCATGAACGATCTTTGTAATCTCAAATGCAAGTACATCTTTAGCATAATTAATATCTGAATCCTGTAAGGCTCCAAGTCTTTTTACTTCCTCCATCGGCAGGAAGGTCAGCAGGCCAAGGCATTCCTCGACTTTAACATCTTCAATGTTCCTCCAGTACTGGTAGAATTCATAGGGAGAGGTTTTATTTGGATCAAGCCATACAGCGCCTTTCATGGATTTTCCCATTTTAATTCCTTCACTTGTTGTAAGGAGTTTAAAGGTCAGACCAAAAGCCGGTGCCTGTTCTTTTTTTCTGATCAGTTCAACGCCGCCCAGAATGTTTGACCACTGATCGTTTCCGCCAAGCTGCATCTGACAGCCATATAACTTATAAAGCTTCCAGAAATCATATGACTGCATCAGCATGTAATTAAATTCAAAGAACGTAAGACCTCTTTCCATACGTTGTTTATAGCATTCTGCTGTGATCATTTTATTTACAGAAAAATGGATGCCAATTTCCCGCAGGAAATCAACATAATTCAGATCGAGCAGCCAGTCTGCATTATTCGCTATAATTGCATTGTCATTATCAAAGTTAATAAATTTCGATAGTTGTTTATAAAAACAGTCTGCGTTGTACTGAATGGTTTCTTTTGTCATAATGGTACGCATATCAGATTTACCGGTCGGATCACCAATCATTGTGGTCCCTCCGCCTAAAAGTGCAATAGGTTTATGACCAGCCTGCTGCATGTGCATCATAGCCATAACAGTAAGAAAATGCCCTGCTGTCAGACTGTCTGCTGTTGCATCAAAGCCAATATAAAATGTGACCTTCTCCTTTTCAAGTAATTCACGTATTTCTGTCTCATGCGTTGTCTGTTCTATAAAACCACGCTCCAAGAGAACGTCATAAACGTTCTTAGCCATAACCTATTCCTCCATCAATTCATTTTCCTATTATTATATCTGAAAGAGCATGGTAATTCAAGAAAAAACATAACTTTCCCTGACTTTGGAAACCAAAAAAGAAGCCATAAGTGCTTTAGTTTGGGATTTACTTTTACCATGAAATTCACTATAATAAAGATTAGGTTATCTTAACCATAGCAGAAGGGGGTAGTTTATGGGGTACCCAAGTACAATATCAGGGAGAGAATTTTGCAGGAGAAATTCAGGAAATGTCAGCAAGGATCAGTTCTACGAAGAGTATTACCGTATCCTTCATACAAGCTATCTGCGTTCTAATAGCGAGCACTGTATAGATATTATCAAAAAGGAGTTCATGGATACCTTCGGTATAGCCCCGGATCATGAATCCATATCCTATATCTATAGTACAGCAAAATATTTTGTATATGATTCAGTTATTCTTTCATTAACGACTGATGGAAAGATAGACAGCCAGTTTTATCTGACAAAACTATTGATCGAACTTGGGTTTGATGCCTGGTTCCTGACAAAGACAAAGGAAGGAACGGAATTGAACTTTGATCTGTTCAAAGCGTTCATCCCCCTGGAGAAAAGTGAAAAAACAAAAAAGTCAATTGATGATTTCTTATTATATAAGCTGCCAAGAAGTAAAGATTACAGAAGTCTGTATATAGCTATGCTTCCCTATAAAGAACAGATTCTTGGCTGCTATGAACGATTGATACAGGCGAACTCTGCAGACGAACTGCCATCAGACACCCAGATGCAGTCAGATGAAGATGCTGTTATACAGGAAGATATTACAGTTCATGAGGATATTATAGTTCAGGAAGATATTACAGTTCATGAGGATATTGAAATAGAAGATGTTATTATACAGGAAGATATTATTATTGAGAAAGAAAAGAGAATACCTGCTTTTGAGAATGAAGACAAGGAATCAAAGCCTAATTCGGCCGTAAGAACAACTGGTGTTCAGGTCAATGTTCCATATCATATAATTCCTACTGACACTAAACAATCTTCCATAAAAGCCGAAAAAAATCAACATACAGATTCAGACAGTTACAGACAGTTTACGAAGCAGAAACAACAGGCTGAACAAAGAAAAAAAGATATCCTTCATAAGACTAAGTCAGTACCTGACAGCATACAGAAAAAGGAAAACAGTAACAAAAAAGGCCACTGCTCATCAAAAGCCGCTGCCGTCGGTAAATGTCTTTTGTTTGCCGGGGTTATGCTCGTGCCTTTATTAATACTGACAAAAAGTAAGAAATGAGAACCGAAAGGAAAATTCATGAAACAATTAGCATTATCAGATGAAATACTGCTTACTATAGAAAAACCTGCAAGATATATCGGTAACGAAGTCAATATGGTGAAAAAAGATCTGTCACAGATTGATATACGATTCTGTATGTGTTTTCCTGATGTATATGAGGTCGGCATGTCGCACCTTGGAATACAGATACTCTATGATATGTTCAATAAAAGGACAGATACTTACTGTGAACGTGTATATTCTCCCTGGCCCGATCTTGATAAGATCATGCGTGAAAAAAAGATTCCTTTATTTGCGCTTGAATCACAAGACCCTGTTAAAAATTTTGATTTTCTGGGCATTACACTGCAGTATGAAATGTGTTATACGAATATACTTCAGATCCTTGATCTGTCAGGCATTCCTCTTTTATCTGCTGAAAGGACAATACAGGATCCTATCGTAATTGGCGGTGGCCCCTGTACATATAATCCTGAACCTGTCGCTGACTTTTTTGACATGTTTTATATCGGTGAAGGAGAAACCGTCTATGATCAGCTTCTGGATGCTTACATACAGTACAAAAGAAATAAGCTGACACGTTACGAGTTTTTAGAAATGGCGGCACAGATCGAAGGAATCTATGTTCCTTCTTTTTATGATGTAGCCTATGATAACGATGGCACTTTGCTGTCACAGAAGCCAAATAACCAACACGCGCCTGTCAGAATCAAAAAACAAGTGGAAGCAGATATCAGCCATTCTCCATATCCGAGAAAGCCGCTGGTACCGTATACCCAGGCAATTCAGGACAGAGTCGTGCTTGAGATTCAGCGCGGCTGTACAAGAGGCTGTCGTTTTTGTCAGGCCGGCATGATATATCGTCCGATCCGCGAACGTGATGTTTCCTATTTGAAAGAGCTTGCCAAAGATATGCTTGAATCAACCGGGTATGATGAGATTTCCTTAAGTTCATTAAGTTCAAGCGATTATTCCTGCCTTCATGAGCTGGTCTATTATCTGATTGATGAATTCAGGGATAAAGGGGTCAATATATCGCTTCCTTCCCTGCGTATAGATGCTTTTGCACTTGATGTCATGAGCAAGGTACAAGACATCAGAAAAAGCAGCCTGACCTTTGCTCCGGAAGCAGGAACGCAGCGGCTTAGGAATGTTATTAACAAAGGCCTTACAGAAGAAATCATTCTTGATGGTGCAGCATCGGCATTTTCCTGCGGCTGGAATAAGGTCAAGCTTTACTTTATGATGGGACTTCCGACCGAAACGCAGGATGATATTGAAGGAATTGCTATGTTATCTGATCAGATTGCAAGAAGATATTATGAGATTCCAAAGGATCAAAGAAACGGTAAAGTGGCCATTACTACCAGTACCTCATTTTTTGTACCAAAACCGTTTACTCCGTTTCAATGGTCACGGATGAGTACACCGGAAGAATTTCTTGGTAAACAAAAATATCTTCATGGAAAAATTAAAGAACAGTTAAATGCAAAAAGCATACGATATAACTGGCACGACCCAGAAACAACAATAATCGAAGGAATCCTTGCAAGAGGAGACAGAAGATTAAGTGCAGTTATCCTTTCTGTATATAAAGCCGGCAGTATTTTTGAAGCCTGGTCAGAATATTTTGTATATCAGCGCTGGACTGATGCCATGCTGGAACATAATCTTGATCCTGGTTTTTATATTTTCAGAGAACGTTCTGCGGATGAATTATTTCCCTGGGACTTTATTGATATCGGCGTTACTAAAAAATTTCTATATAAAGAATATCTGAAAGCGCAGGACGAACAGACAACACCGAACTGCTATATCTCTTGTTCCGGTTGCGGCGCTGCATCATATCAATGCGGTGTATGTATTTCTTCATCATTAAAAGAATAGAAAATATATGTGCCATTTTTAGAAATGAGGAATTTTATGATTTTTCGAGTTAAATTTGCTAAATTCGGTGTATTGAAATTCATCGGACATCTTGATGTTATGCGTTATTTTCAAAAAGCAGTTCTTCGTGCCGGCTGGGATGTTGTATATTCACAGGGCTTCCATCCTCATCAGATCATGTCATTTGCCCAGCCATTATCTGTTGGTGTGACCAGTTCTTCTGAATACATGGAGATTGAATTACATTCTTTTAATAGCCTTGAACAGTTAAAAAGCAGCATTAATGAAGTTATGACTGACGGTATCTGGGTGAATGAGATAACTCTGCTTGATGAAATACCGTCAAACACAAAGAGAATTACTTCCATGGCGCTTGTAAATGCAGCTGATTATATGGTATCAGTCAAAGACGGATATGAATTCCCTTTTTCACAATGTGAGTGGGAATGCTGTTTCAGGGAGTATATCTGTCAGGAAGAGATAAAGATACAGAAAAAGACTAAAAAAAGTGAAAAAGAAATTGACTGTAAACCATTTATTCTGAATTATTCCTTTGATCTGTTTGATTTTTATGAGTCAGGCAAAATCAGCCCTGAATATATAAAGGATGGTACAATTTTTGCTGACAGCTATGATAATGACAGACGCATCTTCCTTCAGCTTACAGCCGGAAGTGAAACCAATATTAAACCGGAATCCATTATAGAAAGCTTTTGCGCTTTTCATGGTTTTCATTATGACCGTTTTGCATATCAGATCCATCGCATGGAATTATACTCAGAACAGAAAGGGCTGCAGCCTTTATGGGCAATCAGATAATCATC
>QKDK01000002.1 GCA_003252135.1 Clostridia bacterium
AGATATTTGTAAATACAAAGATTATAATAGAAAGGTATTATGAAGATAACATTTTCCATGGCTTCTGCGTAGTTTTGAAAAGCTTTTGGAAGATGCTTATGGGTAAGGTCATAAGATGGGTATTGCAGAAAAGTTTAGTGAAGATTGGGAGGAAACAGGTAAATGGAACTAAAAAAACTTAATGACCGGCAGCAGGTGAACAAAATCAGTATTTTATGTCAGAGCATAATTCTGTTTGTTCTGACTATGGCGTATTTTGCTGAAGTGATGAAAGGAGCCAGAACAATAGCATACTTTGCTATATGCTGTGCTTTTATGTGGGTGCCAGTGGCAGTCGAGATCTATCTGTACCGCAGAAAGAATGATCATACAGCTATTATGAGGGTAATGGGCTACACATACGGAGCGGCTTATATTTTCTTTTTATTTACCTCGGAGCATATTCTTACCTTTGTATATGTGATGCCCATGATGCTTGTCCTTGCCGGATACAACGACTATAAATTTGCGTTTCGCACCAGCGCTGCAATCGTACTGATCAATATAGGCAGAATCATACAGTTCTATATGACCCGTGAAGTTACAGCTTTGCAGATCGTGGAGCTGGAAATACAGCTCGCAGTCACGATTTTAATGGCAATATTTGTCGTTGTAATAACAAAGACAAATACAAAGCTGACAAGTAACAAGCTGTTGCTGATCAATAAAGAAAAAGAACAGCTGACAATTTTGCTGGAACGTATTGTAAAAGCCTCAAACAATGTGACTGATGGAATCGGTAATGTGTCAGACTGTATCACAGAGCTGAATAAATCTGTTGAAAGTACAAAGTGTTCCATGCAAGAGGTATCCAATGGGACAGGAGATACGGCAAGATCGATTCAGATACAGCTGACTAAAACAGAAGAGATCCATGAACAGATTCAGAAGGTAATCGGTGCAAGCACTGCAATCTTTGATAATGTTAAATATACAGAACAGGCAATAGCTGCCGGAAACACGAACGTCAGGACGATGATCGATGAAGTGAATACTTCAAAAACAGCAGAACTGGAAGTTGTTAAGAAAATGCAGGAGCTTTCCGATCAGGCAAGAGATATGAACACGATCCTTGATATTATCCGCAAGGTCGCATCCCAGACAAGCCTGTTAGCACTCAACGCAAGTATTGAGGCTGCAAGGGCCGGTGAAGCAGGAAGAGGTTTTTCTGTAGTGGCAAAAGAGATATCTAATCTGTCCGGACAAACGCAGAGTGCAGTCAGTAACATTTCCGAGATGATCACGGGGCTGACAGAGGATATCGGTAAGATGGAGGATGCTGTTGAAACCCTTGTCGAAAACAATAATAAGCAGCATAGTGCGACAAACGAAACAGCGAAACATTTTGAACTGATTACACAAAGGTCTTCTGATATAAGTGTCAATGCAAGAGATCTGCAAATGGTAACGGAGCGGCTGAAAACTGCAAATAAGGAGATCATTGAGAGCATACAGACAATTTCTGCTGTAACCGAAGAGGTAACAGCACATGCCGCAGAAACATCAGACGGAAGTGAGAAAAATGCAGAAATTGTTGAAAAATTAAAAGTAGTGGTGAAAAAAATAACCACAGAAGCAACCGAGTTAAAAAAGGTTCAGTCGATGGTGGAATAACATCGATACTTATTGTTCGTTGCGCATAGTAACTGCGCGGTATATTAAAAAAGATAAAGGTAAAATTCCCATCAAACGTTGACATGATGGGAATTTTATTATAGTATGAGACTAACGAACGTTCGGTAGAATGGTATTTCAAAAGTATTCAGTAAAACAATAAAGTACAGTATGTAAAGGAGTATTATGGAAGAGAAAAAAACACATGAAGTGATTCTGCACGCAGCACTGATACAATTTTCAGAACATGGTTTTGCAGCAGTCTCCATGCGGAATATTGCAGAAGCAGCTGGTATTCGGGCTAGTTCGATCTACCATCATTTCAAAGGGAAGCAGGAATTGTTCAATGAACTGGTAGAACAAGCCAATGTATTGAAGGATCAGATGCGGGTAAGTTTTCTGAATGCTTTTGAAAAGATCACAGAAATTGAAGAAGAAGCCTTTATTAACGCAGGCTTATATTTTCTGACCGGGTTTTTACAGAATGACTATGTTGCTCCCCTGCTGCAGGTCCTGGAAACAGAACGCTTTCACAACACAGAAGCTGACAGAGCCTGGCAGGAGCTGATGTTCCTGGCACCGATAGAACATGAGACAGCTGTTTTTAGTAAGATGTATGAAAGAGGAATGGTAAGGGATTCTGATGTTGCTGCACTGGCATCAGAGTATCAGGCAGCAGTACTTTTTGCTTACTTTGGGAAGAATGAAGTGCAGCTGAGATACCAGCTGCAAAGATTTTACAAAAGATATATAGGATAGAACATGATGCAGGTAGCCAAAAGGAGAATGAGATGAGAACAAAAGTATACAAGAATAAAAAGGCAGAGCAGCAGATCAAAAAGACATATGACGAGCTTCTTCTTCAGTGGGGGACACACTTTCTGGAGCTTGATATTCCAACATCGTACGGAACGACCCATGTGATCGAATGCGGAATATCTGATGCGCCGCCGCTGGTATTGTTTCATGGGGTGGGAGATGATTCGGCACTCATGTGGATATATAATGCCAGTGAATTGAGCAGACACTTTCATCTGTATGCAATTGACACTTTGGGCGGACCCGGAAAAAGTGTTCCTAACAAAGTATATGACTCTGATTTTGATGATACTGACTGGATCGATCAGGTACTGGAGCATCTCGGAATAAAAGAAGCTTTTTTTGCAGGTGTGTCGAACGGCGGATATCTGGTGCAGCTTTATACTTTGAACAGAATGGAAAAAGTCATTCGGGCGATCAGCATATCAGGAGCTGTACCTGCAAAAGCAACAGGCAATCCAATGAAGATCATGATGAAGGTATTCCTGCCGGAAGCATTATTCCCTTCAGACAAGAACATAATGAAGCTGGTCAGGAAGCTGTGCGGAAAAAATTATGCTGCAATGACAGAAAATCCTCTTATCATGCAGCATTATAAGTTTCTCTTGAAGGGTTTCAATAATATGGCTATGGGTAGACACAGGATTCAAAGCTTTACGGATCAGCAGATTGATCTTATCCGGGGCAAGGTCGAGTATCTGACCGGGCTGGAAGACCCTTTTGCAAAGCTGGGAGGTGCCGCTGCACTGCAGGAGCACCATATGCAGGTGACTTTTTATGAAGCTGCCGGACATGCCCTGAATCATGAAAAGGCTGAAATAATTAATGGAAAAATAGTGGAGATATTTGAGAAGTCTCTTAAAGCTCAAAAAGAGAACAGCGACTATTGAAACTCTGCGACCGCAGGTTCTCCCATTTCGTATATTTTTTGAAGTGCTACAAGCTGCTCTATTTTTGCATGCTGATCATTTGAAAATTTATAGCTCTCCACCAGACGGTATCCAAATAATGCAATGATCATTTCACGGACCAAGTGCTTTGTAATAGGAGGCGCGTCGGTGTATTCAGAATAACCTTCGTAGTAAGCGGGAATGCATTTATGAAAGTATTCGACCATGTTCTCCGCATCTGTTTCGTCAGCAATCAGGCTTGCGATATCTTCCCCCAGATATCCCCATCCGCAGGTATCCCAGTCAATCAGAGAGATTTTATCTTTATTGCAGAATATATTGGCGACCCAGAAATCACGATGGCAGAATACAACCGGAAGCTGCTCGATCTGCGCAAAGATCTCATCCGCCTGTTCATCAAAACTGATGAGCATTTTACACAGATGTCTTGGAATCGTGCAGTCGGCAGAACGGATAAAGTCATAGACCTCGTTCCAGGACCGGTAATGCAGATAGAAATTCTTCATATATGAGGTTGGACTTAAATTTTTAATATCCATATCACGATTACATCCTGCGGCATACAAACGTCCCTGAAACCTGCCGATTTCTTTTGCTGCGAGCTTATACATTTCACTGGTCATGGCAAGACCGGATACTCCCTCTACATATTCCATCCACAGCTGTATCTCATTGTCTGAGATTTCTGAGTGATAACAGACCGGCCTGTGAAAGGTATCGGTAAATAAAGCATCGAGATTAGCATGATACAGATCATACTCTCGCGTCCATGATCCGGGGTCGCCATAGCGCTCCCATTTTTTCTGTGTTTTATATACAAGCCGGTAAGTGAATTTCTCACCTTCGGCATTTTTTGCCATACCGGATACAAGATTGACATCACCAAGTGTTCCTCCTTGAAGCTGACTTGTCTGGTATGTCAGGTGTGTTACGGCTGCACCTGTCATTTTGCAAAGGGCAAGACTCAGCTTATCTTCAAAAGGTTGTATTTTTTCTGGTGTTTCTATGCTGTTCAATGATAATTCCTCCAGGTAGTTTAGATTTCATGGGTACATTGTCTTTACCCCAAATTCATTATGTATATCGGATAATAAGTGTAGAACGAACACATTTTAAAAATATTATATCACAAAAATTGTAAAAAAAGAAGAAAAATTAATGATTAAGTATTGATGTGGGGTCGAATAGTCTTGATGAGTCTTAATGAGCAGAGCTTTGCATATACCTGGTACTATGCAATTTAGTACTGGTTTTTTAGGATTCAGTAAAAATTATCTGATTTGTGTTGCAGGAATGAAGCAAAACAATGTAGAATCAGATTGTTCAAAAAAAACAATCCATATAAACATGCACAGCGGACTGCATAAGAACGGGGGATGCAATGACAGATGATTTAAGGAAAGAGCTTGGTGAGCTTGCGGAAAAGATTAATCGCAGGCAGAGCATAGACAGTATGATTGGAAGTCTTCGTGAAGAAGAAAAGGTATGCAGGGAAAAACAGGAAGAGATAAATCAGCTTCTTGAAAAAGAAAATATGGACGTGGAAAAGCTGGAAAAAACTACATTGCTATCAATTTTCTATGATATTCTTGGGAAAAAAGAAGAAAAGCTTGATAAAGAGCAGAAGGAGGCATACGCAGCGCGATTAAAGGCTGATGCCGCAGTGAATCAGTTAAATGACTGTCTGAGCAGAATAGAAGCACTTGTTCGTGAAAAGTCGTCACTAGCTGGTATAGACAGAAGATACAAGGAAGTTTATGAAGCAATTCAGGAAGATCTGCGCCATGACCCTGTTTATGCAGATAAGCTATGTGAGGCTGAAAAAAAGCTAAGTGAACTCAGGAATCAGGCTAAGGAAATTGCAGAAGCAGAATCTGCAGGGAAAGCGTGCCTGCAGATGATCGGTAATATTGAAAAGAGCTTAAGTAGTGCAGAAGGATGGGGAACCTTTGATATACTGGGCGGCGGATTGATTTCAGATATGGCAAAACATTCACATCTTGATGAAGCACAGGAAGAAGCGAACCGTCTGCAGACGAGTCTTAGCCGCTTCAGAACAGAACTGGCAGATGTAAAGATCAGTGAACAGATGGGACAGGTAAACATTGATGGATTTTTACGGTTCGCAGATTTCTTTTTCGATGGGCTGATAGCAGACTGGAGTGTTCTTTCGAAGATCCATGACAGTCAGAATAGTGTATCAAATGTTAAGAATCAGGTAACTGCAGCTCTGCGCAGACTGGACAGTGTTAAAGAAACATGCGATTCCAGAAGAAGGGAGCTTGAACAGCAGATCGAGAACCTGGTCAGATACGATTACTTGTGATGTCAAAAAGCGGCATCATATTTTGAAGCAGGAAAAATCAAATCTGGAAATGAGGAAAAGAAATGAGGTAAAGAAATGAGGAAAAGAAATGAATGAAAAATATTATAAGGTAGAAACCTTTATACCCGCATCACATGTTGATAAAGTAATCGATGCGTTAAATGAAGCAGGTGAGCTTACCATTGGCGGGAACTATGATTATTGTGTGTTCAGAACACAGGGAACCGGTTCATGGAGACCGCTGGAAGGCGCTGATCCATATCTTGGAAGTATCGGCAGTGTGTGCAGAGCAGATGAAATCAAGATAGAATTTACATGTAAAAACGAAGTGATCAAAGAAGCTCTTAAGACAATAAGAAAGACACACCCATATGAAGAGGTTGTTATCAATGTGCTCCCGGTCATGACATATGGAGATTTTATCAGCTGAAAAATGATATCTGTCAGACCAGATAATAAGTCACTGTGCAGGCAGTTTTGTACGGTGATTTTTTCTTTTCAATGATTTTGTGTTCCTGATTATGATTGTCAGTCAATCATGAAGAGAGTATAATAGAAGCAGGAATCAAGAAAGATTAAAGTTAAAATGGTTGTGCCAGAAAGGATGGCTGCTATGAAAAAAACTGAGCTTTTTCGGTTGATATTCCAAAGCTTTTCAATTCTTTTATTCAAAAAGGATACACCATTATTTGCAACACTGATTGTAACTGATCGCTGTAACCTGTCCTGCCGTCACTGCACCCTGCACAATTATCATGAAAAAAGCAAATACACATTTGAGCAGATCTGTGAGGATATGAAGAAGCTATATAAAATGGGTGTCAGAATTCTTTGCTTTTCCGGAGGTGAGATCGGTCTGTGGAACGGTAACGGCCACACGATAAAAGAGCTGATTGAAGCAGCCAGAAAGACAGGCTTTGTCTATGTAGCGCTTGCAACAAATGGTACGATTGCTTTTGATTATGGAGATGCTGACTTTATTTTGATCAGTATTGACGGGACTAAAAAGACACATGATGCAATACGGGGTGAAAGCTACAATAAAATCCTGAGCAATATCAGAAACGTAAATCTGCAAAAAGGTAACAGACTCAACATAAAAAATACCGGAACAAGAAAGAAGGTGCCTGCTCCCAACATTGTAATATTCATGGAGATCAACCAGCTGAATAAAAAGGAAATACATTCTGTCTGCAGGCTTGCAAAAGAAGAACCAAACATAAAAGCAGTTTCTTTTAATTTTCACACACCGTTTCATGGAACCAGGGCACTGGCATTGTCAAAAAAAGAAAAAGTGCAATGCTGCAGAGAAATCATAAAGCGCAGCAATCAGGGGTATCCGGTTGCGAATATGAAATCCTGCCTGCGATATCTGGTCAGCAGTGATTTTAAAAAGCCATGCAGACAGCTTGTTGTTATGGATGCAGGAGAAGTGATTCTCTGCAACCGATGCAGCAGGGAAGAGGGCTTATGTGATCAGTGCGGGTACTTTGAAACGGCAGAGATAGCCATGATGTTTCGCGGGAAATTAAATATCTGGCTGGATGCTCTTAGAACATATGGAAAATATTTGTTCTGATTACAATTGAAACCTGGAAGTGCACAGATAATTGCGCAGAAAAGAGGGAGCATGAAGCTTTCATCGTTCATAACATTATCTTTCTATGGTATAAAGGAAATTTTATTTAAAAAACATAAGCCGATCCTTGGCACAGTCATTCTGACAGACAAGTGCAATCTGCACTGTAAGCATTGTGCGGTAAACAATATTACAGGTGAACTTTATCCTTATGAACAGCTTCAGAAAGAGATGAAACAGCTGTATGAGCGCGGGGTGCGCATTCTGTTCTTTTGCGGCGGTGAAACATTTTTATGGGAGGACAAAGGGAAAAAAGTACGGGATCTGGTGAAAGAAGCCAGGCAGATTGGTTTTCTGATCATAAATATCGTAACAAACGGAACATTTCCGATTGATGTACCGGAAGCAGACCTGATCCTGCTGAGCCTCGATGGCGACAGAGAACATCATAATGAGATTCGCGGCGATGTGTTTGATGTGATCATTGAGAATGCGGAACATGCTACAAAGGATAACATCATCTTTTATATGGCAGTCAATCAGCTGAATAAGAATATGATCGGAAAAGTCGGAGAGATAACTGTGAACACAAAAAATGTCAGAGCGGTTTCTTTCAATTTTCATACACCATATCCTGGTACAGAAGGACTTTCTTTATCAGTTGATGAGAAAGAGAAGTGCTGTGAGGATATAAAGGAGCTGATGAAGCAAAAAGTTCCTGTATTCAATTTGAGAAGTGCATTTCCATATCTGATTCATAACAGCTTCCCAACGCCTTGTGAGCAGTGCGTGGTCGTGGAAAAGGGGAAGATATTTTGCTGTGGGCGTTGTATAGAAGTACAAGGACTTTGTGAACGCTGCGGCTATTTTTTTGCCGCAGAGTATGCGCTTATTTTCCGGTGTCATTTCAGGGTCATTTTTGATATGCTGAGAACTTATTTAAAATTCATACGATAGGAGAGATCCATGAGTATACTGATTCCGATGGTCAGGATGTGGCTTACGCGTTCCGGTCAGCCATTTATATTTTCCGGCAGATATGATACCAGCCTTCAATATGAAGATACAGAGAATCTTGGATTATATGTACATATACCTTTCTGCAGATCATTGTGTGAATTTTGCCCATATTGTAAAGTTGTCTATGAGCAGGAGCTGGCCAAAGACTATATCAAAGCTTTATTAAAGGAAATCGATATGGTAGGAAGCAGTACAGGTAATCAAAGAAAGGATGTGACCAGCCTGTATTTCGGCGGGGGATCGCCGGCGCTGCTG
>QKDK01000231.1 GCA_003252135.1 Clostridia bacterium
TTCATATATGCTGGTTTCTCCGATGCCGCAGATTACACTGGAACGCTACGGACTGGCCATGGTACCCTGTCATATGCCTGACAATAAGTTCTGTGATGTTCTGATTTATCGTAACGGATACCGTTATAATAGTGAAGATACTGCATTTATCAATGCAGTTGAGAAAACAATTGATTCACTGACTGGCAGACATAACATGTACGGCTTGCTATAGATAATGGTATATCGATAATTGTATATCGATATACCATTCTTGTATCTTCCATAAAATAAAATGATTGTTAAAATATTATCAAACATACGAAAGGAATTCAACTCATGCTGACATCTGTTTCTGTCCAGACTTTGCAAAGACTTCCGGTTTATCTGAATCTTCTTAAATCAGAGTGTATGCAGCAGGCTGTCTATGTATCTTCAAAGACAATTGCTGAATCGCTTGGATTACATGAAATTCAGGTCAGAAAAGATCTAGCCTCTGTAAGCTCAGGCGGTAAGCCTAAGGTCGGATTTTCCAAAATCACATTAATACGTGATCTTGAGACTTATCTTGGTTACAATGACAGCAACGATGCCATTCTGGTCGGTGCCGGTAAACTTGGAAAAGCGCTTCTTGCTTATGATGGTTTTAAGGAATATGGGTTGAATATCGTAGCCGCTTTTGATAATGACGAATCACTTGCGGGACAGAAAGAAGGAAATGTTCCGATCCTGTCCTTGTCTAAAATGAATGATATCTGCGATCGTATGAAAATACGCATCGGCATTATCACAGTACCATCTCCTGCCGCCCAGTCGATCTGTGACCAAATGGTGGCAAGCGGAATCCTTGCCGTATGGAACTTTGCACCAGCCCACCTTGATGTACCAGAGCACATCCTTGTTAAGAATGAGAATATGGCTGCGTCACTGGCTGTTTTATCAAGACATCTTATGGATAAATTTACAGATTAGGAAGCATCATGTTATCAACCAGGCACTGTAAACAGTGCAATGATGAACACAGGAAAACAAACATTTTAACACAAAGTTTGTGATAGCAGCTCCCCGCCACAGACTGCACCTGCGCAGAATACAGCGCAAGAATGGAGGAAAGTATGAGTAAGAACCGTGAAATTATTGACAATGTAGAAAAACTTGCAGCTGCCATAGCGAACCTGAGAAAGGTTCAGGCAGAATTTGCGACCTATTCACAGGAACAGGTAGATAAGATCTTCCTTGCTGCTGCAACTGCAGCAAACAAGCAGAGAATCCCGCTTGCCAAAATGGCTGTTGCCGAAACCGGAATGGGAATCGTAGAAGATAAAGTTATCAAGAACCACTATGCATCAGAGTACATCTATAATGCATATAAAGATACAAAGACCTGTGGTGTTATTGAAGAAGACAAAGCATTTGGTATTACAAAGGTAGCAGAACCAATCGGCGTTATCGCAGCAGTTATTCCGACCACGAACCCGACATCTACCGCAATCTTCAAAACACTTCTTGCTTTAAAAACAAGAAATGCCATCGTCATCAGCCCCCACCCGAGAGCAAAGAACTGTACGATCGCTGCTGCCAAAGTAGTTCTTGATGCAGCTGTTGCTGCCGGTGCTCCGGAAGGTATTATTGACTGGGTGGACGTTCCTTCTCTTGATATGACAAACATGGTCATGAAGGAAGCGGACATCATCCTTGCTACCGGTGGTCCCGGTATGGTGAAAGCTGCTTACTCTTCAGGAAAACCTGCCATCGGTGTCGGCGCAGGTAACACACCTGCCATCATTGATGATACAGCAGACATCCTGCTGGCCGTGAACTCCATCATTCATTCCAAGACCTTTGACAATGGTATGATCTGTGCTTCTGAGCAGTCTGTCATAGTTCTTGATAAAGTATATAAAGCAGTAAAAGATGAATTCAGCAAACGCGGCTGCTACTTCCTGAATAAAGCAGAGACAGAAAAGGTAAGAAAGACCATTATCATCAACGGCGGTCTGAATGCAAAGATCGTTGGACAGTCAGCTTATACCATTGCAAAACTTGCCGGTGTTGATGTAGCTGAAAACACAAAGATCCTGATCGGCGAAGTGGAAAGCGTTGATATTTCCGAAGAATTCGCACACGAGAAACTGTCTCCGGTCCTTGCCATGTATAAAGCAAAATCCTTTGAGGACGCGCTTGAAAAAGCTGAGCATCTGGTCGCTGACGGCGGTTACGGCCACACCTCTTCCGTATATGTCAATGTTGCAGAAAAAGAAAAACTGGATGCCTTTGCAGCAAGAATGAAGACCTGCCGTATCCTGGTAAATACTCCTTCTTCTCACGGTGGTATCGGTGACCTTTATAATTTCAAGCTTGCTCCATCTCTTACCCTTGGCTGCGGTTCCTGGGGTGGCAACAGCGTATCAGAAAACGTTGGTGTAAAGCATCTGCTCAATATTAAAACCGTTGCCGAAAGGAGAGAAAATATGCTTTGGTTCCGCACTCCTGATAAAATATATATGAAGAAGGGCTGTCTGCCTGTAGCACTGGATGAGTTAAAGAATGTTCTTGGCAAGAAAAAAGTATTTATTGTAACAGACAGTTTCTTATTTAAGAATGGCTACACAAAAACTGTAACAGATAAGCTGGACGAGATGGGCATCATGCACACGACCTTCTCCGATGTTGAACCGGATCCTTCACTAAGTTCTGCCAGAATCGGTGCAAAGCTCATGACGTCCTTTGGGCCGGACTGTATCATTGCTGTCGGCGGTGGTTCCGCGATGGATGCCGCAAAGATCATGTGGGTTCTCTATGAACATCCGGAAGCTGACTTCCTTGATATGGCAATGCGTTTCATCGATATCAGAAAGCGTGTCTATGCATTTCCTAAAATGGGAGAAAAAGCTTACTTTATTGCAATACCGACGACCGCAGGAACCGGATCAGAGGTTACACCTTTCGCAGTTATTACTGATGAAACTACCGGTATCAAATACCCGCTTGCTGACTATGAATTAATGCCTGATATGGCTATCATCGATGCAGACATGATGATGAATGCACCGAAAGGTCTTACCGCTGCTTCCGGTATCGATGCTGTAACACATGCACTTGAAGCTTATGCAGCAATGCTCCAGACTGATATGACAGATGGTCTTGCCCTGCAGGCATTGAAGGTCATCTTCGAATATCTTCCCCGTGCTTATGACAACGGCCCGAATGACCCGGTTGCCCGTGAGAAGATGGCAAATGCAGCTGCTATGGCAGGTATGGCTTTCGCAAATGCTTTCCTTGGTATCTGCCACTCGCTCGCACACAAGCTCGGCGCTTTCCACCATCTGCCGCACGGTGTAGCCAATGCATTGATGATCGATGAAGTAATGCGTTTCAATGCATCTGAAACACCTGTAAAGATGGGTACATTTTCACAGTACGATCACCCTCACACCCTGGCTCGCTACGCTGAGATTGCAGATTATCTTGGAATCAAAGGCAAGAACGACAACGAGAAGTTAGAAAACCTGATTGCTGCTCTCGACGAACTGAAAGAAAAAGTCGGCATTAAAAAGACCATCCGTGAATATGGCATCGACGAAAAGGATTTCCTTGCACGGCTTGATGACATGGTGGAACAGGCCTTCGACGACCAGTGTACAGGTGCTAACCCAAGATATCCGCTGATGAGCGAAATGAAACAGATGTACTTAGATGTTTATTATGGCAAGGACGGTCAGAAGGCATAATCATCAAACTGTCATAAACAATCAAGCTACTGCCCGAAGCAGTAAGAAGGAGGCATTTTATGAAACTAGAAAAGGTGATCGCAGTCCGCACATCAAAAACTATATACCGTGATGGGGATTACGCTGTTAAAGTATTTGATAAGGAGTATTCAAAAGCCGATATTTTAAATGAAGCTTTGAATCATGCAAGAGTGGAAGATACTGCTCTGCACATTCCAAAAATCATCGAAGTTAAAATGATCGACGGCAAATGGGCTATTGTGACTGAATTTATTGAAGGAAAGACGCTGGCCCAGCTGATGGAAGAACATCCCGAAAAGGAGGATGAGTATCTGGAATTGTTCATCAAGCTGCAAATGGAAGTACACGCGCAGAAATCGCCGATGCTGAATAAGCTGAAGGATAAGATGAGCCGCAAAATTTCAGAAACAGCACTTGATGCAACGACCAGATACGACCTTCACACAACCCTGGAAGGAATGCCAAAGCACAACAAGATCTGTCATGGTGATTTTAATCCGACTAACATTATCATCAACAAAGAAGGTGTACCTTACATCCTTGACTGGTCCCACGTAACACAGGGAAATGCATCTGCCGATGTAGCAAGAACATATCTGCTGTTCCACCTGGATGAAAAAAAAGAGCTCGCTGAAAAATATCTGAATCGTTTCTGCCTCTTAAGTGATACGGCAAAACAGTACGTTCAAAAATGGATTCCAATTGTAGCAGCTTCCCAGTCTGTAAAGGGCCGTACGGAAGAAAAAGAGCTTCTGCTAAGCTGGGTATCCGTTGTAGATTACCAGTAAAACGGTATTTATCGACAGCCAGATAACGAGAATATGATTATATAACACCAAACGAATATAATGAGAAAGGATTACGAAACGAAAGGTTAGCAGCAAGCAGCCTTTCGTTTCGTCTGGGATGAAAAATGAAAATAACTGTATGTATAGGAAGCTCCTGTCATTTAAAGGGTTCAAGGCAGATCGTTGAGGAACTGCAGCGTCTGATCGCAGATCATGATGTTAAAGACAAAGTTGAACTTTCCGGCACCTTTTGTATGAATAACTGTACCAATGGTGTCTGTGTGACCGTAGATCAGGCTTCCTATTCACTTACACCTGAAACAACAGAAAGCTTCTTTGCTACCGAAATACTCCCCGCATTATAAAATAAATCATTCAGGCGGTCATACAGCAGACAGTAAGCACTAAAAGCATTACAGATATCTGCAGCCCCCTGTCTGATATGTCTCCTGCCAGCATTCTCCGGCATTTTCAAATGATTTTACGCTCCCCGCGTAAGAAAGCAGGTCCCATAGATATATGACTGATTTTTTAAAATTAAAGAAATCAAATTGTAAGAATTGTTATAAATGCATCCGTCACTGCCCGGTAAAGTCTATCCGCTTCTCCGGTAATCAGGCGCATATCGTCAGTGATGAATGCATTCTATGCGGACAATGTTTTGTAGTCTGTCCGCAGAATGCAAAGGAAATTTTTGACAGTATAGAGACGGCTAAAAACCTGCTTGGTACCTACCCTGTCGTAATAGCCAGTGTTGCTCCTTCTTTTGTTGCCAATTATGACGGCATTGACATCGAAATCATGGAAGATGCATTAAAAAAGCTTGGATTCACAGCAGCAGAAAGAACTGATCTTGGTGCTGCTCTTGTTAAGACCCAGTACGAAGCTATCCTTAATGAAGGAAGACAGGATGTCGTTATTTCTTCATGCTGCCCTTCTGTCAATATGTTGATTCAGAAGCATTTCCCGGCAGCTCTGCCGTATCTTGCCCGTGTTATGACTCCTATGCAGGCACATGCCGCTGACATCAGAAAGCGTTACAAGGATGCAAAAGTTGTATTTATTGGTCCGTGCATTTCAAAAAAAGAGGAAGCTGAGCTGCATGAAGGCTCTGCCGACTGTGTACTGACATTTGAAGAACTTACCAAGTGGATGAATGCAAAGGGCATTGATTTCGAACGTCCCAAGGAGGACTCTTTTGGACCCGTCAGGAAGACGATCAGCACCGGCAGCTTTCCGACCCCCGGCGGAATCATCAAAAGCATGAAGCCTTCAAAAGATTACATCTATATGAATGTAGACGGAACTGAAAATTGTATCAACGCTATAAAAGATATCATTAATGGAAAACTGAATAAATGTTTTATTGAAATGTCTTCTTGTTCCGGCAGCTGCATCGGTGGTCCCATTATGGAAAAAAACAACCGTAATCCTGTCCGTGATTATGCTGCAACCCTTCGATATACCGGCACTGAGGAATATCCATGTGACTGTACAATCGACGAATCACTCATGCAATCTCATAGCTATATCGGCACCGGTGCAGCAATTCCCGGACACGACGCTATTTCAGATATATTACAGCAAATGGGAAAGACAACCCCCGAAGATGAACTCAACTGCGGAAGCTGTGGTTATAACACTTGTCGGGAAAAGGCCATTGCCATTTACCAGGGAAAAGCTGATATGACAATGTGCCTGCCCTTTCTCAAAGACCGTGCGGAATCATTTTCCGATACGATCATTCAGAATACGCCAAACGGTATCTTTGTTCTGAATGATCAGCTGGAAGTACAGCAGATCAATGCTTCTGCTTTAAGAATCTTAAACATACGATATGCCTCCGATGTACTTGGCGAACAGGTCATCCGCATTATGGACCCTTATGATTTTCTGCAGGTCCTGCACGAAGGTAAATTTATTCGTGACAAACGGATCTATCTGGCTGAATACTCAAAATACGTGGAAGAAACCATACTTTACGATAGAAACTATCACATCCTGATCTGCATTCTCCGTGATGTGACAGAAGAAGAACAACAGCGAAGCCGCAAGGAACAGCTGAGTCGCCAGACCATCGAAATTACTGACAAGGTCGTGGAAAAGCAAATGCGTGTCGTTCAGGAAATCGCCTCCCTGCTGGGTGAGACTACTGCGGAAACAAAAATCGCATTGACCAAGCTGAAGGACTCTTTGCGTGATGAATAATCTATGTACAGACATCGGCTATCGCAGCCTGACCAAGTTTGGTGAGCTGCTTTGTGGGGACCATGTTGATATTGTCGAACAGGGCGACAACTCCATGGTTATAGTGCTTGCCGATGGATTAGGCAGCGGTGTTAAGGCTAATATTCTGTCTACACTGACTTCAAAAATCATCTCGACCATGATGGCTCAGTCCATGAGCATTGAAGAATGTGTATCAACAATAGCATCTACCTTACCCGTCTGCTCTGTCCGTCAGGTGGCTTATTCCACCTTTACGATCCTGCGGATCGTCAATGGTGAAGAGGCGGAACTGATTCAATATGACAATCCTTATGCCATACTATTACGTAACGGCAGACATTTTGATTATCCGATGACAATGCTGACCATTGACGGCAAGCAGATCTTTCAGTCACGCTTTCCAATATATGAAGGTGATATCTTCTATCTTCTCAGTGACGGCAATATTCATGCAGGTGTCGGCAGGGCCTTGAATCTTGGCTGGCAGCGTGATACAATCATTGATTACGTGGAAGCCTGTTTTGATACGGAGTATTCTGCCAAAACACTGACAACGATACTTCTTGACGAATGCAACCGGCTGTATGGCGGCAAACCGGGTGATGATACCACAGTATGCACCATAAAGGTTAGAAAACGGGAAGCAATGAATCTTATCATCGGACCGCCGGCAAACCGTGATGACTGCAATAAAATGATGGCTCTTTTCTTTAACAAAGAGGGCAAGCATATTGTCTGCGGCGGCACTACTTCAAGTATTGCTGCGGATTACCTGAAAGAACCGCTGATACCTGAACTTACCTTTATTGACCCCGATATTCCGCCGACTGCTAAATTGAAAGGGGTCGATCTGGTTACAGAAGGGGTGATCACCATCAATAAAGTCCTTAAAAATGCACAGGATTATCTATTGGATAATGAATCCTATCAGCACTGGGGCTATAAAAATGATGGCGCCTCTATTATCACCAGATTATTGTTCGAGGAAGCTACCGACATTAATTTCTTTGTCGGAAAGGCAGTGAATCCGGCACATCAGAATCCGGATCTTCCAATCAGCTTTAACATTAAGATGAGACTGGTGGACGAACTTGCAGAGTGCCTGAAGCAGATGGGCAAACGCATAAAAGTCAGTTATTTTTAATACCAGCCATATTGACATAAGAGGATATCTTGAAAGAAAACATTCTTTCAATGACAGGTTCGATCGGTGCTGTATGCTTGTTCGAACCTGATATGCGCATATGAAAAGCGCAGGAATGGAGAATACTATGAAAAGATTTGATACCAAGGTACAGCTTATTAAATACAAAGTGCTTCGCGAAGTAGCACGCCGTGCCTTTGATGATACACTCCTGCAGACCGTCATGGATATTCCAAAAGAGATCGTACCCGGAAAAGATGCCACCATGCGATGCTGTATCTATAAGGAACGTGCCATCCTGGAGGAACGGATCAAACTAGCCATGGGCGGTAACAGATCCATATCAAACATCGTGGAAGTCATTGATATAGCCTGTGATGAGTGTCCTGTTGGCGGTTACGAGGTTACAGCAGCCTGCCGCGGCTGTATAGCACACCGCTGTGAAAATGTATGCAAGCGTGGTGCAATCACTTTTGACCACCTGCAGAAAGCACATATTGATAAAAGCAAATGTGTAGACTGCGGACTTTGTGCACAGGTCTGTCCGTTCAGCGCAATCACTCTGAACAACCGGCCCTGTGAAAATGCCTGTAAGGTGAACGCCATCAGCATGAATGAAGAAAGTAACTGTGCACAGATCAACGATGAAAAATGTATTTCCTGTGGAGCCTGTGTATACCAGTGTCCTTTCGGTGCCATTATGGAAAAATCCTATATACTGGATGTTATCGAACTGATCAAATCTAGCAATGATACAGACAGAAAGCTGTACGCAGTCGTCGCTCCTTCCATAGCCGGACAGTTTTTGGATGTTAAGCTTGGACAGGTCATCCGTGGAATCAAAGAGCTCGGCTTTTATCATGTGGTCGAAGCTGCTCTTGGTGCTGACATGGTGGCGTATGCAGAAAGTGCCGAACTGGCAGAAAAAGGATTCCTGACAAGCTCCTGCTGCCCAGCTTTTGTAGATTATGTTGAAAAACAGTTTCCGGCACTCACCAAACATGTTTCACACAATCTGTCGCCTATGGCAACCATAGCAAAATATATCAAGGAAACCACTCCTGGTGCCAGGGTTGTTTTTATCGGACCATGTATCGCTAAAAAAGCAGAAGCTCAGAAGGAAGAAGTATCACCTTATGTGGATTATGTCCTGACCTTTGAAGAGCTGCAGGCCATGTTCGACAGCAGAGATATTGCACTGGAGACACTTCCTGAGGATGTACTGAACAATGCCTCCTACTACGGAAGAATCTTTGCAAGGAGCGGCGGTCTTGCGGATGCAGTTTCTCAAGCGCTGAAGGAACAGGGACTTGACCAGGAATTTACGTTGAAGGCTATTTCCTGTGATGGAATTGAAGCTTGCCGCATGGCACTTCTAAAGGCTTCTAAAAATGTTCTGGATGCCAATTTTATTGAGGGCATGGCATGTATCGGCGGCTGTATCGGCGGTCCGGGCTGTCTGACCCATGGTACAAAGAACCGAAATGAAGTTGATAAATACGGCAAAGAAGCTTACGAAAAAACGATTCATGAAACCATCCATATATATCAGGATTTTAATAAATAAATCTGCTTACATCCTATACCCAATTAGTCTATACACTCAATTTTTAAAAGAAGCTGCGATACATTTTTTGTATCGCAGCTTCTTTTACTGTAACTTTCTGGAATCTGTTCGCAGATGAGCAATCTTTTGCATAAGATAAAAGGAATTATTGCAATCCATACTTTGTTCTGATCCGCTCCAGTTTTTTTCCTATAGGACCAATCATGGCCAGCAGGAATACCACATTGGATACCGCATACATCAAAGTATAGGGCAGTGAAGAAATAAGAGCCGCTATATAGAGCGCCGGCTGAAAACTGTTATCATACCACACAACAGTCCAGATATCCATGATCATCGAAAAAGCCACTCCTGCAAAGATACCATATACAGCAAGTAATATCCTGCTTTTTCTAAGCCTTTTTGATAAGAGTCCTGCCAGCAGACCGATCATTCCCCAGGCCAGCATCTGAAAAGGTGTCCAAGGTCCCTGTCCAAACATGAAATTGGAAAGCACAGCAGACAATGCGCCAGTCAGGAAGCCTGCTTCTCCTCCAAAAAAAACAGCAGTCAGAACAACTATGGCTGTTACCGGTTTGAAGCCCGGTACAAGTGCGAACAGAAATCTGCCCACTACTGAAAGAGCAGTCATAACTGCTATGATAATCAGTTTTCTAGTATTATTTACTCTTTTTTCAAAGGTCATCATCAAAGGAATACAGGACAGAACAGTGATGACAAGCGTAATAAAAGCATATTTTCTGTCTTTGAACACAAATATGCCAAGAGCAGTCACAGCAGGTATCACAATAAAGAATATACCATATGTTATCCATTTTTTATTCTTCGCAAGGTCTTGCATAATCTGCAATTTTACTCCTTCCTTACATGTTATTTTATGTTCAGTCTGCAGATTTCAATAGCCTCTTCAGCGGTAATGATCTTTTCATACAGATTTCTGGTCATGCGGTTCGCTGCAGTAGTATAAAAATTATTACCCTCAAAAAAATCACCCGGCGCATCCTCAGATGTTATCTCACCATGAAAGAATAATGCACAGCGATCCGAGCAGCCGGCTGCAAACTCCAGGTCGTGTGTAACGATCAGAATTGTCATTCCTTCTGCTTTCAGCTGATGGATGATCTCGATCAATCTGCTCTTGTAATAGGAGTCAATGCCTTTAGTCGGCTCATCCAGCAGCAGGACTCTCGGATTCTGCTGCAATACTTTAGCAAGTGCGCATAACTGCTGTTCTCCGCCGCTCAGATCATATGGATGTTTATCAAGAAGTCTGGCAAAATCAAAATCCAGGCCATAAGGTTGAACGTAACCTTCACCAAGCTCTTCCCTGACAGTATTCTTCAGGAATACTGTCTGAACATCCTGCGGCAGCATGGCCAGATTGTTCTTATACAGACTACCGGCTTTATACGCAGACAGCTTTCTCCCGAACAGGCTTACCCTTCCGCTGTAAGGATGAAGGACACCTGCCGCAACGCGCAGTGTTGTTGATTTACCGGAGGCATTGCCGCCGAGAATGCAGTAGACCTCATTTTCCTGCACTATAAAGGATGTATAATGCAGGACATCCTCTTCCTCACGCTGATGTCTGAAGCAGACCTCATGCAGCTCAAGTGCCGGTCTTATAGTACCTGCAATTTCTTGTCGTAAACCATGATCTGTATTACGCACTTTAGCTTTTTTATGCTGACCCGGTAAGCTGACGACTTTATTATCAAAAAATTCTTCAATAAAATTTCTGCCCTCTTTTACCGTGACAGGACTCTCCATCGGATAAGAAAATGCATGAAAAACCCGCATTGCGCATGGCATAGATAAACGAAGCTTTTCATTCTGATTCATAAAACTTCCGACTTTTCCGGGTGTGTCAAAACATAAAAGTTCACCTTTCCCCATAACCATAATACGGTCGGCAACAGGGAACACATCCTCCAGTCTGTGCTCAGAAAGCAGTATTGTTAAACCAAATTCACGATTCAGCTTCTGAAGTGTTGCTATGAAATCTGCTGCTGCAATCGGATCGAGCTGTGCTGTCGGTTCATCCAGTATCAGAAGATCAGGCTGCATGACCATGACAGCAGCAAGATTCAGGAGCTGCTTTTGTCCGCCCGACAGTTCACTAGTCCTCTTATCAAACCATTCCCCAATGCCAAAGTAACTAGCCATCTCTCCGACTCTTCTTCTGATCAGAGAAGTTGGCAGTCCAAGATTTTCGAGTCCGAAAGCTAATTCATGCCAGACAGTATCCGTAACGATCTGGGTTTCCGGTCGCTGCATAACAAATCCGATTTTTTGTGTCAGCGGCAATTCCTCAGTTTCCTCTTCTATATCTTTTCCTTCAAAATAGATTCTGCCTTTTCGTTCTCCGTGTGGTGCAAGCTCATTTTTTAAAAGACGGAGCAATGTAGTTTTTCCGCATCCGGTTTCTCCGCACAGCACAATGAATTCTCCCTTTGTGATCCGGAACGACAGACTGTTCAGCACTGCCTCACTGCAGGTGGGATAACGAAAAGTTACATCCCTGACTTGTAATATATCCATTGTACACGCTCCTTTATCTCCATGACCGCCGGAAACAGAACCAGTATTCCGAATGCAGTATAAGATATCATTGTATTCCGGTCGAACAAAAGCTTTGAGCAGACCGGATAGTAAGTAAATTCGATTGTTCCGCTCATTATTCCCGCTGCCGTTATCCCAGTTAGGATAAGGCTGACACCCAGCATGATAACATCAACTTTGCGAAAACGATAATTATTGAACCGTGAACGCTGGTAATTCTTTCTGTGATGGTCAATAAATCCTCTTGCACGCATAGAGTCGGCTGTATCAATCGCATTCTCCAGTGACCAGGTGACCATGATAGAGAATACTTTCAGACTGCCAGCTCCTTTTGACCGGTAGGAGTCCTCATTGATTGCTCCCATAGCTTTCTGTGTCTGCGTTATTTTTTGGAACTGAAGTCTGAATAAAGGGATATAGCGCAGCGCCATTGACAGGACAAGTGCCAGCCGAGGCGTTAATGTGCCAAATAAGAACAGCCATTTGTCACTGGTCATAAGATGGGACAGGCTCTGGAACCAGAATAAGACAGCGGCTAACATCACCGCCATAAAGCATCCGTAAACCAGAGCTTCCTTTGTTATTGCCCTTTGGTTAAGAAAAAACAGTATCGTCGTCCCATTATGATTTATCATTGGATTTATGACCGCTGCTCCGAGAAGTAATAGAAAAGTATACGGAAGATAAGCTAAAAAGTCTCTCCCAGACAGTAATAGTACAAAAAGAAAAGAACCGCAGAGGGATAGCATTAGAAGCACCGGCTGATTGACGAACATAGTCAGACCTGTTACAAGTATAAAATACACTGCCAAAGTCACAGGATGAAGTCGTTTGAACAAATTCATGGTTCGCTCACATCCTTTCCAAGATTCAGAGAATATACCCAGCTGATCGTGTCATTATCCTCCGGAAAGTATTCTGTACAGGATACACTCGGAAATTCTTTGTTGACACTATACATCCAGCCCGAAAGGTCGCCGTATTCCTTTTCACGAATGGAACTGATCGCTTTAACATAGATAGTATCAAAAGGATTTGATGCCGAACCTGAAGTCTCCAGGGTAAGCTGATTTGACCTGACTGCTCTTTCCAGAAGGGAATATACAGAATCACCCTCATTAAGGAGGACTTTGACCGGCTCCAGAAGATATCCGTCGCTTTCCAATGATAAACTGTTTTTATCTATGCTCTCATCATCAAGCAGTACTGCTGCACTGATGCTTATGGTCACTGTTTTGCTGTCCTCAGTAATGATCTCTTCTGCGCTCTGGTAATATTCATCCTTTGTCTGAATATCTGAGAACCAGATCAGACCGGACAAAATAGAACCAGCGAGCAATATCATCAAGACAGTCTTAGCTTTCTTTTCCCGCCTGAACAGCCAGAAAATAATGAAAATTACAACGATTGCCGCTACGATTTCCAATAGTATCTTTTTTATATCACTCCCTGTTATACTTTTCTGCTGTTCTGTCTGCAGCACATCTGCTGCTTCTGTGACTGATGCCGAATCTGCAGCAATCGGTTCTGTAACAAATGCAGCTTTCGTAGGTTCTGCCGCGGTTGAAGCTGCATTGTCTGAAGCTGTATTCTGTTCATCTTCTGCAGTTACCGCGCCATTATTATCAGCTCCAGATTCCCTGGCAAGCACTGTCATATCAGACAATAAAGCTTCGTCAAACGCAAAAAGAGAGGTCATCCCTTTTTGCTGCCGCCAGAGCGCAATAAAGGCCAGCATAGCCTGGACACTGCTCGTATTATTCGCCGCACCATCAAGCGTATGTGAAAAGCTTCCATCTTCTGCTCTGTACTGTAGAATTCCGTCCAGCAGGTCATTGCCGTCTTTGATAAAACGTTCGTCTTCCAACGGATCTTCATCTAAAGAACATAACGCAATTATTACCTGTGCACCTGTTTCCATATTCTGCATGCCCCAGCTTGCATAATCTCCGCCAGTCAGCTGTTTTTCGGAAAGAAATGTCACAGCCCTTGATATCGCTTCTTTGGTTCTGCTGTCGCTGCGATATGGAGCCAGTGCCTGTATTACCATGGCTGTTACATCTGGATCTGCATTTTCGCCATACAGTGCAAATCCTCCGTCCGTAAGCTGTACTGCCAGAATGTCTGATATGAGCGCTTTTGTCTCTTCGCTCATACTTCCCTGATCCAGACAGGTACTCAGCAGCAGACCGTAAATATGACTGGTTATACCTTCTTCTGTAACAGAGGCAGCTCTGGTCTCTTTTATATAATCGAGCCGTTCTGTTATGAGCGCTGCTTCCTGTTCATCGTCCAGACCATCCAGGCACCAGCTTCCAATCAGTGAAAGATATGTCATGGAAATCCTGATCCTGTCTGATACGTTCAGTGTTTCCTGTTCTCTCCCTGTATCGAGGGCGTTCAGATATTTACTGTATGTCAGCTCTGACGTATATCTTCCCATTGCGATCAGATACCAGTCTGTTCCTCCCGTTGTAGCTAAAGAAGACAGAAAGTCTTCTTCCAATGCCTGCCAGGAGCCTGCATCGTAACTTTCTGCCTTCCAGTTCAGAACACCATCAATGCTCTGTTCCAGCGTATTGATGGTGTCTGTGCTATTCAGCGCATATACAACTGTTTCTCTCATCCCGCCAATGATTCCAAGGATCAACAGGAGGACTGCCAGACGATACTTCATAAATTATTTACCATTATCTTTCTTATTTGTTACTTTGTATACAATCAGTGCTGCAATGCCGATAACAGCAAATATCAATAAACCAACTGCAAAATACAGGAGACCAGGAACTTCATCATTCGTCTGCGGTACTGCATCAATGGTCTGAGATGTTTCTTCTGTCACAGCTGTGACTGCAGTATCGATCGTTACGGTCGCATCGGCTGCTGTTCTTAATACAAGCGGGATGCCCTGTTCACTAGTTTTTGATATGGATATACTATATGTTCCGCCTGCAAATGCATTCTGGTCGAACATTATCTGTCCATTCTCGTCGGTTATATAGGCAAGACTTGTTGTTCCATCGCTCAGCGTGACATCTGCACCAGCTACTGGATTTACTGTAACAACAGCATTGTAATTTGCATCATAAGTTGTATCTTCACTGGTAAAGGTCAGAATGCCTTCTGCAGATGCTGTTGCATCTACAACAGGGAACTGCATACCTACACCATAAGGGTCACCATAATAAAGTACTACAGAATCTCCATCCTGCAGAACGCATCCATCAATTCCGGTCGCTGCTGCAACACCATTTACGGTATAGAGCCATCCGTCCCAGCCACCGAAGGTGCCTGCCATATCACCGTTGACATCAGTGATATATGCTGTATCTACACCTGTCATGGTAAGTGAATCTTCCTGCGCATCTGCATATAACAGCAGTTCCTGTGCGGTAAGTTCATCTGCATCTGTTATTTCGACTGTGTTATAGTAAAATGTTTCATTGATACCTTCTACACGCAGCAAAATGTCGTAAGTCCCATCTGCCGCAAAAGTATGCAGCTGCGGTGCAAATACCAGCAATCCAAATGCAAATACAGCACCAATGATTGATTTCATCGTTCTTTTCATTATAAAATCCTCCTTATTATAAGTTCTTCCTTTGGCATAACTGGTGTCCTGCATAAAAAAAGCGCATTCCGTTGAGCGGAAGCGCTTGGCTGTTTCAATATAATTCAGATCTCCCAGCCATCAGCCAGGTCATATATCATGCAATACTGCATGTAATTCATCTGTTTCTTCACATTAAAACGGCTGCACTTTTCCATACCCAAAAGTGTTGATAACCGACATATGATGAGTAGCCCGACTTAGTCAGTGCATAAGCACCGCAATACGGTAATGGCGGTTGTGCCGGATTCACACCGGCTTCCCTCATCTCTGAACACATTATCAGAGCCTGATAATGAATCCATATGCCTGCTGATTTATTTTTTTCTCAGCAATGTCAGAATATCATATGCAGTTAATTTCGTCAATATGACTTTTCCTGTATATGCTGTTCCTTATAAAAAACCTGAGTACACTGATATCAATGAGCCTTAAATTTCTGCCATATCCGCAACGGCCCAATCGGCTGTTTTAAGTATGTCAGCTTTTCTGTCACCAGCTTGTGTTACACCACCAGTTACTCCGTATGACCTCCAGTCAGCGCCTGCGATCACTATGTTTTCCTCCAATTCAGGTGTAAGCTCAGCTTCTGCCTGTGCCTGAGATATTGACATATCAATGACTGGCTGATTCTTGATCCCATTAATCAGAATCAAAGTCAGCAGCACATAAGCAATCCCAGCAAGAACAAGAATTCCCCCTGCGGCAGTCATAATATACCACAATTTATTTTTAAATCTGCCTGCCAGTATAATACCTGAAATTATAGCTGTGATCCCAATAATAATTCCTGCAAATCCCATTGTTCCACCTTCCTGCCATATCTTTGCCTTCTGTCTTTTTATCTCACTTACTATCAGGCATCTATTTCCTGCCTTGCTTTGTTTCTGAAAATGCACACGAAACCTTATATTACTTCATTTCAAATACTTCTTCTGTTGACTGAATCTGAACACCTGTCTCAGTGAGTGTCAGATAATCTATGGAACCATCGCTCCAGGTAACAGTAATACCGGTTTCATCCACTGTATACGCTCCGCTCAGTAATTCAGTCAATGTTCCATCAGAACTTTCCAGTGACATTGCTACTCTTCCTGATGTTTCAAAAACCAGGCAGGTTCCGGTCAGCTCGCTGGACCAGCGATGCAGAATCAAAGTACAGTGAATAGAGGCAAGATCTCCCTGTGGCTGTCCTATCATATCCTCTCTGATGTAATAAGTAGAACCAGACCAGAAATCAAGCAGTGCAGCATCATCGATGAGCGTCATCGACAAACCGTTGATCAGTCCGTCGCCCAAGTCAAAATTCATCTCTCTCTGACTGTAATCACTGCCATCCGTATTCGTAAATGTATATACCTCACTGTTAAAGGCTCCCTGCTGATCCGGTAAAGGATTACCGCTGCTGTCTGTGTTCCCTGCTGTGTAAAATGCATAGGTTCCGTCTTCCTGCAGTGTAATATATTTTTCGTAGGATGGTTCATACCAGGTACCTGCATACAGACTGACATCATCTGCTGTATCAACTGTTGTAGATTCCTGATCATAATAAACGCCGTCAGTCGTTACAAGTCTGCCATCGATTAATCGTAATTCCACTGTACCGCTTGTGACAAAATCAAGCACCAGAGCATTATCAGTACCCACTGTAACCTCAACTGTACCTTTGGCAAAATCAAACCCACCGGCATCATATGCCACCCATTCCAGCGTTTCTGCATCGACCATCAGGGTCGTAAATAATGTTGAACCTTCATATGTGCTGTCATCTACATACCACCAGCCATCGTACGCTGATACCGGTACATAGTCCATATCTGTATCATCAGATACTGTTTCGTCCGTACTCTCGCCTGTTTCACCTGAAGAATCATCGTTTGCAGATGAATCGGAAGAGTTATTGTAGCTGTTGTCATAACTGTTATAATTGCTGTTACTTCCTTGATTTCCACAGCCTGTCAGAATACATGCCAGTACCAGAACGCTGATTGCCATTTTCTTGAATTTCATAATGATTCCTCCTGAATTTCTCCCTCATAGAGCGTCTAAAACGCCAGAAAATATTTTACATTGTTTATAGTGAACAGTATATAGACAAATATCACACATACTGTGTTGATTGATGACAGCCGTGCTCTTACTATTCAAAAGTAAAGCAGTCGCATCCATACTTATTATGAATCTGTCAATGCTCAGAGCTCCAGCAGAATCAGCTGAACTTTATTTGAGACACCCGCCTTTTCATATATTTTAGACAGATGGTTACGGACCGTTGAAAGCTGAACACCCAGTTTCTTCGCTATCTCTTTATTATCTTGTCCATCTTTTACAAGCTCATAAATCCGCCGCTCGCTTTTTGACAGCACCGGACGGTTCAGTGAAAGACTGACCATGGACTGCTGCAGCTTCTTGCCGAGCTCATCGATTTTCTCAAAAGCATCCTTTGCCTCAACCGACACAATCCCGGCTAGCAGACCTTCCATGCCGGCATAATTCTCTGCTATCGGCATATAGATCTTGTCTAAAAGTGAAAGCTCCATCACTGCTCTTGTTTCTATCTGTGCCTGTTCCCAGTTACCAAGAGCATTATGCGCCTGCGCCATATATATCCTTGCGTAGAGCAGCGCAAGCATATTGGGAAATATGGAAGATATCCCGATCATGTGCTGACAGACACCGAGAAGCTTCATATACTCTTTTTCTCTTAGCAGATACTTTCCATAAATAATATAGGCAAAAGGCTGCGTCATTATGACAAGGCGGCGTTCAGTAATATCGCCCTGCAGAAGCCAAGGAGACATAGCATCCTGTTTTCCTTGCAGAATACTTATAAAATCATAAATCAGGTCTTTGGTATACCTGCACAGATCTTCGGCTGATTGCTTCGCCTGCTCGTCAACAGAATGAAGATGCAGTTTTAAGCTTTTTTCATCACCTCTGAACAAGGCCAGTCTTGCCAGCAAAAATAAGCCGCATAAAACAATACTGTTCTGGTTTTTATCTGCAGCTGCTGTCAGTGCTCGATGACATAAAATTTCTGCATTGTTCATATCGCCCTGCAAAAATGCTGCCTCAGCACGCATGATGTACTCGGCGCCGGTTCCATGCCCTCTTGAAAGGCTGTAATAGATCGGCATACACTCATCCATCTGTTCCAGCTCATTATATAGTTCTCCGGCTTCCCGCCAGTACAGATAAAGAACAGAAGGTGCTCCAAAAGTCCATGTGCTTTTCACACTGATCAAAGAAGCCGGACCCCCAAGCAGTTCCATGGCTTTTTTGTGCTTTCTGCTCATATCTGTGATTCTGTTATATTCCAGAAAAGACATGAGAAGCTCCATCTCACCAAGAAGAGCATTTCGCTGCTGTATGGGCATATTGCTTTCTGTTATTATCGTCTCGATTTCACCCTGCAGGCTCATGAGCGTTCTTGTCTCATTCATAAAAAATAAAGCAAAGGCAAGCGAAACAAGTGAGGAAGGGTGCGCTGCCTTCAGTTCATACGGGGCATTGGTCATGACATCCATGATCATCGGTTTTGTGTCAGAATCAAGCACATCAGCTATATCATAACTTGTCAGAGGAAGTGCAAAAAGCTTGTCCCATGCACCTGCACGGTAATAAAAGTTCAGTGTATTCAGGCGATCCCCTGCCTGGCTCGCAAGATCTCCGCCCTTACAATACAGGAGCTGTTTCTTCTCCTTTGGCAGTAATTCGAATTTGTCCTGCAAAAATGCCGCAAAGACTGTATGAAAGAAGTAACTTCTGGTATCCTCATCTAATTGTATAAAAACCATCTGAGAATGCAGCAGCTGTTCAGTCATTGTCTCCTGCAAAGAAGACAGCTGCAGTGCCTGTGCCATTGTAAACCTTGAAAATATAGATACAGAAAGCAGAAAATCCTGCTTTTCTTCAGACAGCTCATCCCATATTACCTGCTGTATTAATTGAAAAACACCGGCATTGGAAAATCTGCCTTTTTTTACATATGCCATCATCTGCATATGCAGGGCAAGGATCCAGCCACCGGCTTCCTTTTGAATCTGTATCATCTGTTCCTTTGATATATCTATTCCGGCAGTCATAAAATAACCCAAAATATCTTCATTCTGGAAAGTAAAGTCTTCTGCTGTCAGCAGATAGCAGGTGTGATTTGGAAAAACTGCTTTTGTTTCAAGCTCCCTCGTCACAACAACAATATGCAGCTTATCTCCTCCATGTCTCGACAGCATGGAAAGAATCCAGTCAGCATTTTGCAAACCAGACTGTTCAAAACTGTCCAGAATTAAGAATGTATTCCTTTCGCATTCCAGGTTCTCAACAAGTTCAAGTATTGCACCTTCTTTGTCCTGATTGGGGATGCCAAGAAGATTCAGCTCTCTAAAAAGCTTTTGATCGATCCTGCCAAGCAGTTCGCAGATCGTTCTCCATCCCCTGCCCTCTGTTTCCTTTACAAATGTATGCCAGATCACAGCCGCCGATCTGTCATTCATCCGATCAAAAAAATTATGAAGTGCAGTACTCTTGCCGAACCCTGCAGGTGCTCTGAGTATTGTCATCGGATACTCACACAGCAGTGCAAGCTTTTGCTGAATCTGTGCCGGAAAATATAGAGCAGCCGGATTGATCTTCCTTTTTCTAGCCATTTTAACGCTCCCATTGACGAAATGCAAAAATATAATTAATATCATAACGTTTGTAAAAAAAACTGTCAATGCCCTGCTTATGTTTTCATCAATGTGACTGCCTGTGATTCTGCTCAAGACTGTATGATTACATATTTTTCCTTATGCGCAGGCAAAAAAGGCCCCGGTCATGTGCAGTAACCGGAGCTTTTCTACATGTCTTTACTTTCTGCTGACCAGCCTTACTGGTCAGCAGTTCTTTGAAGTAACAATCAGTTCTTTGGTGTTGATATTAGTTCTTTGGTGTTGATATCAGTTCTTTGGTGTTATTATCAGCTCATAGGTGCCTACAACCTGACCTTCATAGTATGCTTCATACTGCAGCTGATATTCATCTCCACTGAATATTGCATTAAATTCTCCAGTATCAACAATAGACGTAAAACCGAGTGCTCCATGGCTGTAGCTGTCAATAACTTCTTTTCCGTCCGTCAGATACATGGACATCAGCGGATAATCAAATGCCATCGTCACTTCCATTCCTTCAGCTTCCGGCATCGTGATCTCATAGTCAGAGCTCAGTTCAATAAATACAGTTCCGAAGGGAAAATATGTCTGATAAGGACCGGTATACCCTGCTGTACTGGCGCGTAAGATCTTAATGCTGACAGGTTCCTCCTGCTGCTCAATCACATATCCTTCCATCTCCGGCTGCGATATGGAATACCCAGAAGGATACACATCAATTCCGCCGATATATTGAGAAAAACAGGCCAGTTCGATTTCATTCAGCAGGCCGTCATAATCTGAATCATAATCTGCCAGAGGAAAATCCACATTGATCTCTCCCCATTCTTCCAGACTTATGTCGCCCGATTCATCAAGATCCAGCTCCGAAAAAAGCTCTGTTGTCCCATCCATCAGCAATTCCAGTCCGTTGATTTCTGAACTCAGATTGGTATTGCTCATTTTCACTGCTGCATCATCCCAGGAAGCCTCCAGATCATACCCATAGAAGGAATTATGATATTCAAATCTGATATCGCAAATGATTTCCTCATTTTCATTGTTTTTTATCATATCGTCTGAAAGCTCAATATCTTCGTCTGAAAGTTCATCTGTAAAATCATTGCTGCCTTCTGCTTCCTGACCCAGACTGTCTTCTGACTGATCAAGACTGTCTTCTGACTGATCAAGACTGCTTTCTGCTTTTTCCATCATGGAGTCTACAGAACTTTCAACTTTATCCATCACAGAATCCTTAGTCTGTGATATTTTATCTTCAATACTTTCCGGTACTGTTACTGAGCAGCCTGTAAGTACAGTCACGAGCAGCAGCACCATCCACACCCTGTAACGCATGAAAAACTCCTTTCCTGATCCTGTGCAATAACGTTCTGCGCCCAGACATTATTGCCTCCACTAAGTATTCTGGTTACATATACAGTTACCTTGCAATCGCCTGCCTTACCAATAAAGTTTGTTCCTTCCATATCTATCCATATTCTTATATCTTTCATTTTTTTACCATTCCTGCGCTGATCTCTGCGCATATTAAGTATCATTTCCTACATCCCACCACGGCGGCATGAAATCATAAGTATACTGATAATCAAACTTTTCTTCCTGATACCCTTGGGGAATCTCAAAAACAGTTCTGTCTTGTATCTCCTGTGTAAAATCAGAGAACTCATAGTGTGTTACGTAATTTCCTGTATTTACGACATCTAGTTTCTTCACAGTATTTTCTTTCATATAGAAGAGATAGCTGTCAAACATTTCATCATCTTCTTCAAGATACAGACGGTGCTCATAAAGCATATACTCACCATCCCACAATGCTCGCTCCGGCGATGTTTTAGCGGCTTCAAGCATCTGGAACATGAGAAAATCGTCCGACGGTCCAATATAGGTGCAGACCCTTTCACTGTCCTGCATGATATAATGTACCATTCCTTCCTTCTCAAGTTCTCTGACAGTTACAATATTACCGTTCATATCATAGGCCATAAAACTTTCTGCTGCAGCTTTTTTATCCATAGCAAAGCTCCCATAGAGTACATCATCTGTATCATCCACTGTCTGACTGTAAGAAAATGATATCTCATCCGCATTTCCTACCATCAGGTTCAGAAACTGATATGGTGTCACCTGATCTCCTGTGTCATGATCCGGCAGAGACAGACTTGCAGACTCATCTCCCCTTGCGTCATCCTCTGACGGATTTTCTTTTGTCATGTCTCCCTCAGAGTTTTCTGTTCCTGACATGTTTCCTTCTGATATATTACCTTCTGATATATTACCTTCTGACATTTCTGTTTCAGACAAGATTTCCTTTACCGGATTATTACTGCTTTCTGTTAGGCGGCTCGTATCCTGACTGCCTGATGTGCAGCCTCCAACAAAAAAAGTCAGCAATACGGTCATAAAAATCAGACCCTTGTTCATAATTTCCTCCCTTCTCTTTTCTAATCAGATCAGTTTGTGGTCAGGTCCAGCACCGCTGCATGTACAACATTTGATTTTATGACCTCAAGAGCTTGTCTGCAGCTGGTTTCATCCTTGTATACAACACTGCTGAATACATATTCTCCCACAAAACCAATCAGTGAAAAAATGAATCCTTCTCTCTGTTTCTGAATCAGAAAGTAGGGATATCGTATTTTATCATCCAGCTCAATTCTTATATCTGAGAGCGGTGCCGCACTGCGTACCTTGGAAAGGCAGATTTCCAATTCCGCCCGATTCTGGAAGCTGGATGATACGACCTGCTTTTCACCGTCCAGGTCTTTGAATATAAAATAATAATTACCCGTTGGAGTCTGTTTTATCTCAAAAACCGCTCGCTTCATATGCAATCACCGCCTTCTCATCTACATATTTATCATACGTAACCTGTAAGTCATAGCGGAAGTATCCTAAGTCACTGGTACGGTCACGCAAAAAAAAGCAGAGTCATCTTTTTATGACTCTGAAAAGTCATCTTTTTGTGACTTTATGTGACCATACTATGAATTATATTTCATATCTTTTATTTTCTTGCCCTATAAAGTGTGATATGATTTTATGAGACATTAATGTGTAACATGTTGATACAAAATCTGCAGGAGGTTCCCATGGAGGTTTCCGATAAACTGGCACTAGATTTTCATACGATCTTATTATCTCATTTCATCATGCTCCTGCTTTTACTGCTGTTCACTTCCTATGTAACCTTCCGTGCAAAGAAATCTGCTCTTCTTACCAGTTATCTTCTGCTGGTAGGCACTATAGCCTTATGGATTACAGCAAAGATTTTAAAGACCGTATCCCCTGTTATTGAACTTCGATGGATTTTTATTGTTCTGCAATACTTTGCCATTGACTGTCTTGGTGTCTGTCTTTTGCTTTTTGCATCTGTCTATAAACATAATCGCTTCCCATCAAAAAAGTTTATGCTTGCTATCAGTGCTTTACCTTTGGCGGCATTTCTGGTTGTTCTCACCAATCCGCTGCACATGAAATTTTACTCCGTATTCACTATCTATAAGGATCGCTTTGGCCCGTTGTTCTATCTGTCACAGAGTATTCAGTATGCCTATCTGCTGCTTGGTGTTATCCTGCTATCCAGAGGTTATACAAAGCAGCCAGGATTCCATAAGAACAAAGCGCTCGGCAGAATTTTTTCCGTCTTTGTTATGCTCCCTTTATTAGCCAACCTTTATTACATTTTATTTAAAATGGATGTGTTTCCCTGGTATTTTCCCTTTCCTGTCTTTGATTTCAGTCCGATCGCCGCCTCAATATCATTGATATTATTTATCATTCCGACACTTACACTGCGCTTTTTTGATATTTCACCAGTTACTCTTGGAAAACTCTATGACCTTGTAGTGCAGGGACTGCTCTTCATTGATCATGATCTGCGTCTCTATGGAAGCAATCAGCCGTTACGGCTCATGCTTAGTCTCGATGAGCCGCCGTCAACGCTGAAACAGCTCCTGACCAGCTCAAAAAACATGACACCAGAGAACAAAGAACAGCTTCATGAATTTCTTACTCAGGCATCTGATGAAATCACAGACTGTGAAATGATATTACAGAACGGCCGTCAGATTCACATTACAAAGCAGCGCTGTAAGCACAGGCAATACCTACTGTGCATCAGTGACGTTTCAGAAATCAGTAAAAATAAAATAATTCTTTCTTCGATGAATAAAGAACTGGAAGACATCAATCTGCGCCTGAATGAAATGGCAGATACTACAAGAAAGCTTGCCATAGCGCGCACAAAGTCCCAGATGGCACAGAATGTCCACGACATTCTCGGGCACAGTCTGACGGTTGTGATCGGGACTGCTGAACTTGCAGCAGAGGATACACCTGAGCAGGCAAAAGAAAAAGCCGGTCAGATAGAAGAACTCCTGACCAGCAGTCTGAATGACATTAAAAATGCACTTCGCGGTAATGATATCAAGTGGGGAAAAAATTCTCTGATCAACGCACTTGAATTTCTAAAAAACGACAAAATTCAGATCGAGATTCAAATTCAGGGACTCCCTTATGAATTGAACACCCTGCAGACGGAAGCAGTCTACAGGCTCTGTCAGGAAGCCGTGACCAATGCCATCAAGCATGGAGAAGCTTCAACCATCTATACAATTCTTCGGTATCAGCAGCAACAGCTCGAGATCTACGCTATCGATAATGGCCGTGGCTGTTCATCGATAAAAAAAAGCTATGGTCTGTCCGGTATTGAAGAAAGAATTCTGATGCTTTCCGGCAAAGTTGATTTTAACAGCGATGGCGAAAAAGGGTTTACCATCCATGCCATCCTTCCTAAATGAGATTATTACTTATGGCAAATACTGAAAGCTCCGTACGGTCTGAGAGCCCGGTCAACGAAAGAAGCTTCGTTACCTTATTTTTTATTGTTCCTTCGCTATAGTTCAGTGAGCTTCCAATATCACGATTCGTCTTTCCCTGAACGATCAGCTGCAGTATCTTTATATCTGTGCCATCAAATACGATCGAACCAAGCTGAATTTTTTTCTGCTTCTCATCCTCCGCACTATTGACCGCGGTCTGCAGCAGGTGATATGCACTTTTATGAAACAGAATCATATCATGATAGACACATTTCAAAGACATCAGCAGGATCTCCGGACGCATGTCCTTGATCAGATAGCCATCTGCGCCTTGTCTGACAGCAGTTTTTATATTCTCATCATCCTCAAAGGTCGTCAGCATTACGACCTTAATGTCAGGACATGATCTTTTTAGTTCTTCCAATACTTCTATTCCGCTTTTTCCCTGCATACCGATATCCAGAAGCGCAATGTCAGGCCTTATTCTTTTGCATTGCTCTAATGCCTCAATGCCATCAGCGCAGGATGCTGCGATATCAATCTCCTCATCCCTTTTCAGCATTTCCTCCAGCATGGAGCGAAACAGCAGGTGATCATCTGCGAGTACGATTCGTATCATGTCTTTACGTCCTTTCCTGAAATCTGTCCAACCGTGCTGCGAACCTTATCGTATATCTTTCGTAAATCAGCTGCCAGTTCTTTCATCATATATCTATACGTATGATCATCAAATGCATGCTGTTTCATATCACTCATCTGCTGCAGCGATTGTTCAATATCAGCAATCAGTGTCTGCTGCAGCTTATCAAGAATCATCAGGCGCTCTTTTTCTGCCTCCAGAGCTCCTGCGTCTTTAATATATCTGGCCAGTCTGCTGTTCGCAAGCTCAAGTATCTCATTCTGCTCCTCAAGATCCTTTTCAGTCTGCCTGACAGAGGTTATATCTTCTATTACAGCTGTATATCCAAGAAAATGTTCTCTGTAATAAACCGGCTGCACACTGATCTGAACGCTTGTGCTGCTTTCTGGAAGGATAAGCTCACAGCTTGTATTATTCTGCAGGGCATCCAGATCTTTGGGCAGCTTTTTCCCGCTTTCACAATGCTCGTTCAAATAGGCAAGCATACCGTCTATCGTATCAATATCACCAAAATAATCTCTGTACTTCTTATCATGGTTGATATGACTGATCATCCCGTCCTGCCCAATCACAAAAACCAAAGCTTCGATATTCTTAAATGCCTGCGGTATATTCTGCGGAAGGTTTCGCATGGTATGCTTCTTGCCGATGACCGCAAGAACCACAGCACCGGTCACCCCGCACAAAAGTGATGTAAAAAAAGCAAAACCGGCCAGATGCATATAAGAATCCGCTTCCGGTAATACAAACAATGCAGTTCCTATCATATAAAATATAACTCCGGCAGTCACAAACGCGGATACAATATGAACTACAATACTTGCCAGACTTTTTTTATGTCTGGCCAGAAGATACATATTAAATACAACAAGCACCATCATAATTGCTATGGCACATACTGCTGTAAAGAATGGATAATATCCCAGAATCCTGTCCATATGCCCCCCGCTTCTAATTGATCTATTCACCGACCATTCCGTCATGGTCACGGTCTGTCATATACTTGTATAGCCAGAAATCTGATGTGATCGGCATTTTAAATCCTGCCGCTTCAGCTTCAGCTATGGTCACTGTTCCATTGCCGTTAGTATCGATTCGCTGCAGTTCTTCTGCTTCGTTAAAATCATCCTCATCAGACAGAGCATCCTGCTCAGAAAGAGTCACTGCTGTCGGTTCCGGTGATGATGACAGCTCCGGTGATGCCGTCGGTTCCGGTGATGTCGTGGGTTCTGGTGATATCGTCGGTTCTGGTGAAGCTGATGGTTGTTCAATACTGATATCATCCGGATTAACATTGGCAAATTCATCCTGAATGATCTCACCGTTTATAACATAGGTATATTGATACAGTGCCGGAATCTGCGTGTCTGTATCTGGATATTCAATAACTGCAAAAAAATCAGTGCATCCGCCGGCTTCACGTATGGTATCCTCCATATATGCCTGATCGCCATATCGATTCAAGGTGCTGTCCTGCGGTGTAATATTATAAGCATTGGATACCCCGCCAAGTGAATCCGCTATGACATGCCCTTCATCCAGATCGGCAGCTTCTGTCCCGGGCACCTTGGCTTCATCTGCGTAGTATCGTCCCGTCTCAAGCACCGGTTCATTGTCATGGTCCTGCAGTGTTACTACTTTTGCAGTCACAAATACCAGCTGGCCGTATTCATTGGTGTATGCCCAGTATTCTCTGTCTCCAAATCCGATATCGACCGCCACGCATGGTTGTCTGTCTCCCGATATGTCACCGCCATCCACCGCTATGACATCATAGGTCATACCCATAAAGATCCTTTTTGTACCGTCTTCGCTGAATACTCCGGAAAAGTATTCATCATCCGGAGTCAGCATATCCGAATTTATTGAACTTTCATCCTGGCTCGAGGAGGAAGTGTCCGCTGATCCTGTATTCTGGGCGGTCTGCTCTTCCTTATTCTCAGCAGAAATGTTGTCTTCAACAGATATACTGTCTGCAGCCAGATTATTGTCTGAAACAGATAATAGATCAGTCTGCGTATTCTGACAGCCTGTCAGACATAAGGATACCAAAAGTACCAGCAAAATTTTCTGTAATGCAATGGCCTGCTTTTTCACAAAACCGCACCTCTCTTTACTCTGGTCTGAATTATCATGCCTTATATATACTTTACCATTCCTTCAGTGTTTTTGTCAAAGCGTACCATGTATAAAGTCATAAGCAGCACTGGTCTGCAAATTCATAACCCCCCAGTCAGTAATCCGCTGACTGAGGGGCTGTGCTTTACATCTGAGATAGTGGAACTGTTACGGTAACTTCTTTATCCGGTGTGTATTCTGTATAATTATCATAGGTAACTTCATCTAATCCGCTAAATCTCATAACATGTGCGGTCACATTGACTCCATCCGTTGTGAATTCGGTAACATAAGTCGAATTCCCTATATCCGTGTAATCATAAACATTGCCATAGGCGATCAGCATATCACCGGATGCCTTAACAAAATTTGTCCAGGAAGCATCCATATTCGTGGTGTCATCATGAACAGTGACAGAAGGACAGAGTCCGGTGCCGGACAAACAGATAAAAGCAGTCTGATCCTCCGTATAGCTGTAATTACAATACATCTTATCAATCAGTAACGTTGCTTCCTGCCATGCTTTTCCCTGTTCTATTGAAAAAGGCTTTGACATATAACAGATGACATTCAGATCCGAATAAACAAAGCAATGTTCTCCATACACAATGGCATTGCTGTAATTCTGCAGAAACGCCTGTTTAGAACTGTCAAAGTAATGTTGGGGGTCTTCTGCCGAGTTCGTCAGGATGACTACATTTCCCTGACGCACACAGTACCCTTCAAAATAAGCAGCCACCTTTGCAGCATCATCTTCGGAGCTGCAAGCATAGGCATCAAAGCTTTTCGCATAGCTCTGATATCCTGTTTCGTCAAAGGAAGCCACACTATAGCATTCACAGTATACATACTGGCTTTCCCCTGTACTTACTGTATATTCAGGATTATAAACGATCAGGTAATCGTCTGATGCCTGCGATACAATGGCATCCTTCACAGCATCAACCATAGGTATCGTACCAAATTCTCCCGCAGTGTCAAGGCTTACATAACTGCTCAGCGGAATTCCGTCTGCAATACTTAACAGTTCTCCCTGAAAACTGATATACGTTGCCATGTTGGAATACTCTACATACAGACTGTACCCTGTACCTGCTTCGCTTATCGTAAAGGTCAGGGTCAGATAGACACCCGTATCTTCCTGGAATCCTGTAAATGTATTTTCAACACTTGTTTCAGTAAAAAGGCCCGAATTCATCATAAAGTCCTCACCGGCATTATGCAGTGTAATCCCGTCTTTTTCGATAATGATATATTGTGAGGTATCGTAACTGGAACCATAGGTCCCAAGCAGATCATCAGAAAATGTAAATGCACCCATATCTGATTGTCCATTGCCCTCATCATAAGCAGCCTCATTTTGTGAATTATCCTCTGTTACTCCTGTACTGTCCTGATAATTACCGTCCGATGTGCTGTTATTTACAGTATTGCTGCTGTTTTCATAACCAGCCTGATTTTCACTTTGCTTCAGATCCTGATTGCTTTCAGTCTGCCCGGAACCACATGCACTAAATACAAAACATAAGAAAATAACCTGCAGAATTACCAATACTTTTTTCATTTTCTACCCGCCTTTTGCCATTTTGTTGATGTAACTGCATCTCACAAAAGCATTTATCTGCTCCTGCAAGCGTTGTTTTGGAATGTTGCCTGAATTCTTGTCAGGTCAACTGATACTGTAAGATATATTCATGATGGTTCTATTTGTGATGGTTCATTCATGATGGTTCCTTTTGTGATGCTGTATTTGTTATGCTTTATTTGTGATGTTCTGATGAACTGATGATATACTATCTTACGAAAATATAGTATACCACTAATCTGCGCCAAATCAACATAATTATCCTTTTCTATCATATTTTGTTTATCGAATTTTCTTTTGCTGACCGGAACAGCTCTTGGCTTCGAAACTGTAAGTCACTGGCTGTAAATCACTGACTTCAGCACATGATACTGATTTT
>QKDK01000105.1 GCA_003252135.1 Clostridia bacterium
ATAGAATATATGAAAAAAAATTATGACAGGAACATATCGGTTCCTGAAATCGCTGATGCAGTGAAAATCTCTGAAGGTCATCTGCGGAAGTGCTTTAAACAGGAAACCAATAAAAAAATTGTCGATTATCTTTTGGAATACAGGCTTGACCGGGCAAAAAGCCTGATGAAGAGCGGAGAAAGACGAATGGATGAGGTCTGGCAGAAGACCGGGTTTACTTCCGGGCAGTATTTTAGTTATGTATTCAAGAAAAATGAAGGAATGACTCCCAGTGATTACTTGAAACAGCAAAGCAGGTGAAAATATGAAGCGCAAAGGTAAATCAAAAACCGGCAGATTGCAGCCGAAGCTGACTATTATGGTTCTTATCATTGTTTTTGCCGCTTTTCTTATTGTTACTGTGGGAGTTATCACTTATTTTTCATCGATCTATAAAAGCCAGGAGATCAGAAACCAGCAGCATCAGCTGGATCAGTGTGTGGAACAGATCAGATTTTTACAGACAACAGCGGAGAATATAGCGGTTCAGATTGCTACTGATACAGACATGCAGGTCGGAATTATGGAGCAGGAAGAAATATCGGCAGCATATTCTCTGACCAAGAGGAATATTCATCAGACTCTTCTGACCTATGCACATATCATGGATTCCATACAGGAAATCACGATTTATACAGACGACAAAAGAACCTTCTCCAGTGCTGAAATGCGCGGTGATTTTTACCCGGACTCATCAGAGTGGTATCTGGCCTTTAAAGACAGGAGCATAAACAGCGGATATACTGCGGTGCATCTGTCAACGCAAAATCAGTACAATCTGGTTGAAGATGTTATCAGCTATGTTTTGACCTACTATTCTATAAGAGATACAAGAGAAAAGATGGGGGATATCATTATCAGTCTTGATTATTCGGCGCTGCAGGATATTCTGGAGCTGGATATGTCGATGTTGAACGGATATTGTCTGTATGATGATCTTGGTAATCCGATCTTACAGCAGGGAGAGGTCAGCGTCGGGTACGCCGTACTGTCGGCAGATAAAAATAGTGATACAAAATACATTGAAAACGGGAACATCCTGGTAATCTCTGATGAGATGAATGATGGCTGGATACTTGTAACAGAAATCAACAGAGAAAAAATGGATCATCAGATGATTACCATTGGATTTTTTCTGACCATGATCTTTACCCTGATCGCCTTTTTATTGTGGCTTGTGCTTGCACTCTTTATCAGAAGAGTCGTTAATCCGATCAAGCAGTTGAATCTGGCAGCGGTCGAGGTCGGAAACGGAAATTTTGATGTGAATATTGATATACAGACCAATGACGAGCTTGAGGTCATGGCCAATGCCTTTAACACCATGGTGATCGATATTAAAAAACTGATGGAAGAGTCCGTGGAGCATGAGAAGGTGACCAGAAAATTACAGATAGACCAGCTCATGCTTCAAATCAATCCTCACTTCATCTATAATACCTTAAATTCCATTGTATATATGGCCAGAATGAACGGTAACAGGGACATCGCAGAGTTTGCCAACGCGTTTATTTCACTTTTGCAGAGTACATTGAGAATCAGGGATACGATATTCATAAGTCTGGAAGAAGAGCTGATCAACGTGGAGAATTATGTACTGCTGCAAAAATACAGATATATTGGGAAATTTGATCTGGAAGTCATAGTACCAAAGGAATTGCTGCATTGTGCCATACCAGGTGTCATGCTGCAGCCGCTGGTCGAAAATGCAATATTTCACGGACTGGCAGCAAAGGAAGAAAAAGGCCTGGTTACAATCTCGGTTCAGAAAAAGGACAAAATTCTGGAAATCAGTGTATGCGATGATGGTGTCGGGATGACTAAGGATGTGATAGAGCGACTGATGACGGAAGGGCAAGGCACGAGTGACGGGATGAGAAAGATAGGAATAGAAAATGTCCGCAATCGGATACATCAGATATTTGGAGAAGAGTATGATATGCGTATTGAAAGCATCATAGAGAAAGGGACCAAAATAATAATCAATATTCCCTTTCAGAGCTATATAGAGAGTTAAGTGACAGCAGGAAATGTAAACCTTATATCGTAAAGATAAACAGAAATGGAGAACAAATGAAAAGTGATAAAATTACAAAAGAAGAGCTGGCAGGTATGTTCGACCATACAGTTCTGAAAGCCTATGCAGCACATGCTGATTTTGACCTTTTATGCAAAGAAGCGGAAAAGAATGGGTTTGCCATGGTAGCCATCAATTCAGCTCCGGTCAAATACTGTAAGGAGCTTCTAAAAGGAACAAAAGTGCACGTCGGAGCAGCAATTTCATTTCCCCTTGGGCAGACCACTGTGGAGACCAAGGTGTTCGAGACAGAAAAAGCGATTACAGACGGGGCAGACGAAATTGATTATGTTATTAATATCGGAGAGCTTAAGGATAAAAACTACGATTATATCAAGGACGAGATGACGCGTATCGTTGCTGTCTGCAGAAAAGCAAAGGTTATATCCAAGGTCATTTTTGAGAACTGCTATCTGACAAAGGAAGAGATAATAAAGGTTGCACAGATCGCAAAGGAAGTAGAGCCTGACTTTATTAAGACCAGTACAGGGTTTGGAACGGGAAGCGCACTAGCAGAGGATGTACGGCTCATGAAGGAACATGCAGGCGATAAGGTGAAGGTCAAAGCAGCAGGAGGAATTCGGGACTGGCATACCTGTAAAGCAATGATTGATGCTGGTGCTGAGCGTATCGGGACCAGCAGCAGTCTGAAGATATTGGAAGAGTTCGATATGGAGAGAAATGGTAAATAACAACAGCAGGGGACATAGTAGAAAAAGAGAAAGGGAGAACGGTATTTATGAAAAAACCACGGTTGTTTGTAACGCTGCCGGATTATGTATGCACCCCGGATGGCATGGAGATCGACAGGGAGGGCAATCTGATTGTTTCCTGTCCGAATTACGCAGATAAAAACATGTCTGGCTGTGTCATAAAGATTGATAAGGATAAAAACATAACGAAATGGTTCGATGTTCCTGTACACGAAGAAACTGGTGTTGCCAGAAATATGGGGATAGCTTTTGATAAAGATTACAATGTTTATCTGTGTGACAATCAGGGATGGAGCGAGGATAAGGAGCTGATATACAAAGGAAGAATCCTGAAACTGACTTTTCACGAGGATGGCACCATTAATAAATGCATCGTTGTTGCCAGTCATATGGAGCACCCGAACGGAATACGGATCAAAGGTGATTATATGTATGTAACGCAAAGTTATATGCATCCGCAGAAAACTGAATCCGGGAAACTGATGAGCTGTGTTTATCGTTTCAGACTGGATGAAGAGGGCGTGAATATAACGAATACGCTGCAGGATGGGAATATCTTTGCTACCTTAATCACCGAGAATCCAAAATGTCAGTATGGTGCAGACGGAATAGCGATGGGGAAAGACGGTAACCTATATGTCGGGAATTTCGGAGACGGTGAAGTAATCAGGCTGGTTTTGGATGATCAGGGAGATTTGCTGTATCAGGAAAGCTATGCAAAGGATTATGATGAGCTTAAGAGTACCGATGGTATGATTTTTGATGAGGAAGGCAATCTGTATATTGCAGATTTTTGTGCCAATGCCATTGTTAGGGTATCTTCGGAGAGAAAGGTTCAAAGATATGCGCAAAGTCCGGATTGTGACGGACTCGACGGAGGACTTGATCAGCCGGGAGAACCTATCATATGGCAGGGAAGGCTGATCGCTTCCTGTTTTGATCTTGTTACCGGAGAAGGAAAGGTCAATACAGCTCACGAAATGCCTGCCACGATGTCAGAGCTTGATTTAACATAAAGGAGAGCTGAATGATCCATTTAGCAGTTTATGACAGAAACCACAGATGTCTGCTGATGCAGCAGGGTGAGACTTATGTTCATGTTTTGTTAAAAAGAAAATACCAGAAGGGAGATACCATTGTCCTTCGCAGCAGTGAATCTCAGTTCCTGATGGTAAAATACGAAGCCTGTATTGATACGGCAAACATATATTTTGAGGATGGAAGCTTCGAATACAGAATACCTTTTGACGATGAGCTCATGCCATATCCGGCTGGTGCATTTTCAGGTGAATACCATATTCTTGATGTCAGAAGCAATCTCTTTATCAGCAATAGTCTTATCAGGGATATCAGCACGAATCCGCTTGATGTAAAGTATATAACATCAATATATCCTCATTGCACTGCGAGTGTAGAGACTAGGGACGAAGCTATCTTTGCTGCAAGGAACACCATCGACGGACTAAAGGAAACAAAGGGGCATGGTATCTGGCCTTATACCTCTTGGGGGGATAATGAAGATGAAAATGCAAGCATAACAATTGATTTTGGCCGTAAAGTGGTCATGCATACTATCATTTTGAATCTGAGGGCAGATTTTCCGCATGACAGTTACTGGTGTGAAATGGATATTGTTATAGACGGCAAAAAATCCATGCATATCCATACAGTAAAAACTGGAGAAGACCAGGTATTTGAACTTGGTGATAAGACCGGTAAAAAAATCACCCTGCAGAACCTGAAGAAAAATGCGGAAGAGATTTCACCTTTTCCGGCATTGACACACTGGCAGGTCTTTGGGAGAGAATACTTATGAAATATATCATAGCACATGATCTTGGTACGTCAGGGAATAAGGCAACACTTTTTAATGAGAATGGGCAACTGCTTGGTATGGAGACAAAAGAATACGGCGTTGATTTTTTTCATGAAAACTGGGCAGAACAGGATGCGCAGGATTGGTGGAAAGCTGTATGCGATACAACAAACAACCTGCTTGGCAGTCTGAAGATACAGGCAAAGGATGTGGCGGTGGTTTCCTTCAGCGGTCAGATGATGGGCTGTCTGTGCGTTGACAGGAAGGGAATTCCCTTAAGAAAGTCCATCATATGGGCAGACCAGCGCGCCAAACAACAGAGCAAGCATCTGGAAGATAAAATCAGTCAGTGGGATTTTTACAGAATAACCGGGCACAGGAATACGCCCTCCTATGGTATTTTGAAGCTGATGTGGGTAAAAGACAATCAGCCGGAAATATATGAAAAAACCTTCAAAATGTTAAATGCCAAGGATTATATCGTGTTCAGGCTGACAGGTAATTATTATACTGACTTTTCAGATGCAGACAGCTGCGGGTGCTTTGATATAAACACGCTGTCCTGGTCAGAGAAAATCATAGCCGCAGCAGGAATCGACAAAGATAAACTGCCTGATTGCAGACCCTCAACGTTTACAGGAGGCGCAGTAACAAAGGAAGCCGCTTCACTCACAGGACTTAAGGAGGGCACGCCAGTCATCCTTGGTGCAGGAGATGGAGTGACGGCAAATGTGGGCGCCGGTGCTATAAAAGAAGGAAAATCCTACTGTTGTCTTGGTACTTCTGCCTGGGTAACTACCACTGCAAAAAAACCGGTGTTTGATGAGCAGATGCGGATTGTGAACTGGCCGCATGCCGTGCCCGGACTGTATGCTCCGAACGGAACGATGCAGGCAGCAGGAGCCTCCTATAGCTGGGTAAAAAATCAAATCTGTAAAATGGAGCAGTATGAAGCAGAACTTCACAGTAGATCTCCGTATGATTATATCAACGAAGAGATAAGCAACAGTCCGGCCGGAGCAAATGGAGTGATTTTTTTGCCCTATCTTCTAGGAGAAAGAGCCCCAAGGTGGAATTCGGATGCCAAAGGCTGTTTTCTGGGCCTGAAAGCAGAAAATACCAGAAATGATCTGCTCCGGAGCGTTCTGGAGGGGGTATCGATGAATCTGGCCCTTTGTCTGGATATCCTGAAAAGCAAGGTTAATATCGAAGAAATGACAGTGGTCGGCGGCGGAGCAAAAGGTGAAGTCTGGCGTCAGATTCTGGCAGACATTTTCCAGCTTAGGATCAATGTACCTGATATATTGGAAGAAGCAGGTTCTATGGGAGCTGCAATCATCGGCGGAGTAGGCGCAGGTATTTTTAACGACTTTGATGCAGCCAGCCGCTTCATATCCATGAATCGCTATCATCTGCCGGACAAGACGAAGCTGGAAAAGTATAAAGAGCTAAAAGAGATTTTTGACGAAGCGTATTATCAATTAGAACCTGTTTTCAAAAAAATGCATTGATGTCCTGGCAAAGAGAGCGCCAGAGGACAAAGCTGGAGGTTATCATGAAATCACTAATTGTCAATGAAAACTATGAAATAGAAGAGATAGAGATTATGCTGCCGGCTTATACAGAAAAGCAGGCACTTGTAAAGACCATCTGCTGCGGTATCTGCAACGGGACGGATGCCAAGCTGATTCATGGGAGCTTTAAGGGCTTTTCAAAAGAAAAGTATCCCCTGATGCTTGGACATGAAGGAGTCGGAGAAGTTATAGAGGTTGGTGAAAAAGTAAAGGGGCTGAAAAAGGGTGATAAGGTCCTTCTGCCCTTTGTTGATGAGGATGAAACCAGATATAAAGGGTTAAATTCAGGCTGGGGTGCTTATAGTGAGTATGCTGTAGTTAATGATCTGGAAGCCTATACGGAAGGAACAGCGCCCGAATGCGCTTATGCTCAGTCTGTACTGCCGGAGTGGATCGATCCTGTTGATGCCTGCATGATCGTGACTTTGCGGGAGGTGTTAAGCTCCATTCACAGATTTGAAATAAAAAAAGGCTGCAGCGTGGTGGTGTTTGGCTGCGGACCGGTGGGTCTGACCTTTATAAGCTTTCTTAAGCTGCTTTATGCAGAGATGGTAATTGCAGTGGATATCGCGGATAGCAAGCTTACTGAAGCCCGCAGTAAAGGAGCAGATATTATTATAAACAGCAGGGAAGAGAGTGTTGTGGATATTGTAAAAAAAGCATACCCTTCCGGCGTTGATTTTGTGCTGGATGCGGTTGGTATGAAAGATATCATCAATCAGGGCATGGAGCTGATAAAGGATGCCGGAAAGATATGCTGCTATGGAATTGCGGCCAAAAGCAGTGCTGAAATCGACTGGACAAAAGCACCTTACAACTGGCAGCTTCAATTCCAGCAATTTCCCTCAAAAGTCGAAGAGGGAGCATGTACAGAACAGATTCTTGACTGGATCAAAGAAAAGAAAATTGTATTAAAGGAATATATTTCAGATTATTTTCCATTCACTGAATATCGAAAAGCATTTGAGAAGCTTGAGAAACGAGAAATAGCTAAAAAAGGAATCATTGTATACTAAGGAGAAACTATGAGCTATATAGCAGATGAAAAAAGATACGAAAAAATGAAATACCGCAGGAGCGGCAAAAGCGGAGCCATGCTTTCAGCTTTATCACTAGGGCTCTGGCATAACTTTGGAAGCAGTGACAGTTATGAGAATATGAAAGCCATGTGCTTTACCGCGTTTGATCAGGGGATTACCCATTTTGATCTGGCTAATAATTACGGCCCCATTCCCGGGAGCGCAGAAGAAAACTTCGGGCGTATTCTTTCTCAGGAAATGCAGTCATACAGAGATGAAATGATGATCAGTACAAAGGCCGGCTATGGCATGTGGGAAGGACCTTACGGAGACTGGGGCAGCAGAAAACACATGCTCGCAAGTCTTGATCAGAGCCTGAAAAGGCTGAAACTTGACTATGTGGATGTATTCTACCATCATCGCATGGACCCTGAGACGCCGCTGGAAGAGAGCATGTCTGCACTGGATACTGCAGTAAAAAGCGGAAAGGCTTTATATGCAGCTATATCGAACTATGATAAGCCGACTATGGAAAAGGCACTGACCATATTAAAGGAGTTAAAATGTCCGGTCATATTGAATCAGCGAAGATATTCACTTTACGACAGAATGATCGAGGAGGATGGTGTCAAGGAATATGCAAAAGAAAAGGGCTGCGGAATCATTGCGTTTAGCCCGCTGGCGCAGGGTATGCTTACGACCAAGTACCAAAACGGCATTCCAAATGACAGCCGGATAACAAAGGACGGAAGATTTTTGAAAGCATCGCAGATAACCCCTGAATTAGTCGCAAAAACACAAAAGTTGAACGAGATAGCGCAGGAGAGACAGGAATCATTGCCACAGATGGCGTTAGCCTGGGTTCTTAAGGACGAGGAAGTTGTAAGTGTTATAATCGGAGCATCAAAATCGGAACAAATCATTGAGAATTGTTCTGTAATGAAGAGCAGGCCCTTTACAGAAGGAGAACTGCAGCGGATCGAGGAGATTTGTAAATCACAGGATTAGTCAGAGCGCTTGATGAGGTAATGTATGGGAGAATCTATATTTCCAAAGGATTTTATCTTTGGAGCAGCCACTGCTGCTTATCAGATAGAGGGAGCCGTAGCAGAAGACGGACGAAAAGAATCAATCTGGGATCGTTTTTGCAAGATTCCAGGAAAGATTGCAAACAAAGATACCGGCATACTTGCCTGTGATTCCTATCATCGCTATAAGGAAGATGTAGAGCTGTGCAAAAGCCTT
>QKDK01000022.1 GCA_003252135.1 Clostridia bacterium
GAAGCTTTATTTAATGTTGAAACAGATGGAAGTCTTACAACGAATGATGCAGAAATCGACACGGCATCGAATATGTATACACTTGCGGAAAGCTTAAAGAATGCTGCGGACAGCAGCAGTCAGTATTATGGCTCCTTCTACTATGAATCACAGGTGAATCATGATACATTTAAACAATCGCTCGTTCAGACAAAATGTGATCTGAGTATAATATCGGAACCGGTCACATATCAGGATTTAACATTGAACACATCATTATCAGATGATGATATCTATGTTAACGGAACAAATGTAAGCAATAAAGTTCTGACCTATACCTTCATGATCGAAGATGCTGCAGATAAAAACTATCAGATACATCTTTATATCGATGCAAATGCTGACGGACGGTTCGATGCGGCAAGTGAACAGCTGGATAATCTTGAGATCTATGCGATGAACGGAACGAGCAGGACATATGTATCACAGGATTCATCGCTAAAGAGCAATCAGATCTATGTGGTGAGCCGTGATGTTTCAAATTATGCTGGTGTTATTCCATGGAAGCTAGAAGTTGTTCAGGTCGGTAATCAGCTTGTCAGAGACATGAAAAAAGGAATGTCTGCCATTAAGGCTGATAGTACGGATACGAGGGAAGAACTTAGAATACTGCAGATCATTCCGGACAGCGGAGCAACGATCTATATGCCGACAACTGCAGAGATGCAGAGCCTAAGCACTGTATCACCTGCCATTACGCTGGCAAATGTAGGCAGCAGCTATCTGACTACTGCTTTATCGGCTGTTCCGTCATCATATCGAACAGTAACAGCAAAATTCTGGCTGTATATGAAGGATCTGAGTGATTTTAAGGTTAACATCACCCGAATTACGGTATCGAATTTTTCGAATAATGCCGATCCGGCTGCGTATCTGGCTGAGAACAAGTATAACATGCTGATCATAGGTTTTGATGATACCTACCAGGATATCAAGGATGCTGATGCACAGGAAGCTATAGAAGATTTTATTGGGTCAGGAGCCTCGGTTCTTTTTACACATGATACGACTTCCTATCAGAATAAGGATACAACCGGATGGGGCTTTTATATCAACAAGTATTTTCGAGATATTGTAGGTATGGATCGATATGGAATAACTCTGCTTTACCCATATGGCAGCAGCTCAGCATTTTCAATCGATAATGTACTGAATCTTGGAAGAGATGCGCTCTATAAAACAGGTGCCAGCCAGACTGTATCCAATATCCTGAAAGCAACATCAACAAATTCCAACGGAAAGTATCTGGAACAAGGATATTCAGACACATTTGTCCGTCAGATGACGGTAAATAATACTACAACAGTTTATACAACGTATGTTTCTAAGACCAACAGCGGACAGTTAACCGAATATCCGTATTATATTCCGGATAATTTTAATATTGCACAGACACATGAACAGTATTATCAGCTGGATCTGGAAGCAGAAGATATTGTTGTGTGGTATACGCTGGGTGATACAGATGTCAGCAATGTTCAGCATTCCAATGGGTACACGGCATCCCCTTATGATGTACGGAATAATTATTACATTTATAACCGCGGTAATATCACCTATACAGGCGTTGGACACAGCGGCGGGCTGACGGATTATGAGCAGAAGCTGTTCGTTAATACGATGGTTGCTTCTTACAATTCCATAGCGCAGAAACCGGGAGCAACAATTACGAATCGCGATAAAGTGGAAGTGAATGACGCTGATTATCTGTATATAGATTTTGATTCCATGGATGATACCAAGGCAATTGGAGAAGATATCATAACGAAAAATGGGAATCTTTATAAACGGGTCTATTTTCAGATTCAGGACAGCAGTATTCTTGTTAATAAGATCATCAGCATGGAATACTATAAGTATGATGCTGCGGGAAATACCTACAAAGTCGATGACGGCGAGGATCTTTCTGTTGCAACGGATGATATTTATAAAACAGGCACCCTGCTGACAGAGAACGCAAGTGCACTGAACACTTATCAGACACTGACAGGAGGACTTGTGGACTTTGCCGCCGGAGAGCGTTTATATGCAGGTGTCAGCTATTATGTTGACATTCCGCTGTCGGCCATGGATGTTAAGAACAAGTTTGAAATGTTCTTCCGGATCGTCATTAATTACGGCAAAGATTCATCGAAATATAAGTTCGGTTACAAGAATGTAACACTGCTTCGAAGAGGTCTGTTCAATCTGGACTGATTGCCTAACCTTCAGAGTAACAGGGAGCTTTGACAGCACATTGAAATGTCTGTCATGTGCTCCCTGTTCTTTTTATCCAGTGGAAAAGAATAATGCGTTTGATATGAATAAAGAGCTAAGCGGTTGACATTTATCAGATTAAAATGGATAATATTGAGTATGAGGCAGTGGCATACTAAAACAAGGTAGAATTGTCTAAAGGAGCAAATGATGGATAATACAAAAGAAAATGACATCAGGGCACATCGTGAAATGATGAAGACACATATAGTTCAGGGACCACATTATGAAAGCGATATGCAAATGAAAGTACCGGCACCTTTGATTGCAAAACCGGCAGCCGGCGGATTGCAGATCGAACTTACAAAAGAATTTGACGGGATACTGAAAAAACGGGATATCTTATCCATTCTGGAAGACCGGATCAGTCACAGAAAATATAAGGATGAGCCGGTAACGCTGGAGGAGCTTTCCTTTTTGCTTTTTATGACACAGGGAGTCAGAAGAGTCGATCCAAAGAATAAATATACCATGCGTACAGTACCTTCAGCCGGTGCAAGGAACCCTTATGAAACCTATCTGTTCGTAAATGATGTCAGGGGACTGGAGCCGGGCGTGTATCATTATCTTGCACTGGAGCATAAGCTTGAGTTCCTTTATGTACTCGAAGATCAGAAGCAGCAGCTGACAAAAGCATATGCCGGTCAAAGCTTCTTTGGTGAAGCACCGGTCTGCTTTGTGTGGAGCGTTATACCATACCGTACCGAATGGAGATATGTGACAAAAGCTCATAAGTACATGCTGATCGATGCCGGACATATCTGTGAGAACCTGTACCTGGCGTGCGAAGCGATCGGCTGCGGAACCTGCGGAATCGGAGCATATGATCAGGTCATGGCAGACGAGCTGCTGCGTCTGGATTCTGCTCCTTTGGCACAGGAAGATTGTGAATTTGTTGTTTATGCAGCCTGCGTCGGAAAAGTCTGACCGGCAGAGCATTAGAAATATAGTTATGAATCAGATCGTTTTACTGTTGCTTTGCAGCTGCCTGCGGCTGCAATAAGGGTCAAGCAGTGTGGAAAGACTTCACACGGCACTTTATGCCTTCGCGTTGCCTGGTATAAAGAAGCTTATGCTTTATGAAGCGGCGCAGAAATGAGGAAGCTAAATGGCATTTTGTACAAGTTGCGGATCTAAATTGAATGATGAAGCAAAATTCTGCAGTGTATGTGGCAACCAGATCATTCGTACAGCAAAACCAGAACCTGCACCGATACCGGAGCCAATACCTGCACCGGAGCCAGTACCAGTACCAGAACCGGTACCTGCACCAGTACCGGAACCGGTACCTGAGCCGGTCGTTCTGGAAACAGAGATGTCGGAACCGATTTTTGTCGGAGAAACAATGGAAGAGCCGAAAGAATCAGTGGAAGAGCCGAAAGAATCAGTGGAAGAGCCGAAAGAATCAGTAACTCCGTTTCCGGTGCAGGCAGATGAGATTCATATTCTGAAAGAATCAGAGATCATAATTGAGAGTCAGGAACCAGTCATATCAGCAGAAGGAGTAGAAGTGACAGAAGCAGATCTGGTGCCTGATGATGAATTTGCTAAAGCACAGCCGGAGATTATAACAGCAGATGAATTTGCTGAAGATGGAACTATACCGGAACAGTCAAAAGACAGTCCGTCTTCGCAATACTTTACCGGAGGGTCTGCTCAGGCAGCACCGCCTGTAACACCGGTTCTGATGGCTGCACCTGTACCGCCGGCCGGAAACTTGTGGGGAGCACAAGATAATGCAGCGCTGCAGAACAACGCTGGACAACAGTACAGCACAGGACAACAGTATAACGCAGGACAACAGTATAATGCAGGACAACAGTATAATGCAGGACAGCAGTATAATGCTCAGAACAATACGGCAATGACTGATCAGGCTCCGCCAAAGGGAAGTCCATATGCAGTTATAAGCACAGGAGGATTTATACTGACCTTACTTCTGTTTGCGATTCCGCTTATAGGTCCCATTGTTTGTATTATATGGTCGTTCGGCGGTACGAAGAACAGAAACAGGAAGAATTATGCGAGAGCATGCTTTATACTTTCTTTAATATGCATTGCTCTGACTGTCATTTTCACGATTTTTATGATGGTCGCTTTCCGCGGAGCAAATGGAATGGATGGATTCTTCAATGATTTTATTGTTGACTTGTTTGGTAAAGTACGGTAAAATTGGGTCGTAGTGTGAATATAAAAATTACATATATAAGGGGGATGGAAGTATGCAGTTTTGTGGAGCTTGCGGGAATAAATTGGAAGATGGCGTAAAATTCTGCCCAGCTTGCGGTGCATCGATTACACCGGCAGCAGCACCCGTACAAGAAACACCTATCCAGGAAGTACCACCGGTTCAGGCGGCACCTGTTCAGGAAGCACCGGTACAGGAAGCACCGGTACAGACACCAGTTCAGACAGCACCTCCGGTACAGCCTATTCCACCGGTTCAGCCTGCACCAGGATATCAGAGTCAGACAGGAACCAATGGACAGGGCCAGCAGACAAAGACGAATTTCTTTGAAAAGACAATGAATACAAAGGATTCTTCTGCAGAGTTTGACCCGAATGATATAGAACAGAATAAGATTCTTGCTTTATTCTCTTATTTGGGAATTTTATTCCTTATACCGCTTTTGGCAGCACCGAATTCCAAATATGCCAAATTCCATGCAAATCAGGGCGTAGTACTTTTGATTACAGAAGCAGCCGGTTCTGCAGTGATCTGGATCGTATCTCTGATTTTTGGTATACTTGCAAATCTTGGATCAACATTCCTGGCAGTTATCTTTGGCATTCTGTCATTCCTTGTTGGGCTAATCAGCTTTGTATTTGGTGTAGCATGTTTTGTATGTCTGATCTTAGGCGTAATCAATGCATTGAATGGTAAGGCAAAAGAGCTTCCGCTTATTGGAAAGGTAAAGATAATAAAATAATGAATAAATTTGCAAAACCAGCGTTGCTTCTAGCAACGATTATCTGGGGAAGCTCCTTTTTCATCATGAAGAACACAATCGATGAAATTCCGGCGCCGTATCTGCTGGCTTTACGATTTGCAGCTGCGGCGCTATTTTTATCTCTTGTTTTTGTGAAAAAATGGAAACACCTGACGAAAGAATATGTATGGCAGGGCGCCATCATCGGAATCTGTCTGTACCTTGGATATCTTGCACAGACAGCCGGCCTTAAAACAACGACACCGGGGAAGAACGCATTTCTTACGGCAACCTACTGTATCTTTGTACCGCTGGTCCACTGGCTGATCGACAGACAGCGGCCTGCTGTTCATAACCTGCTGGCATCATTGATTTGTGTTTCTGGAATTGGTTTGATCTCCATGCAGGGCTCGGTAAGTATCGGTGCAGGTGATGCATTTTCTCTGCTCTGCGGATTTTTATACGCCATACATATCGTTCTGCTTGGAAGATACAGCAAACATAAAGATGTGATTCTTGTAACGATACTGCAGTTCATATTCTGCGCAATATGCGCGGGACTTCACAGCCTGCTTGCGCATCCTGTGGTCACCTGGGAGTTTTCCGGCGGTTTCTGGTGGGGAATGCTTTATCTGACCTTTGGTGCAACCGTCGTATCCATGCTTCTTCAGACACTTGGACAAAAGTATACATCACCTTCTGTTTCGGCGCTTATATTATCCTTAGAGTCCGTGTTCGGTGTCTTCTTTTCAGTTCTGTTCTACGGCGAAAAACTGAATGCCCAGCTGATCCTTGGATTCCTGCTGGTATTTGTTTCTATCGTATTTTCTGAACTGTCAGACATGAAAAAGAGACCTTTGGGCCTTTCGGAAGCAGAGCAGGAAAAGGCGGCATAACGTCATAAGAAACGACGCATAAGCGTTATTAAAGACTGTTCATGCAGTCTTTTTTATTTTGAAAAATTTCCGGGAACCGCTTGTCTTTTAAAATAAAATGTGGTAGTATAACGAAAGAGGTAATGTAGTTATTATAACTACATTACAAAAACACATAGAAATCAACAAAGAATACAAAACCGCAACATGAAGTTAAAAAGACGATTGCAAATGAACGGAGGAGATTATGAGGGAGATCAATAACACAGGAAGAACACAGACAAAATCAAAAGCAGCAGGTCTGAAAGACCCTGCCAGTGCAATCACACATATAGCCGGTGCGATAGCTGCCATATTCGGAACAGTTCCGCTGCTTATGTATACGCATTACGGAAGCAGTAATATTCTCTGGCCGATGTCAGTCTTTATGCTTTCACTTTTCATGCTTTATGGAGCAAGCGGTACATACCACTCCATGAATTTTTCGGCGAAGAGCAATCATATTCTACAGAAGCTCGATCATATGATGATATATGTATTGATTGCCGGGACTTACACGCCCATATGCACAATGGTTCTTGCACCGGCAGTTGGCAACAAGCTGTTAGCTGTGATCTGGGGCATCGCAGCAGCCGGCATGCTTCAGGCAGCTTTCTGGAGCCATGGACCAAAATGGATCAGCTCAGTACTTTATATTGCCATGGGATGGGCCTGTGCTGTTGTATTTCCGCAGCTGATGTCAGATATGAATCACAATGCCATGGTCTGGCTGTTTGCAGGCGGAGTGATCTATACTGTGGGCGGAGTGATATATGCATTCAAATTCAAGTGGTTCAACAGCAGGCACGAACAGTTCGGATCACATGATATTTTCCACCTTTTCTGTCTTGGCGGAAGTCTCTGCCATTATGTAATGATGTATTTTATTGCGCAATAGTTTTTGTTGATTATGATAAGGTAGCAGACAGTCAGATCACCAAATGAAGTATCCGAAACAAAATATAGCTTGGGATTAGATCCTGGTATGGTTCATGCTTGATAGGAAGCGTAAACTGTATCAGGATTTTTTGGGCTCTGGATTTTTTTGCTGGTTTTTTTACGAATCGTATGAAAATGAGAAAAAAAGATCCTGCTCTAAAGTTACAAATATATCCTGATATTTCGAATATTTGTTCTATATGTACTTGCGGTTCAACCCCGGTTATGCTATTATTGACAGGTGTCATAAAGGCTGGGTGGAGCTGTGGATGCAACGGAGGAACAATATGAAGGATCTGATCATGCTGGTTGAGGATTTATCATTTACAAGAATTCAGTTGAAGAATATTTTAAAAAGCGGGGGATTTGAGAACATATGCGAAGCTGCGGATGCAAAGACTGCATTATTGCTTGCAAAGGAACGAAGACCAAGACTGGTGGTTCTGGATATCACATTACCGGACCGAGAAGATCTCAGTCTGATAGGAGAACTAAAGAGCATTGATCCTGAAATTGAAATTGTAATATGCTCTGCAACAAGTCAGCAGGTGGTGATTGACCAGGCTATGAAGCTTGGAATCAGGAAGTTCTTTACCAAACCTGTCGATGCAGCTGAGCTGCAGGCTATAGCAGAGAAAATCATCAGATAGATAAAAGCGATGGTCACTTCTATATTTTGACCGCGCAAGCACAAAGACATGAAGTATTTCGATTGCAGAGGTGAGTATAGTGGAGAACAGGGGTAAACTGCCATCAGGAGTGATGAAGTATCTGGATGGTTATCATGTAAGCAAAGAGGATGTCATTGTATCGGCAGAGACTGACATGACACTGGAAGGCGAACTGGCCCGCGGTTATGTACTGCTGACACAGAGTAAACTGATACTGGTATTGTCGGCACCCGATGATTCAGACGTGTATCAGTTCAAGGGTGTTGGAAGCATACATGAAGCTCTTCTACAGAAAGAGCGGGAGTGGGCAGCAAAATTCATACCTATCGAGGAGATAGAAAAACTTGACGTTCTTCGTACTGTCTGCGGAGGCGTTTTATTTTCTACGGAATTGTCAGATAAAGAAAAAAGTACGGAGAAGAAGCTGGTTCCCGATATACAGCTGGCAGCATTTTCCAACATGAAAATCGGGGATATGCTTTTACTGGTCAAGCTGTTCAACATCCTGAAAGAGAATGGTGAATTGACAGAAGATGATAAAAAGACTGAAGAAAGTGATGAGTATTGTCCAAAATGCGGTACCATGTATCCTGATAAGGATCGTAAGATATGTCCAAAGTGCATGGATAAGAGGTCTATATTTTTCCGTACACTTTCTTACTATAAGCCGCATCTTCCAAAACTTATCATTATGATGTTATGTTATATAGCGACA
>QKDK01000341.1 GCA_003252135.1 Clostridia bacterium
ATCATCTTTGTTTTAAAACTTAGATTTCTCATGTCCATCCTACCTCCCATATAATAAGAATATGCACAGATTATATCATAAATATATAGTTATTACCATTTAATTTTCATATATTATTATATAATCAGGCATTATTCATATTTCATGTTTATAGGATTTGCAAAGCACAGTAAATATGTATTATTCACCAATTATCGCGATGCAATTTTCACTTTTTGAATATCTATCCAAGTCTTGGGTCATATTGCGCCCGCTCTCCGCCAATATATTTACATCTTGTCCTGGCACAAACCACATGCGCATTTCCTATAGTTTTTATACTGATACGGACAGGTACCGCAACTGATTTCAAGTGCATTCCGATCAATGTATCACCAATATCAATTCCGGCATCTGCCTGAATTGATTCCACTGCAACAGGTTTCTTCATTCTCTGGTAAACTGATGCGGCAAAGGAACCGCCGGCTGTTGGCTGCGGTACTGCATTAACAACAGGCAGATGGTTCGATCTTGCCACTTCTTCTTCAATAATAATCGCTCTGTTCAAATGCTCGCAGCACTGAGCAGCAAGCGCTATCTTTTTTTCAAGTAAAACCGGTAAAATTCCGTTTACTACTGCCTGCGCCAGATCAAGGCTTGCATAGGAACCGATGCTGTGGCCTCCGATTTCACTGGATGAACAGCCGACCACAAGTATCTGTCCTTCACCAAGTTTGGCAGTCTCGATCAGCTCTCTGACTGCAGATTCTGTATCCTTTGTTATATCACTCAGCATGTATTTTCTCCTGTTCATCCCACCGGATGGATTTCAATGTCTTTGGGTAATTCCTTTTTTGACATATCCATCGCATCCATCATTTTAACAAGCGCATAATAACATTCAAATCTTGTGACTTTACTTTCTGCATCCGCTGTGCTCACATAACCTTTTGACGATGCTGTTCTATAGCACTCATCTACCGACAACCCTGATCTTATATTCTTTTCATTCATCCCGCGAATCAGAAAACTGGCAAGCTCTCCTGCTGTTAACGGATCATCCGGACGGAATCTTTGATTCTTAACGGTCTCCTGATCGATAAGTCCTGCATCCTGTGCTCCCTGTACATATGCAGCATCCCACTCATATCTGGAAATATCACAGTAAACAACTTCAATAGGACGTTTCCCGCTGATTCGGAGTGCTTTGAACAACAGAAACAGAAACTGGCCCCGCGGCATGGTATCCAAGGGATGAAGATGCATGACACAAGGATCAGTGAGACCTTTTTCCATCGCTTTTGCAATCGTTTCTTTCTGTTCTTCTCCCGAAAGATCAAGATAAGCAGGTTTCATCTTATACACACCTCTTGGTCTTTCTTCTTCCTTTGGTGCCAGCAGCAGATCTAGTTTCCACATATCCGGAATGTTCTCCTTGTCAGCCAGATACTCATATAATGGCTGTATTCTGTTGTTCTTTATCTCACAATTCACCATCGCGGCAAATCTGTAAGCTCCGAAATCATTCGTATGCGTTATATCTCCTTTACAAAAATAGTCAGCCGCATCCTCTTTCAAGCCGCACAGATATTCAAAGGTCAACCGATGAAGATCGATCAGCGGAACATCCAGTTCACTAGCTGCATGACGGCAGGCTGCAGCATGATCCTCCAGCATGGACTGATACCTTCCCTGTTCAATAAAAGGGATTCTGCTGATAGGCGATACCAGTATGGGGCTTGCACCAAGCTCTCTGATCTGATGTACATACCAGCGAATATTATGAAGATATCCGCCAAAAGCCGCTAGATTCCGGCGTTTCTGATCATTGTGTCCAAACTGCAGTAAAAAGATATCTCCTGGTCTGATTCTATCTTTGACGATTTCCAAGTGGCCATCGTCTCTGAAGCAATTTGTAGTCAGCCCGGAATGTGCCTGATTGCAGACTGCAATCCCATGAAGAAATGAAGGCATCATCTGTGCCCATCCACCGCAGCTGTCACCCGGATAATACGGAAGTAATGCGCCTTGATCAGTAAGCGTAGAATCACCGGCAATAAAAAGAACAGGTGCGTTATCTTTTTGAATGTGAATTTCAGAAATGCGAACTGAATCACCGGCAACACACACATAAACTGCCAGCTCATTCAATGGCACACTGGTCATCGCCGGAATATAAGGACACACATAGGTAAAGAAGCTCTTTTCATAAATTTCTCCTGCTGCAACTGATATTTCCCTGCAGATCAGATTTCTGCGTGATGTGAATATCATCATATGTTCAAGACCTGTTTCGCCGCCGTAAATTTTGACATTGATTTTATAAACACCTTCCTCAGATACCTGCGCTTTAAAAATCAAAGGATACCTGCTAAAAGTATTGTCAACTCCATCTGCGGTGTCTGTTGCAGACTGGTTCCAGTTGTCGATGGCTATGCTTCTTTGTCCCCAGTTTCCAGACATCAGCTGCTCTTCTGCTTTCGACAGACCTTTGGGATGATGAAAATCAACAAACCCATATCCTTTCGCGTCAGAGTAAAGATCGTTTGCCTTAACCCTGATGCCATAAAAAGCTGATGCATCTGAAAATATGAAATTCTTACAAAACATTTTTTCTCCAATTCCTGCGCAGTTTCTATACGCATTTTTTATTTCCTTTTCCTATTCAACTGCCTGTGCTTTACTATCTATGATTGCTTTTATCCTGTGAAACAGAAAATCAATAGCAACATCATTAAGTCCGCCTCTCGGAATAATGATATCTGCATATTTCTTATAAGGTTCCACAAACTGCTCATGCATCGGCTTTACCGTCCCGGTATACTGAGCAATAACAGAATCAAGGCTTCTGCCGCGTTCATTAACATCTCTGATGATTCTTCTGATCAGTCTTTCATCTGCATCTGTATCTACAAAAATCTTTATGTCCAACAAAGACCGCAGCTCGGCATTCTCAAATATCATAAACCCTTCTACAATGATTACACTGGATGGATTTACGCGTACTGTCTCAGCAAGTCTGGTATGTTCCTTATAGGAATAAACCGGACGTTCGATCATCTCACCGAGCTTTAATTTTTTAATATCCGTAATCATTCGCTGTGTATCGAAAGCATTGGGGTGATCGTAATTAAGTTTTACTCTGGCTTCGAAAGGCAGATCATCATGCGGATAATAATAAAAATCATGACTCAGCAGCTCCACGCTGCTTCCAAATTCCTCTTTCAGCCGGTTCGCGACTGTTGTTTTCCCGGATGCAGATCCACCGGAAACTCCGATTACAAATACATCTTTCATTGCATACCTCCCAATATTATTCTACAGTGCACGCAGCATTTTATATAAAAGTTCATATAAGCTTTTTGATTCCTCAGCGTTCAGATTGATACATGCCCCCATCTTTAATGGTACTTCGATGGCTTGTTCTTTCAGCTGTTCTCCTTTTTCTGTTATAGAAACACAGAGATTCCTCTCATCCTTCTTCTGCCGCTTTCTTGTTATATAACCTTTGGATTCCAGTTTTTTTAATACTGGTGTAAGTGTGCCGGAATCAAGATACAGCCACTCTCCAAGCGTCTTGACATTCATCTCTTTTTCTTCCCATAAGACCATCATGGTGATATATTGCGTGTATGTCAGGTCCAGGTCATCCAAAAAAGGTTTATACTTGCGCACTATCTCTTTTGCAGATGCATAAAGCGGAAAACATAACTGGTTCTCTAACTTTAACAGATCATATTTGCCCATAGAATTCCTCTTTTCAATTTATTCTTATTATCTTTCACTTATTGTACACAATTAAATTTACCACCGTTAATGTTATTTTTCAATGTTTACTTTTATACTTTAATAAGACAGCAAAACAGCCCGCACATTTCTGTACGGGCTGCATTCCATATTATTGTTATGCCTGTAATCTCTTTTCAAGTGCCTCTAACTGTACTGACATTTCAGCAGGAAGTTTTGCACCATAGCTTGCATAATGTTCTCTGATGGATGCAACTTCTGCCAGCCATTCTTCTTTATTAACTTTTAACAGTTCTTCCATATCTTTTGAAGATACATCAAGACCGTTAACATCAATAGCGTCTTCTGTAGGCATAAATCCGATAGGGGTCTTAACTGCTTTGCCTTCACCGGATGTGCGCTCAAAGATCCACTTCAGAACACGGCTGTTATCACCGAATCCTGGCCACAGCCATTTGCCTGTTTCATCTTTTCTGAACCAGTTAACATAGAAAATCTTAGGAAGCTTATCTTCAGTGGATTTCTCGCCAACTTCAAGCCAGTGCTGCAGATAATCACAAACATTGTAGCCAAAGAAAGGAAGCATAGCAAAAGGATCGCGGCGTACCTGACCGATTTTGTTGGAGATTGCAGCTGCTGTAATCTCAGATCCCATAATGGAACCCATGAATACACCGTGCTTCCAGTCAAAGCTCTCATGTACAAGCGGAATAGTCTTTGGACGGCGTCCACCGATCAGGATTGCTGAGATCGGAACACCAGCCGGGTCTTCCCATTCAGGAGCGATTGCAGGGCACTGTTCTGCAGGAGCGGTGAAACGAGCATTCGGATGAGCTGCTGGTGTTTCAGAAGCTGGTGTCCAGTCATTTCCCTTCCAGTCAATCAGGTGTGCAGGAGCATCTGTTCCGATGCCTTCCCACCATACATCCCCGTCATCTGTTAATGCAACGTTTGTAAAGATGGTGTTCTTTTCAATACTGTGCATAGCATTCGGGTTAGACTGATAAGATGTGCCAGGAGCAACACCAAAGAAGCCTGCTTCCGGATTGATTGCATAAAGACGTCCGTCTTTACCAAATTTCATCCAGGCAATATCATCACCGATGGTTTCAACTTTCCAGCCAGGAATTGTCGGAACTAACATCGCAAGATTTGTTTTACCGCATGCACTTGGGAATGCGCCGGTAACATATTTTTTGTTTCCGTTTGGATCTGTAAGACGAAGAATTAACATATGCTCAGCAAGCCATCCTTCATCGCGTGCGATTGCAGATGCAATACGAAGAGCAAAACATTTTTTACCAAGAAGTGCGTTTCCGCCGTAACCTGAACCATAAGACCAGATCAGTCTCTCATCAGGGAAATGGCTGATATATTTCTTTTCGATAGGTGCACATGGCCAAGCAACATCTTTCTGACCAGCTTCAAGAGGAGCACCAACAGAATGTAAACAGTGTACGAAATCATCATCACCGAGTGCTTCAAGAACAGCCTGTCCCATTCTTGTCATGATACGCATATTTACTACAACGTATGCACTGTCAGTCAGCTCGATACCGATTTTGGAGATAGGAGAACCGATAGGTCCCATGGAGAATGGAATGACATACATAGTACGTCCTTTCATACATCCTTTATATAATTCTTTCATTGTTGCTTTTAACTCTGTAGGATCGATCCAGTTATTGGTAGGACCTGCTTCCTCTTTTGTTTTGGTTGCAATATAAGTTCTGTCTTCAACACGAGCAACATCGGAAGGATGACTGGTGAAATAATAACAGCCAGGACGTTTTTCAGGATTTAATTTAATTGCAGCACCTGAATCAACCATCATTTGTAATAATTCTTCGTTCTCTGCTTCTGAACCGTCACACCAGTAAATCGAATCTGGTTGGCACATAGCAGCCATCTCATTTACCCAATCGAGTAATTTCTGATTTTTTGTCATAACTTTTCTCCTTTTCTGCGATGCTTTTTTGTAAAGCCATTTGTGTTAAGCAACGCACAGACACAAATTGCCGTGTGAAAATCGTCATTTTCACACTGATTTCTTTCATTTTACACACATCTTTACTATAAGATAACAAAAAAGATAAAAAATTCACAATCTAAGTTTTAGCCCTTTTTAGTCGCCCGCATGATTGCGAAATTTGTGTAAATGATACCAAAAATCCGAACAAAATTCAACCACAATTTCAATTTTTTTTTATTTTTTTCTATTTTTTATGATTTATGCAGGTCTTCTGCCCCCATGAATGGCATCACTTGATTTCTTCCAAGATTTTTTGCTTCATATAATGCGACATCAGCCTGATTAATAATCTCATCAATACTCTTTCGATCAGAAGAACTGATGGAGGTAACACCCACGGAAACAGTCAGATACTTATTAATGGAGGAAGCTTCGTGCAGTATATTCAGATCAATAATGCTTTTTCTGATTCGTTCTCCTATGAGGCATGCATCTTCAATACCGGTATTGGGCAAAAGGCAGGTAAACTCCTCTCCTCCCCATCTGGCAGCAAAATCCTCCTTTCGATGCATTGCAGCCTGAATTGCGGCTGCGACCTTTTTCAGACACTCATCCCCTTGTACATGACCGTAGCTATCGTTATATTTTTTAAAAAAATCAATATCGATCATTAATACCGACAGATTCCATCCATTCATCCTTGCCTGATTCAGGTTTGTATGCAGCCGTTCTTCGAATATCCTGCGATTGGAGATGTTAGTAAGTTTGTCAATTGTGCTGGTAAGCTTAAAATGATTCATTCTGCTTTGCGACAGCATGAAATTATTCACTTTAACTTTTACTGTCTGTATATGAAAAGGTTTTGTTATATAATCGACCGCTCCCATCTTCAGGGCCTTTTCTTCTGTTTCTTTGTCATTCATGGCAGTTAAAAAGATAACCGGAATATCTTTTGTCTCCGGATTCTCCTGTAACTGGGTCAATACTTCGAAGCCGCTGATCTCAGGCATCATTATGTCCAGCAAAATAAGATCAGGATGCGGCAGCTGTGCAGCGGTAAAGATTGCTTCATATCCATTGGTCGCAACAACTATCTCATAATCCTGTTCAAGTGCAGAAACAAGCACCCGGTTATTCACCGGTGCATCATCAACAATCAGCAGTCGCTGTCTTTCTGCTTTCTTCATGTGCTTCTGTCTGAAAGCCATCTCTTTTGTTAAACTGCCCTTATCTTTTTGAATTTTTGCGCTGCTTTCCTCTTTCCCTTCATTTTGCGAATCATCCTGTGTGACCTGCTTTAAAATTGTCAGGAATAATTCATGCCTTCTGATTGGCTTATTGATTTTTGCAGAAAATTCAAAATACGCATGAGGCTCTTCTGACTGCTTGTTTCCATGCTTTATTAATATGATCGGTACTTCACTGGCTGTCGAAACAGAACGGCAGACTGCAAGAAAATCGTAATATGCGATCTCTTTTCCTTCATCGCTGATAAAAATCATATCATAAATAAGTGATTTCGGCTCCTGTATGATCTGTAAAAGCGCGGTTTTAGCGTCTGTGATCCATTCCGTTACTGCACCGAATTCTTCCAGATAGTTACGAAGCACCTGACTGCTGTTTTGGCTGGAATTCACAACAAGTACCATTGTCTGGTCCAGCAGGTGGTTCCTCATTTCCTTCCATTGCATTGTTTCAAGTTCTTTTTCGCTGTCGACCTTTACAAATGCCGTTGCGGTAAATTCTGAGCCTTTACCAGGTTCGCTCGTGACCCATATTTTTCCGTTCATGGCATGGATTATTTCTTTCACTATGGTAAGCCCAAGGCCGGAGCCGCCGTACTTTCGATTAATGCTCTCATCCGCCTGCTGGAAAGGCTGAAAAAGCTTATCTATGACTTCTTTTGACATACCGATGCCAGTATCTGTGATTTTGATCTGCAGCTCAACATCATGTTTTATACTATCTGGTTCTGACGCTGTGATCTCCAGATAAATAAAACCTTCCTCTGTAAATTTGATTGCATTCGTTACCAAATTAACAATAACCTGCTGTATGCGTAAAGGATCTCCGATCACGTATTCCGGGACTGATGCATCTATATACAGATCAAAAGAAAGATTCTTTCCCGAAATGGCACCTGTCAGAGGAATTGCAGCATCTTCGATCGCTTTATGAAGCTGGAACGGAATATGTTCCAGATCTACACCTCTCGATTCAAATTTTGCAAAATCCAGAATGTCGTTTATGACACGGTACAGCAATTCCGCAGACAGCCTGATATTGCCTACATAGGATGACTGATCGCTCGTCAGTTCTGTTTTCTCTAATATCTGCAGAAAGCCAATAATACCGCTTAAAGGCGTTTTAATTTCATGTGACATCTTTGAGATGAACTGACTTTTCAATCTGCTGGCAGCTTCTGCTTCCTCTTTTGCCTGCAGCAGAAGATTTTCTATGAGCTTATGCTCCGAAATATCTCTGCCGACTCCGATGAGCCCTGCAATATCATCCTTTTCATTATAAAACGGTGTTTTTATGGTTTCAAGTTCAGCAATTGTGCCATCCATTCGCTGTACCTGGCAGCTGCATTGCATGGGAAGGCCTGTTTCAAGGGTTCTGTCGTCTTCACTTTCGTATTGAGCGGCAGCATCTTTCTCATGATAAAGCTCGAAGTCTGTCATCCCTTTGAGGTCTTCTTCTTTTACTTTGTGGGCCTCTAAAAAAGCTTTGTTCGCCCCTATGTATTCCTTTTTCCTGTT
>QKDK01000356.1 GCA_003252135.1 Clostridia bacterium
ATTTCCAGTCCAGTTCAAATTTTCATATTTTTTCAAAAAATGAGTGTTCAATTCGCGCAATTAAATATTTCTTGGTTCTTATGCAATGCGATAATTCTCCGCTTGTGACTGGAACAGCTTATAATACAGACTGTCAGTCTTCTTCATAAGGTTCGTATGCGTATCAAAATCCGATACGCTGCCGCCGTCAAGAATCAGTATCTTATCACAGAATACACTGCTGGACATACGATGAGAGATATAGATTGCTGTCTTTTTACCGACAAGACTATTAAAATTCTCATAGATCTCAGCTTCTGCCATCGGGTCGAGGGCACTGGTCGGTTCATCCAGGATCACCAGAGAAGCATCTTTGTATAGAGCTCGTGCTATGGCAATCTTCTGGCTCTGCCCGCCGGACATCTCAATGCCATCCTTATCATACGCTTTTCCGAACATAGTTGCAACCCCATTAGGCAGCTCACCTATCTTATCCGTCAATCCGACTTCTTTTATCAGTTCTTCGGTTTTCTTCATATTCTTTCCCTGACTGTCACAGGTTATATTCTCTTCGATACTAAAGGCGAACAGCTTAAAATCCTGAAAGACTGCGGCCATAGACTTCATATAGCTCTCCAGATCATAGGAAAATATATCAATGCCGTTTACACGGATGACACCTTCCTGTGGATGATAAAGACGGCACAGAAGCTTGATCAGGGTAGTCTTTCCGGCTCCGTTCAAACCGACAACAGATATCTTTTCTCCCTTATTTATTGTAAAACTAACATCCTTCAGTACAGGTGCTGCTGCCGCAGGATACGCAAAGGTCACGTGAGAAAATTCTATCTTTTCGATACCGCCTTTCAATACTGCTTCCTTTCCGATTTCCTGCTCATCTGGCAGACTCATGAATTCCATATAAGGGTCAAGATAGGATAGTGACTGCAGCAGATCAACGATTTGCTGGAAAAAGCCAAATATCGTTTTGGAAAATGTTATCGCAGAGAACACATACATTGAAAATGATCCCAGGCTGATCAGTCTTCCAAGACGCGGCAGAATCATGCGCAGTCCTACATAAGCATAGGCTAAAGCAGACGCTAAATCATTGATGATACCGAGTCCTCCCATAAAGACAGCTTCCTTGTTGAAAAAGCTTTGGAACCAATGATTAATCTCTTTATTATACTGCTGAACGCGGTCGGTCAGCATACCATTCATCTGATAAAGTCTGATATCTTTCTGTATCTTTTCATCCTCCGAAAGACTGAAATAATATCCGTATTTTCGATTGGTAGGGATGATCTGCTGAAAAAACTTAAGCTGAAACTTGGAGAACCCCGCATAGATCAATATAGATGCGGCAGTTGTCAGTACAAGCAATATGACCAGTACATAACTTAAGGTGAACATGATCGTCACAACACCAAGAAGTGTGACCAGGCTCTTTAGGGCATTTGTCAGAACATTAATAATTCCCTCAAGAGCTCCCTGGTTATTGATGGCAAATACCGCCCGTTCCTTCAGATCAAGATAGTATGGTTCCTCAAGATAGTGATACTCTACATTCATGATCTTTCTGCCCATGGTATAATTGATCTTGTCCTTCATGTATTGATTGCGCACTGCCAAAACCCTTTTCATGGTATTTGCCAAAAAAGAAAAGAACAGGTTAGACAACACGATTGCACCGCCCCATATAAAAAGCATCTTTGCATTCTTAGCACCGACCAGTTCTTCGATCAGATATTTGGGCAGGATGATGTTCAGGAAGATCTGCATGCTGCCAACAATTGAGTTCAATAGCAGCAACATCACATACGATGGAGATATGCTCCATGCAAGTCTTAAAAAGCTTGTTATCTTTTTTATTCCTTTCATGCACTTGCTTCCTCCATTTCCTCTTCCTGATCCTGATAATACTTGCCTTGTATTGTGAACATGTTATAGTATTCGCCTTGCAGCTCCATTAGCTCAGTGTGGTTGCCATATTCTAGCAGACCATCGCTTCCAAATAGCGCAATCTTATCGCAGAATTTAGTACTGGCAAGTCGATGTGATATGTACACAGCTGTTTTTCCCTGCACCAGAGAACTGAAATTCTCATAGATCTCTGCCTCTGCAAGGGCATCGAGTGCCGCCGTCGGCTCGTCCATGATAATCATATTTCCATCTTCGTATAATGCTCTGGCAATTGCCAGCTTTTGCTTTTCACCACCGGAGAACTCTGTACCATCCTCTTCAATGATTTTAAGCATTGGTTGCTTTGTTCCCTTTTCAAATACTTTCACTTTCTCCCACAGACCGACCTTTTCAAGTGCTTCCTGCACTCTGCCGTGATCGATACCAACGGATCTGCAGGCTACATTTTCCTCAATGGTAAAAGCAAGCACATTAACATCCTGAAATACAACAGAAAACATCGAATACAAGGCCTGCTGACTGAATCTGCTGCTCTCGATTCCATTGATCAGAATCCTTCCGGAAGTCGGCTTGAACAGGCCTGTCATCAGCTTCACCAGCGTGCTTTTACCTGCCCCGTTGATACCCACAATCGCCAGCCGTTCTCCCTTATGTATTGTGAAGTTAAGATTCTTGAAGATATCCTTTTCTGTGCCGGGATACCTAAAAGTCACATCGCAGAACTCAATTTCAAGTGTTTCTCCTTCAATCGCAGCAAGATTTCCTGTCTGTTCAGAAAAATCACGATCCATAAAGATATAAAAGTCACTGATATACTGGCTCTCTCTCCAGATAAAGCTGAAATCATCTGATATCGTCTTCATTAGCATGGACAACCCCACTATCATTGCCAGATACATCGAAAAGTCTGCAATCGTCATACCGTTCATGGTTTTATAGATCAGCACGCCATAAGTCAATGCATCACTTAGGAGCAAGGTGGCAAGACCAAGGAAGCCATATGTATATTCTTTATTGGCAATGAGCTTCTGCACTCCGACATAACCTTTGATTTCCTTATTGTAGTTGTCTAAGATGCGCTGTTTTAAGCCATACATGCGTATATCTTTACCATAAGTAAAATCATACGTTGTCTTATAATAGTAGTTCTTTCTTCGGTTCAGATGTCCGAGTTCATCCTTTTTACCATAAGAGAAATCCTGTGTTTTTTTCCCGATCAGTATAATAACAACGGTATTGAGTACGAGTCCGAGCAATAAAAAAGGATTCAGTATGCCTACCAGTCCCATATATACGATTGCAGTCAATAATACAGCTGGTGTCTCGAACAACTTGTGATATACACCTTCAACTCCATTGTTATTACTGGAGTTTGCCTCCATGGCACGGCTGTTCTTATCAAAAAAAGTGGAGTCTTCCATATGTCTGTACTCAAGGCTGATCAGCTTGTTATACATATCTCCTATGTAATTAATTCTGAGCGCAGCAAGCCTTGCATAGTATTTGTCATGCAGAAAGGTCTTACCAAACCCAAATACAGCTGAAGAAAGCAAAAATACTCCTATTATCAGCAGCAGCCTGTACGCGGAGGCTGCCTCCTGCTTTGTCAGCTCCTCTAATACGAACTTTGGCAGAACAACTGCAAAAAACGGATATGCTGCTGCAAGCAACGTATAGATGCCAAAGCTGAACAGTATTGCTTTATCATTCCTGACTGTGTTTTTTATCAGTCTGCCCAGTGTCTTCCCTAATGAAAATTTAGACTTTTCATTCTTTTTGGACACCATTTCTGGCACCATTTCGGACACCTTTTCAGATACCTTTTCAGATACCTTTTCAGATACCTTTTCAGATACCTTTTCGGGCACTTCATTTTGCTTTATTTTTTGCTTCATTTTTCTCCTCATTTCTGCGCTGATCTTTGCACATATCAAGTTTGAACTTTTGCTTACTACACTTGCTTTCAATCAACAGTTCACTCCCCCTGCAGACCTGACAGACTTTGTAAGGAAGCTGTTATCTTTAAAATGGTATCCTTGCACACCTGATAGTAGATCCTCTTCTTGTCCAATGCTTCAACAACAATCATGATCAAATTGGCTTCCATAAGAATTGTTATATGATGCGACACTGTTGCCGTTGTCAGCTGCAGATGTTCAGAAAGTTCCTGCAAAAACATCTGCTCCTTTGACAGCAGTCTGATGATCTGCATCCTGTTTGGTTCACCCAATGCTTTCATCGCACGGACCAATGCTTCCTCTGTCATGGACCTGGGACCTTTGGACAACTCCAACATGTAGATACCGATACTGACAAAAAATCGTTCGTCTAATAATGTTAAGGCAAGATAATTATAGTTCAGGATTGCCAGCGAATAATAAACATCATTTGTTTTTGGAAACTTCATCCCCGTTTCCTCTTCGATCAATTTGTTAAGATCTGTACTATCCAGCAGCTCTTTTCTGGCTATTTCAAATTCTTTTTCTATTATGTGAAAATTCTTTTTAACAATCGGTATGCTGCTTTTAAAGAATTCACAAAGATGATCAAGTATTTCTATGTAATCAGAATAGATCCACATCAATTTCATCTTAAAATCATCAGCAGCATCCAGCTGGTATAGCTCCTTCATCAGGTCACTCAGCTGAAAATCTTTTGTTGCTCTGCTTTCAATTGACATTATATCTGAGTTCATCTGCAGCAGGTCAACACTATTCGTTGCAAAATCATTCATGCATTCTTTCAGGGCTTTACCGTCTTCTCCAAAGCTGCCCTTCTGATTGGTAAATACACTGGATTGTTCAATAGCTCCTTTCCAGACAAAATAATCTTCAAGCTGTGATATAAAAGAAGCAGAAAGATTGTTTCTGGATTCCTTTTCATATGGTGTCTCTTTAAAGAATGACACCAGCACAGAGTCTATTTCATAGAGCGGAAGAATCTCCTTCTCAATTGCCTTTCTAAACTCAATATACGGAATAAAGCGTTCTGCCATATTCTCTTTTGTATACCCATAGACCTCTGCTTTATTAATTGTTGTCTGCGGTCTTTCGCTGCCTCTTTCAATGACGCAGTTCACTACCTCAAGAATCCAGTCAGGTTCATTATAAATTTTAACCACATTTTGCTCCTCCTTCATAATATTCAGTAAATCTTCAACTTGATCTTGTAAGTTCTTTCCTTTTTGTTATAGAGATTGGAATAATGCATTTTGTTGATTTCATTTGGCTAAATTCGTTCGATGAAATGAATTAGGTTTTTACATTTTAGATTTTTTCATTTTAGGTTATTACATTTCAAGTTTTTACATTTTAGGTTTTAGTAGTTGGCATTACATAAATGAATACATTCGTTTAGTTTTTTACAACATACATTAAACTCAACAAATACATCTAATATAACATGCGTATTATTTGACGTTTATCTAATGTTTATGGTGATATATTACTCCAATATTAGATGTATGTCAAGTCTATTAATCATTTTCTAAGATATTTATCTATTAATAATCAAATCATCTAACTGCTCGCCGCTTTTTTTACATTATTGTTCTTTTTTCTTTTTGACTGTCAGCTGCCAATACACCCTTATACTTTTACCTGTTCATATTGTACATTGCCAAAAGCCATTAAAAAAACACCTTATGGCAGGCTAGCAGCCTTAAGGTGTCTTTTCATCTGATTCATATTTGATTTCAAGCAGCGTCAGTCCACAGGCACTGGCAGTGGGGCCTGCCAACCTTCTGTCTTTTGCTTCGATTATTTTGATCATTCGTTCTGGTGGGTACTTCCCCTGACCTACTTCCATCAATGTCCCTGCTATAATTCTGACCATATTATACAAAAAACCATTTCCGGTAATCCTGATGAATATTTTACCTGGTTCTACGATTCTGCCCATTGAATGTTTATTCTCTGCACTGATGAAATTATCTGACAAAGCACTTTTCGTTGCTTCACTGATACATCCTGCTTCATTCCTTCCACTCTCAGAGGATATAAGTTCCTTACTTATCGTGATGTCATATATTGTTCGTACCGTAGTCTGCACCTGCGCTCCCACAGTGCAAAAGCTCTTAAAATCATGTTCACCTATAAGATACCCGGCCGCTTTTCGCATTTTATCAATGTCCAGCGGATGATAGGTGAAATGTGAGTACAATCGCTCCATCGGCATCGGAAAAGATGCATTGTAAATGGAGTATTCATAAGTTTTTTGACACGGCTGATACCGTGGATGAAAATCATCAGCAACTTCCACAGAATTTTGAACTTTAATATCATCGGGTAAAGCCTGATTCATGGCATATGATATCTTCTCAGAAGGAATGCGTGCGTTTGTATCAAAAACCGCTACATTACCTCTGGCATGCACTCCGGAATCAGTCCTGCTTGCCCCTATTACTTTTATGTCTTCTTTCAACAGTCTCGAAAGCTCACGATTAATTACTTCTTCAACCGTAATTCCATTCTGCTGAGTCTGCCATCCACAGTAATTTGTTCCATCATATGAGATTGTCAATTTAACTCGCTTCAAGATCCTGCCTCCTTATGAAAGAGGTATTGTAATCATTGACGACTGTATACAACACAAATTTCATACTGCATTCATAATAAATTTCGCTACTGTTTTTGAACTATCTTCAAACAACCCTTGAACTATCTTCAAACAACCTTTGAACTATCTTCAAACAGCCTTCGAACGATCTTCGAACTGCTTCGCATCTGATGTTTTCTTGCTTCGCATCTGATGTTTTCTTTCTTCCCTCTAACCGACAAAGATACGTATCATGATCACACCGCCAAGATATATCAACAAAACAAGATAAGCAGAAAAATCTCTTCCTTTGTATTGCAGCGGCTTCATCTTGCTCCTTCCTTCACCTCCGTGATAGCAGCGAACCTCCATTGCCATTGCCAGATCACCTGCTCTTCTGAATGCTGATACAAACAACGGAACCAGGATAGGAACAAGTGCTTTTGCGCGCTGCAGTATATTCCCACTCTCAAAATCAGCTCCTCTTGCCTGCTGAGCCTTCATGATTTTGTCGGTTTCTTCCAATAGTATTGGTATAAAGCGAAGAGCAATGGACATCATCATGGCAACTTCATGGACCGGAACACGGAAAACCTTTAACGGAGCAAATATCTTCTCCATCCCATCTGTCAGCAGCGTTGGTGTTGTTGTAAATGTCATCAGCGATGATCCTATGATAAGAAGTATCAGTCGGATTGCCATAAAGCCTGCTGTTCTGATTCCTTTATCTGATATTGTAATGAATTTCCATGCAAAATAATTATGCTCTCCAGATGTCAGAAAAATATTAAAAATAACTGTGAGCATCAGCAGCATCACTACTGTTTTTAAACCCTTTACAATATACGATATCGGCACCTTAGATGCTTTTACACATAAAAATAGCAAAAGAAAGGCAGGAATATACCCAAAGAATCTTTTAAAAACAAATAACGATATCAGATAGACCATCGTTCCTGTCAGTTTGACTCTGGGATCCAGTCGATGCAATATGGAATCTGCCGGATAATATTGTCCAATTGTTATATCACGTATCATAGATTTCCTCACTGCTGCAGCATTTTACCTGTACTTTTCCACCATTTAAGTATTTCATCTCTGGCTTCAGTTATTGTGGTCACTTCTGTGTTCACTAAAAATCCCCTGTTCCTCAATTCCTGCATACAATAGGTCACCTGCGGAGCTGCAAGACCTATTGCTTCCAATTCTTTATAATGTCTGAATACCTCACGCGGAGGATTATCAAAAAGAATCTCTCCATCATTCATTACAATAATTCTGGAAACATAATTTGCAATGTCTTCCATGCTGTGTGAGACCAGTATAATCGTAATGTCCTGTTCCTCATGTATTTTCGCAATTTGATCCAGGATTTCATCTCTTCCTTTTGGATCAAGGCCAGAAGTCGGTTCATCCAGTATCAATACGTCTGGTTTCATAGCAAGAACACCGGCTATGGCAACACGTCTTTTCTGTCCGCCTGAAAGTTCAAAAGGAGATGCATCCAGTAAATCATCAGGTATGCCGCACATTTTTAAAGCTTCAAATGCGCGTAGTTCAACATCCAGCTTACTAAGGCCAAGATTTTTGGGTCCAAACTCCACATCTCTTTGTACTGTTGTTTCAAACAGCTGATGCTCAGGATATTGAAATACAAGTCCGACCTTACTGCGAAGCATTTTCATTGAAAAATCTTTATCATAAATGTCCTGTCCATTAAAATAAATCCCGCCGGAAGTTGCTCTGATCAGGCCATTCATATGCTGAATCAATGTTGATTTGCCAGAACCGGTATGCCCGATCAATCCAACAAACTCACCATCCTGAATTACCAGATTAATGTTTTTCAGCGCCTGTCTTTCATAAGCCGTTCCCGGTGAATATATATAATTGACTTTGTCTAAAATAAGAGACATAGCTACTCCTTATCCTTGGTACCAGCATACAGTACTTCCTTTGAATGTTCTGTTTTTTAATAGTTTACATTAAATGGTCAGCCTAAATATTCTGCT
>QKDK01000370.1 GCA_003252135.1 Clostridia bacterium
ATTCCATGTACGGAAATGATAACAGTGCAAACTGGCGCTACTTTATTGATATGAAGCCAGAAAACAGGGCTGACCAGTGCAAAGATTGCGGAGCCTGTGAAAAAGCCTGTCCACAGCATATTCCGATCCGCGAACATCTGAAGCTGATTGTCAAAGAGATGGAAGCAGTGAAGCGATAAAAGAAAATAATTCATTATCTGTAATAATGTGACTTTGTTTTTGCAAGGAGCAGCCAGTTTTGAACTGGCTGCTCTTTTTCTCGATTTTAGGATGCAAAAGGAGACATAACTGGTCAGAAGGTTCCTCCGTGTCTGATCAAAAGCAACTTCATAATGAATCCTTTCTATGATAATGGAAATAAAATACATTAACAAAATAAAAAAATAGGCAAAACACCTAAATTGGAATTTTACCCATACTTCATTCGCTAGTTTACCACAGTGGAAAGAAAAAGTCTAGTATTAATTTTATTTTTTGCTAAAATCTATAATGTAACAGAAAACAAGCAATCAGGTCCGAGAAGTGATCTTTTTGACGGCAGCTTTGCAATGCACAAAAGTGCAGGAAAGGAAATGTATGAAATATACACGAGAGGAAGAAGAAAAGTATCTATCCGAATGCAAAGATATCATCCGAACCAATATTGCCAGATTTGAATTTGATGACATAAGCATGTCATCAGAAATCAAAGAGATGTTTGACCATTTTCATGATGATAATCCGGAAATGTACACACAGCTGGCAAATCTGACGACCATGCACGATATGGTCGCGAAAGCTCTGCGTAAAAGCAGAAGAGCTTTTACGAAGCCTTATTTTGGAAGGATAGATTATCTGGACAGGGAAACAGCAAAAAAGGATTCCCTGTATATCGGGAAACAGAGTGTCATGAAGAATAATACTACCCTGGTGGTGATTGACTGGAGGGCACCGGTCTCCACAGTCTATTATGAGAGCCAGCTGGGTGAATGCAGCTATGCGATTCCTGAAGGCAAGCAAAGACCGATCGACCTTACGCTCAAACGCACCTATGAAATTGACGAAAAAGGACTGATCGATTATTATGACACGGATGTTGTGGCTAATGATGAGCTGCTGACAAAATACCTGGCCAAGAACAAAGAGCAGGTGCTGTCTGAGATTATAGCGACAATACAAAAGGAGCAGAACGACATCATCAGAAAGACACCGTTTCACAATGTCATTGTGCAGGGAGTGGCAGGCAGCGGAAAAACAACAGTTGCCATGCACAGGATCTCTTACATTATGTATAACTACAGTGAACGCTTCCGGCCATCTGAGTTCTATGTGATCGGAAGTAATAAGATGCTGCTCACCTATATAACCGGGGTTTTACCGGATCTTGATGTGGATGCGATCAATCAGATGACGCTGGATCATTTTTTTGAACTGCTGCTCACCGACGAACTGGACAAAAAGAAGTACAGAATACTGAAGAATACAAGAGAAGAAATGGGTGAGAACAAAGCATTTTCAGAATACAAGGGTTCACTGTCCTGGCTGAACGATCTGGAGGCATATGTCAGGATCATGGAGCATGCGATCATACCTTCTGAAAGTGTAAGCTTTGACGAGGAAGTACTGTATTCGGCACATGAATTCAAAGAGTTCATGAAGAACAACAGGAGCTGGTCGACCCAGGAAAAGATAGACAGTCTGAATCAAAGGCTCATGAATCGTCTGAAGAATTATCTTTCAATGAAGGAAAGAGAATACGAGAAGGAAGAGCTGCGGCTGATCTATAAGAAATATCAGAACCGCTATGGAGCAAAAAAATGGAATGTACCCATGCAGAAGATTTATCTGGATTTTGCACTTCACAAATACGAGAAAGCGGAAGGTACCATTAGATCGGGACTGGAACATCTGATTTCAAATCTGCAGAAAAAAGAAACAGTGCTTGATGTATACGATCTTGCTTCACTTCTGTTCCTGAAAAGAAAGGTGAAGGAGACGGCCATTATGGAAGATGCAGACCATATTGTTGTGGATGAAGCACAGGATTACGGCGTCATGGTCTTTGCGGCCATTAAAACTGCAATACCAAAATGCACCTTTACGATCATGGGAGATGTGTCCCAGAATATAAATTATGACTCGGGTATGAATGATTGGGAGTCGCTTCGGAAAACTGTATTTGATGAAGAACAGGATTACTTTGGCATACTGGCCAAGAGCTACCGTAATACGATAGAGATCTCAGATTATGCCGGCAAGGTCTTAAAACACTGCAGCTTTGAAACATATAAGACTGAGCCGATCATACGGCATGGACGTGAAGTAGAGATCATTCATGTAAACAGAGAGGATGAGCTTGTCACTGAATCCGTGAAGGTGCTTTCACAGTGGGAAAACGCCGGATTTGATACTATGGCAGTCATTTGCAGGGATACAAAGGAATGTGAAGCTGTCAGAAAGCAGCTTGGCAGGTATTTGAAGGTAAATGAAGGTGATCTTGCCGAGACTGTGTTTTCCAAAGGCATCATGGTGCTCCCGATTCATCTGACAAAAGGGCTGGAATTCGACACTGTTCTGCTTTGGAATCCCGAAAGTGGTGTTTATCCGGTAACTGATGCCAACGCAAAGCTTTTGTATGTTGCAGCAACAAGAGCCCTGCATGAACTGACCCTGATCTGTCACGGAAAGCTTTCAGGGCTTTTAGATGAGAAGCAGAAAGAATTGTAAAGAAGATAATGAAGGAAAAACATTTTCACAAATGAAAGAACTGTGTTATTTACGCATTATTTGTGATGCCATAAAGGCGCATCTTGTTTGGAAATATAACAGAATTGAAAGCGGCAGCGGGAAAATCACTGCCGCTTTCGTTGACAAAAAAAACAGAAAACGTTATGATGAAATGGTGTAAGGTCATATGGCAGGAATAGCGAAACATAAAGTTTTACACGGGTTATTTGAAAAAACATTACAGAAACATAAGAGTAAGACAGGAAGAGGAAATATGGAACCAATATATGAAAAACAAATCACACTGCTTGCAAAAGATGTTGACTTTAAAAGCAGGTGGAGAACCAGTGCAGTATTTACAGCGATGCAGGAGATTGCAGAAGATCATGTCACCCAGGTGGAGACACTCGGATACTTCGAACTGCGTAAGCGTTCCATAGCATGGGTGCTGACCAGGCTCGAGCTTTTGATGGATCGGTACCCGCTTATAGGTGAAGAGGTCAGGATCATTACCTGGCCAGGAGAAACAAAACATTCGGTATATCCAAGATATTTTGAGTTCTGCAATAATAAAGGCGAGACACTTGGTAAGGCTGCAAGTCTTTGGGTGCTGATGGATATTGAGAAGAGAGCCATGTTATCAAGCAGTCAGTCAGATGCAGTTGTTATTACAAAGGATGCGAAGGATCCATGCATGCCGCTGCCAAAGACACCAAGAGCAAAGACTGACCTGCCGCTTTCAGAGACAGACAAGCATCCGCTGTTTTGTGACATTGATGTAAATGGACATGTCAACAATGCAAAGTACATAGACTGGCTTTGTGACCTGTATCCGTTATCCTGGCATGAAACTCATATACTGCAGCATTTGTGCATTAATTACAGCAGCGAAGTCAGACCGGAGGAGGCGCTTGTACTGCAGCTGCATGCACAGGAGATGGATTTTAGTCTGCATGACAGACAGGAAGGAAAGCCGCATTTTACGATCAGCGGAGAATGGATGATGCATTGATTTACTGCTTGATAGTCGGGCAGAGAACTGGTATAATATGGATATTGCTAATGGGCAGTTTTGTGAGACGGTTACTATGAATTTTACAAAGAATAATGACAAGCATAAAGGAGAAAAATTATGGGACTTATCAAAGCATTAACAGGTGCAGCCGGCGGAGTTCTCGCAGACCAGTGGAGAGAGTATATCTATTGTGAATCCATGGAAGCAGATGTTCTTGTAATCAAGGGACAGAAGAGGACCAGTTCCAAAAGGAGCACGAATAACAAAGCGGAGGACAACATTATATCCAATGGTTCGATCGTTGCCGTAAATGAAGGACAGTGCATGATCATCGTGGAGCAGGGCAAGGTAGTTGACCTTTGTGCCGAAGCCGGTGAATTTGTATATGATACCTCAACAGAACCAAGCATTTTCTTTGGCAGTCTGGGTGAGAACCTGAAGAATACCTTTTCCACTATCGGCAAACGTTTTACCTTTGGCGGAGATACAGCAAAAGACCAGCGTGTTTATTTCTTTAACACAAAGGAAATCATGGGCAATAAGTATGGAACACCAAATCCTGTACCGTTCCGTGTTGTCGATAATAACATCGGTCTGGATATCGACATTGCGATCCGCTGCCATGGTGAATACTCCTACAAGATCGTTGACCCGATGCTTTTCTATACCAATGTATGCGGGAATGTAGCAGAAGCATATGAGCGCGGGAATATTGACGGACAGCTTAAAAGTGAACTTATGACTGCCCTGCAGCCGGCATTTGCCAAGATATCCTCTATGGGTATCAGATACAGTGCACTGCCGGGTCATACCATGGAGATGTCAGATGCGCTGAATGAAGTGCTTTCAGAAAAATGGACCAAGCTTCGTGGTATTGCCATCGCTTCCATGGGTGTCAGCTCTGTAAAAGCATCCGATGAAGACGAAGCTCTGATCAAAGAACTTCAGAAGAATGCAGTGCTCCGCAACCCGAATATGGCTGCCGCAACACTTGTTGGTGCACAGGCACAGGCTATGCAGGATGCTGCAAGAAATGAAAGTACAGGACCGATGATGGCATTTGCAGGTATGAATATGGCAAATATGGCAGGCGGTATGAATGCTAACAATCTTTTTGCCATGGGACAGCAACAGCAGCAGGTTCCGCCGCAGCCGGCACCTGTACAGGCACAGCCTCAGGCTAAGCCTGCCGCAGATCAATGGACCTGCGCCTGCGGTGTTGTGAATACAGCAAAATTCTGCTCTGACTGCGGTGCAAAAAAACCGGAACAGCCAGCTGGCTGGACCTGTGCCTGCGGTGTTGTGAACTTAGGAAAGTTCTGTCAGGAATGCGGCGCAAAGAAACCTGCGGGAGTCCCGGTCTATAAATGTGACAAGTGCGGATGGGAGCCGGCTGATAAATCTGCTCCTCCAAAATTCTGTCCTGAATGTGGTGATGTATTTGATGATAATGACCTGCAAAAGTAAGCGGCAGGAAAGATAAAGGAAGGTGTGGTCAATAGCATGGACGAGAATCAGGAGTGGATGGATGCACAGGATCCTGTGCGTGTAGCAACGAAAGAAGAAACCGATAAAAAGTGCCCGGCCTGCGGCGGAACTATGGACTTTGATCCGATGACTGGCGGGTTGCTTTGTCCATTTTGCGGCTTCAAAAAAGAAATTGAAAAAACTGATGATCAGGGAACTGCAGCAAAAGAGCAGCGCCTCGAAGACGCTGAATCGACAGGGAACTGTGACTGGGGCGTTGAAAAGAAAACCGTTATCTGTCAATCCTGCGGTGCCGAATCAGTTTATGATGCCCTGCAGATATCAAATGAATGTCCTTACTGCGGTTCCAATCAGGTCATGGAGGCTGCGGGGATCAATACCCTGGCACCTGGAGGCGTGTGCGTATTCAAGATTACAGTGGACGAAGCCGGTGAGCGTTTCAAGGGCTGGATGAAAAGAAGAATATTCTGCCCAAGCGAAGCCAAGAAGAAAGCAAAGCCGAAGTCCTTCAAGGGTGTCTACCTTCCTTACTGGACATTTGACGCTGAAACACATACCGATTATACTGCACAATACGGCATCAATCATACGAGCAGGGACAGTAAAGGCAATACCACAACAAGAACAGACTGGCACAATACGAGCGGTGATTTTGATAAATTTATTAATGATCAGCCTGTACTTGCCTCGACCAAGCATGATACTGAGATGTTGAAGAAGCTGGAACCATTCCTGACAGAAGACAATCTTCTTTATAAACCGGAATATGTAGCAGGTTTTATATCAGAACGTTACTCGATCGGTCTGCAGGACGGGTGGACACAGGCCAAGGTCATGATCACGAAACAGCTGGAACATGATATATCATCAGACATTAAAAGTAAAAAGCATGCAGACAGTGTACGAAGTCTGCGCATGAATACAGATTACAATGATATTGCTTATAAGTATCTGCTGCTGCCGATCTGGATATCCTCTTTTAAATACAAGGATAAGATATATCAGTTCGTTGTGAACGGTCAGACTGGACGAGTAGCAGGAAAGACGCCGATCTCAGCACTTCGAGTTGCTATCGCTGTTCTTCTTGGAATTGCATTAATTGCATTGATTGTTGCACTCAGAAATAATAGCTGATATGATGAAAGCCACCTGGTATTCTGGGTGGCTTTCACTAATGAACAGGAATGGGGTAGTTTGATGAAGCTTTATATTGCAAATGTCAGTCAGATAACGTCAGAGATATATCACGAGCTTTTATCCGAAATAAGTGAGGAAAGAAGAAACAGACTTAAGGTCTGCCATCATGAAATGGATAAAAGAAGGGGGATGCTTGGAGAACTGCTTTTGCAGCGAGCCGTCAGAGAAGAGCTTGGTATATCCCCTGCGCAGACTTCATTCGGATATGGTGAAAAAGGCAAACCATATGTCAAGGGTTATCCGGAATTTCATTTCAATATATCACACAGCAGGGATATCGTACTGTGTGCAGCGGGAGATACACAAGTCGGTGCAGATGTGCAGTCTTTGATCGTCAGGCCCGAAAAGCTTGTCAGAAAATGTCTGACAAAAGGAGAAGCTGACCTTTATCATGCAGCAAAAAATGAAGATAAAAGCAGTGTCATGACAGTTTTCTGGTGCAGAAAAGAAAGCTACATGAAAATGACAGGACAGGGGCTTTCGTTGCCCATGAATCTGATCGAGTGGTCTCAGAACAATGACAAAGTAACGCTGCTTAATGAAAGTGGAATGATTGAAGATATATGTTTTCTTGTGGAACCCGAAGTTGGAAAAGATTACAAATCTGCAATATGTATGAAAAAGTACAGTAAAATAGAAGAAATTAGAAACTTTGCTACGTGATTGACATATGATAACACTTATAATATAATTGCTGAATTGATGAATGGAATTTTATTTTAGAAACAAATATATGATGTGGGTGTCAAAAGTCTTATTTCAATAAGCAAGCGTCAATTTGCACAAAGCCAAATGATTCATTGCTTCGATTTCAATATATAAGATGTTCTAATTCTCACAAGATTTGTGTTTAGCATATCAGAAAGCAGATAACTCGCTTCGCTCAGACAGATCTGTTTTCTGATAAAACACAGAGCATGTGAGAAAAGAACATCTACTATATTTCCATAGGCGCATTCATTCATTTGTCTTTGTGCAAATTGACATCACTATAGTAGGGTGAAGACTTTTGACACTCACATCAATATATACAAAACTATATCATGGAGGCGACGAAAACGTATGTTAATGAATAATATACACAAACAGCGAAAATTTCATAAAGAAGAAAACAGAGCAGCCAGAGGAAACCGATTTACATTTATTGCGTTATTGTCGCTGTACATGTTAATATCAACTGGTTCTTTGATCAAATTTTTTGTTGGAGAGACCAGTCCTGTTAAAGCATTTGTGACCATCGGGTTCTGCCTGGTTCATATGACTGTCCTGGCTGTTTTACTGAAAACAAAAAAGAATCTGGATAAATTCAAATATATAGCGGTATATGCATTTGCTCTGCTTTATACTTATCTGATCTTTGATCTGCCTGAATATTATGTAATGACGACCATGATATTTATGCTGACCTGCACTGTAATATATTATGATTCAAGATTTACATTATCTGTGAGTATTTATCTTGGTATCATTGCTTTGGTGAGATTTGCGGTATATATTTTAAATGGAATGGGAGACAGTCCGATTGTTGAACTTGGCAATCTTTTAATGGCATTGCTTTTTGCCATAAATCTTGCCTTTTTTGTCCGTATAGGCAATCAGTTCATCGCCGATTCTGTCGGGCATGCCATGGATGAAAAAGATAAAGCAGATGCACTTCTTGCCGATGTTCTGGAATTGTCTGCAGTAGTACAGAAAAACGCTGAGAATACAGCACTTTTTGCTCATGAGGTCGAGAGCAAGATCGAAAATGTTGACAGAATGATGGGCGAGATCGCACAGAGCACAGAAGCATCGGCTGAGAGCATCATTTATCAGACAGAAATGACACAGGAGATTCAGGAAGATATCATTAATACAGAGAAAGCAACAGAAGATGTAAGCGTCATTTCTAAAGAAGCCATGTCGCTGATGCAGAATGGCAGAGATGCTTTCAATCAGATCGGAAGTTATTCCAAAGAAGTCAAGCAGATCAATGATTCAGTTTCCCATGCCATGGAGCAGCTGCAGGACAAAACAAAGAGCGTAC
>QKDK01000137.1 GCA_003252135.1 Clostridia bacterium
GGAAGTCATGACTGGGAAAACAAATATATTGATGGTGTATGGACCTATAGTCTGGAAGATATCTGGGCCGGTATCCAGGATGCCTATAAAGTTCTTGCTGCTGATGTAAAAAAGCAGTATGACATTACACTTACAACGATAGGAGCTATTGGTTTCAGTGCCATGATGCATGGATATATGGCATTTGATGAGAATGAAGAGCTGCTTGTTCCCTTCAGGACCTGGAGAAACACCATCACGGCGCAGGCTTCTGAAATTCTTACGGACAAGCTGAACTTCCATATCCCGCAGCGCTGGAGCATCGCACATCTCTATCAGGCTATGCTTAAAAAAGAAGCACATGTACCCCAGATCAGTTCCTTTAATACTCTTGCAGGTTATGTGCATTTTATGCTGACCGGCAAAAAGGTACTTGGTGTTGGTGAGGCTTCCGGTATGTTCCCGATCGATCCTGCTACGAAAGATTTCGATACAAAGAGAATTTCTGTATTTGATGCCCTGGTTTCTGAACTTGGATATACACAGAAGCTGGAAGAGCTTCTGCCTAAGGTTCTCTCTGCCGGAGAAAATGCAGGGAGTCTGACAGAGGCCGGTGCAAAACTGCTGGATCCAAGCGGCGCATTAAAAGCCGGCATACCATTCTGTCCACCGGAAGGTGATGCAGGAACAGGTATGATCGCAACAAACAGTGTTGCGCAGAGAACCGGTAATGTGTCTGCAGGAACCTCGGTGTTTGCCATGATCGTTCTGGAAAAGGAACTGTCAAAGGCATATGAGGAAATCGATCTTGTGACCACACCGACAGGCAGTCTTGTGGCGATGGTTCACTGTAATAACTGTACATCGGATATCAACGCGTGGGTAAATCTGTTCAAAGAATTTACATCGGCGCTCGGGGTTACCATCAGTACACCAGACCTCTACGATCTGCTTTATTACAAAGCATTGGAGGGAGACCAGGATGGCGGCGGGCTGCTGGCATATAACTATTTTTCCGGAGAGCATATCACAGGATTTGAAAAGGGCTGTCCTTTGTTCGTACGCAGTGTTGACAGCAAATTCAATCTTGCCAATTTCATGCGTGTTCATCTTTTTACGGCACTCGGTGCATTAAAGATCGGGCTTGATATTCTGTTAAAGCAGGAAGGCGTGCAGGTCGATTCAATCCTTGGACACGGCGGACTATTCAAGACAAAGACAGTCGGACAAAAGATCATGGCTGCTGCCATGAACGCACCGGTTTCTGTTATGGAGACTGCCGGTGAAGGCGGGGCCTGGGGAATCGCAGTGCTGGCTTCTTATATGATCAATAAAGATACAGAAGAAACACTGGATGACTATCTTACCAATAAGGTATTTGCCGGACAAAAGGAAGTAACAGTCACACCGGATGCAAAGGATGTGGAGGGCTTCAATCAGTTCATTGAAAGATATCGTAACGGACTTGTCATAGAAAAAGCTGCAGTGGATGCCATGGAAGCATAAACTTTACAGCTGATACCGCTATCGGGGACAAGTAAAATATAAGATAAGAAAAAAAGTCAGACCATAAGGGAAATTGCTGAGCGTATCATGCTTTCCCGCAGGGTCTGACTTTTTTATAGTATATATAATTGGTCTAGTCCTGCTTCTTTTTTCTGGAGCAGATAATGCTCTGGAGCAGGATAAAAAAACAAAGCATGGCAGCACGGGTTATTTGCGGCCACCAGGGATCCTGACTGCCGATTGCCGTAACGACCAGGAGAACGATACCGCTTGCCAGAACACCAAACAGGGTACCGATGATATTGCCGACACCGCCGGTCAGTAAAGTTCCGCCGATGATAGAAGCAGCAATGGCATCCATTTCAAGACCGGTCGCCTGTTGCACAGAGCCTGATCTTGTATGGAACAGATACAAAAAACCGCCGATTCCGGCAAGCAGGCCGCAAAGCAGATGCGCCAGGAATTTTGTTCTTTTTACATTAATGCCAAGCATCAGAGCACTTTGCGCATTTCCGCCCACGGCATAAAAGCTCCGCCCAAGCTTGGTCTTTTTTAAGAACCAGAACATGATCCCGACGATGACCAGCGCCACAACTACACCATATTCAAGCTTTGACTGTATAAAGATGCCTTTTTTATTAACATCACCTAAAAAGGGTATGAGGATCCTGGATCCGGATAAGGCTTCAAATGCGGCGTTATCGACTTGAATCTGATTCACTTCGATCAAAGCGACGAGTCCGCGTCCAAGAAACATACCGGCTAAGGTAACAATGAAGGGCTGCATTTCCAGATAAGCGATTAGAAAACCCTGAACGGCTCCAAAGATAAGGCCAATCAGCAGAGCAAGTAAAAGGGTGGTAAAAAAGTTAAAACCATGCTTGTTCAGGCAGACAATACAGGAAGTGCAGATCAGAGCAGTTGATCCTCCGACAGAGATATCGATACTGCCTGTGATCATAACAACAGAAAGGCCGCAGGCGATGACGATCAAGGCAGCATTTTCATTGAAAAGGTTAAAAAACATCTGAATCTTGCTAAACCCCTTGTCTCCTAAAAATATTATGGAGAGAGCGTAAATGGTAAAGAATAATAGAATCGTGATAGCCAGCAGAAAAGCAGTATCTGTGACAGGCTGTTTTTGCAAAAGTTTGTGCTGAGAATGCCTTGTGCTGACTGTTTTACTGTCCTTTTTCATTTCAGCCACGCTCCTTTCGTCCGGAAATCAGAACACGAGAGCTTTTATTGTGGAACAGCGAACTGACCATCGGAGTCTGAATGGCTACAAGAATAAGAATAATGACAGCCTTGAACACAGGAACGGCATTTGTATTCACATTCAGTGTCGTCAGCATGGAGGTCAGTGTCTGTATGGTATAAGCACCGATTATGGATCCCTTGATGCTGAATTTACCGCCGCCCAGCGAGTTACCGCCAAGAGCGACAGCAAGTATTACATCCATTTCAATGCTGGGAACAATAGTATAGGGATTGACAGTCTGCACCCGGCTGGCCTGGACAAAGCCAGCAATTCCAACGCAAAATCCCATGATGATAAAGGTGAGAAATTTGATGCGTTTTGGATGAAGTCCATTTAAACTGGCAGCTTTGTCATTGATACCGACTGCTTTGGTATAAAGACCAAGATTGGTTTTCTTAAGGATTACACAGGTCATGGCAATCATGGCAATGGTGATCAGGATCGGTGTCGGAACAGGAAAGCCGGGTATAAAATTGCCGTAGCAGCCAAATGCTGACGCTGCTTTTGGCTTTAATCCGCCCATGGCCATGGATGCAATCGATCTGCCTGCTGTAAACAAAATAAGTGTTGCTACCATTGGCTGTATCTGAAACCTTGAGACCAGCATGCCATTGAAGGCTCCGCAGGCCATTCCGGCTAAGCAGCCAAGTAAAAGAGCCAGTAAGACAGGAGCATGCAGTGTGGATGGCTGCGTCTCATTGCCGCACAGAACGCGCATGATAACACCGCCGACAATGGCAACGGCCGCTCCGACACTGATATCCTGCCCTTTGGAAGAAGCGGTGACAAGCGTCATTCCAATGGCCAGAATGACCAGCTCTGTTGCATTACTGAGAATATTAATAAGATTTCCGATCAGCACCGGATTGCCTGCACTGTCCTTACCCAGTGTAATACGCAGAAAACCGGGATTAATAAACACATTCAGCAGCAGTAAAGATACAAGGAACGCAATCGGGATGAACAGTTTATGCCGGATAACAGTATTTATGATCTGCAATATACGGGCCGAGCTGATTTTTTCATTGTTTTTTGACATTTTGATTTTCACCCCCTGCAATGGTGTACATTATTCTGTCCTGTGACAGGTCGTCCCCGGTCAGCTCACCTACCACATATAAGTCGCGCATGATTATCAGTCTGGAACAGGTACGAAGCATTTCTTCAATTTCTGATGATATGAAGGTGATGCTCATGCCTTCGGAAGCAAGCTTCAGTACAAGCTTCTGGATTTCAACTTTTGTTCCGATGTCGATTCCTCTGGTCGGTTCATCAAGGATGAGGTAATCAGGATGTGTGAGGAGCCATCTGGCAAGAATGACCTTCTGCTGATTTCCGCCGGACAAAGAACTGATCGGGGTGTCAGCTGAAGCTGTCTTTATGCCAAGAAGCCTGATATATTCCTCCGCAAAGGCCTGCGCCTGTGCTTTTGTAAAAGGCTTGAAAAAACCATTCATGACCTGCAGTGCAAGAATGATGTTATCTCTTATTGATAAATCACCGATAATGCCATCGCGCTTTCTGTCTTCAGAAAGATAGCCGACTCCTTTTCTCATTGCTTTTATGGGAGAGGAAATGGCAACAGTTTCACCCTTGATCTTTAATCTGCCTTTTGTTACTCTGTCGGCTCCGAAAATTGCGCGAACACATTCGCTGCGGCCGGATCCAAGCAGACCTGCAAAGCCTGTAACTTCACCTTTATATGCAGTGAAATCAAAGGGCCTGATACCGGAAGAACTTGACAGCGCCGTTGCCTCAATAACGGCTTCTGACTTTGAGAGTGCTTCCTCTCTGGCATTATTATGTATATTTGCCAGATCACCAAGCTCTTTTCCCATCATTTTGGCGACCAGCTCGATTTTAGGAAGATCTTTAATCAGATATTCGCCGACCAGCTCGCCATTTCGCAGAACAGTGATCTTATCGCAGAGCGCATAGACCTGCTCGAGAAAGTGAGTAACAAAGATAATTCCAACATTACGCGCTTTAAGTTCGCGCATGAGATCAAATAATTTTAATACTTCCTGATCGTCCAGAGAGGAAGTAGGCTCGTCTAGAATCAGAACTTTGCATTCCATATCAACGGCCCTGGCAATCGCCACCATCTGCTGAACAGCAATGGAACAGCTTGAGAGCTGCTGCGCCGGTTTAGCAGGAATTCCAAGGCTCTTTAATATCGTTTCTGCAAGTTGATTATTTTTTTTCCAGTTCACGAACAGCTCATCGGTCCTTCCAATGAAAAGATTTTCAGCAACGGTCAGATTCGGACACAGGGTTATCTCCTGATAAACAGTGCTGATTCCATGCTTTTGCGCTTCCTGCGGTGATTTGATGTGCACAGGTCTGTCGGCTTCATCGATGTATACCTCTCCTGCGTCCTTTGTATATACACCGGTCAATACTTTGATCAGTGTTGATTTACCGGCACCATTTTCACCCATTAAAGCATGAATTTCGCCTTCGTGTAATGTAAAGTCCACATTTTGTAATGCTTTTACACCTGGAAAGCTCTTATATATACCTCGCATTTTTAATACTTTTTTTTGCATAGCGGTGATACTCCATCCTTCGTTCTGGTGTGATACACAAACAGTATCTTCCTTTTGAATCTGATAATGCGCGATGCCAGACGCAGCGAACATGTGCTTTGGCATCGCGCAGATTGAATTTTAGTACGGTTATTGAAACAGATGACGAAACTGCTTAATAAGAACGTGCATCCACGATGGCCTGCGTAATGGTATCGCAGTCAAACATTTCTTCATCAACGTAAGCATTCTTTTCTACAGCTTCTCCGGCTTCCAGCTGATTGATCAGCTTCACGATACGGGGACCATGAAGAGGATTACATTCAACATCTAGGTTAAATTCTCCGGCAAGTACTTTTTCAAGAGCCCATTTGTTTGCATCGAATGCAATTACCTTTACGTCACCGGTCTTGCCATAGGTTATACCAGCGGCATCCATGGCATCACATGCGCCGCGGGCCATATTATCATTTTCAGCATAGATAACGTTGAACTGCTGACCGCTTGCGATCAGGTCTGCAACAGCCTGTTTTGCCAGTGTCTCATCCCAGCCCTTCATGTTCTGGTTGAAAACGATTTCCCATCCATTAGCAGCGGCACCATCCTCTATTGCCTGAGAACGTCCAAGCTGAGCAGAAGATCCTGTGTCACCGCCAAGAACAACGATCTGGTAGCTGTCGAGCGCCTGTGCCTTTAACCAGTCAACAGCTTTTGCGCCTTCTGCTGCAAAGTCTGAACAAACCATAGCGGTATAAAGATCTTCTGACAGGTCAAGCTTACGATCTGCCATGATGAAAGGAATCCCTGCTTCCTGAGCAGCCTTTGCAACATCTTCCCAGCCTGCAGACTGAAGTCCCAAAACAACAAGATAATCAACTTCTTCCTGAATCAGCTGCTGTGCCTGAGAGATCTGTTTTGCATGATCACCTTCACCAAAGACCATTTTAAGCTCAAAGCCTGCATCAGCAAAAGCCTCGTTAAAGGATTTCGTATTTGCTGTACGCCAGTCAGATTCATTGGCATTCGTCTGAACTACACCGACTACGATCTTATCTGCTGTGTCAGATGCAGAAGTGTCTGCTGAAGTCGGAGCAACAGTGCTGTTATCTGAGGCCTCGCTGCTTGTTTTACCGCAGGAAACAACTGAGAACATCATAGAAAACGCCAGAACCAAAATAATCAATTTCTTAAAAATTTTCATAAAACTCTCCTCCTTAATAAAGAATGGTTATACTTGCAATCACAAGTATAACCATCGAAACAAAAACAAAATACCGATATATTCCTGGCATTGTTGTAAATTTTACCAGGTTTTTCAGGGACATTGTATTTTGTATGTTATTTTATTAAATTTGTTCAATATTTTATGATAAAGGAATATACAGGCTGACAAAAATATCAGTAGCTTCGGTCGATCCGCATGGCAGCAGCGGTTTCCGCTTCAAAAACAGCACCGTCTACATACGAAATCTTTTCAATTTGTTCTCCGTGCTCGAGACGGGTGATAATGTCTGCTATCATAGCGCCCTGCAAGGGATTACACTCAATATCTGCATTGATCAGACCTGCTTCCATCTTGTCAAAGGCTTCTGAAACTGCATCAAAAGAGATGATAATGATATCGCCGTCTGTTCCGCAGGTAAGGCCGGCTTCCTGTATGGCTTCAATGGCTCCAAAGGTCATATCATCGTTTTGTGAGACCAGTACATCGATATCATCAAACTCCTGAAGGTACTGATTCATGACTTCCTTACCCTTGGCTTTTGTAAAATCCCCATCTTCCTGAGCCAGAATATGCCAGTTCTGGTGACACTGGGCGATATCTGAAAAGCCCTTTGTACGGCCAAGCTGTGCGGTAGAGTCTTTGGTTCCTTCGAGAACAACGATATTAATGTCTACAGAGTCAGCGTCAGGGGACGTCAGGTCTGACTCATTTACAGTCTCAGAAGAAGTTTGTTCGTCGCTGGGAGATAGTGAAAGATCTTCCTGAACAGAAGCTGCCGTCTCGTCAACACTGACAGGATATTGTTCCTTAAGATAAGCTTCCAGCCATTGACCAGCCTTTACCCCTTCTGCATATTTGTCCGTACCGACACTGGCAACATAAAGACTGTCATCATCCGTGTCGATCATACGGTCAACAATAATGACCGGGATACCGGCTTCCTTTGCTTCCTCCAGAACCGTATCCCATCCGGTTTCCGTAACCGGTGCAATGACAATATAATCGACTTCCTGAAAGATAAAACTGCGAATGTCCTTGATTTGATTTTCCTGACTCTGTCTTCCGTTAGAAAAGATCAGGGAAAAGCCGTTTTCTTCTACGAGCGCATTCTGTACGGACTTTGTATTTGCTGTCCGCCAGTCGGACTCTGAGCCAAGCTGTGAAAAACCAACAATGATCAGGTCGGAATCAATATCCTCCGAGGTATCATATTCTGTATACTGAAGATTCTGCAGCGGCCATAAGCTGTAAATTGCGAGCGCTATAAGTCCGATGAACAGCATCCACAGGATCAGCTTACATGTTCTGTTCATATCCGACCTCCTTCTGTGCTTCCAGCTGTAAAACAGGAATTCTGATCGTAATATCAGTTCCAAGCCCCTTCTGGCTCTGAATCTCCAGACCATAGGCATTTCCGTAGTTCAGTTTGATTCGTTTGTTCACATTGGCAAGACCAAAGCCTGCGCTTTGCCGGCTGCCGGGCATTTCAATTTCTTTTCTGAGATTTGTCAGTTCTTCTTCTGTCATACCGATGCCATTATCAATGACATGAAAAATAATAGTATCTTCAAGAATCTCCCCGGTCACAAGAATTTTTCCCTTTGCGCGCATCATCTTGATTCCATGGTATAAGGAATTTTCAATAACTGGCTGCATGGTCATCTTCAGGATCTGGTATGAATATAATTCCCGTGGGATCTGGATTTCATATTCAAGGATGTCCTTGTATCTTGATTTTTGAATCTGCAGATAACTTTTAATATGTGTTTCTTCTTCCTGTATGGTAATAAAGTCACGCCCCTTGCTGACAACGATTCTGAAAAACTCAGCAAGTGCTACAACGATA
>QKDK01000355.1 GCA_003252135.1 Clostridia bacterium
GATTTTTTATTATACTAAAAATATGGCAATAAAATCATGGCAATAAAATCATGGAGCAGGGAGTTTATTATGACTGACTTTGCAAAGATCCGCAGTGATCTGATTATCTATACATATTCGGAAACAACAGACATCAGCCCTGAATATATGCTTCACTGTCATAATAATTTTGAGATTTATTATTATATTGAAGGCGATGTTGATTATCTGGTTGAAGGCCGTGCTTATCGTCCAACACCACACAGCCTGCTTTTGCTGTCCCCGAACGTTTTTCATGGTGTAAAAGTCAACAGCGCCAGCCCATATAAAAGAATAGCCCTGCATTTTAATCCTGAGCTGATAACCATGGAACGCAGACATTTTTTATTATCTTCTTTTCCGTCTATGGAAAAGCATTCCGGGAAGGAGATCTATTATCAGAATCTGGAGGAATACAGACTTTTTTCTTTCTTTGAATCCTTTAACCAGTGCGCCCTGCTGGATGCAGATACGAAAGAATGGCTGCTGCCGGTCTATCTGGAAGCCCTGCTCTCGCAGATTAAGGTCATGAGTCTTTCCAACAAAGCAGCAGTCATCAACAGCAATGTATCAGATACCGTATCAAAGATCATTTATTATCTGAACCAGCATTTGGCCGAGTCCTTCAGTCTGGACCAGATTTCCGACCGTTTCTTTATCAGTAAGCACCATCTGAATAAAGTCTTTAAAAAGGCTACAGGGACAACGGTAGGTGATTATCTGATCTATAAAAGAATTGTCTATGCCCAGCAGCTGCTGATCAATGGATGCTCTGCGGGGCAGGCAGCGGAAGAAGCTGGGTTTTATGACTATTCTTCGTTTTACCGCGCTTACACAAAGAGATTTGGCCATTCACCTTTAACGGACCGTGAGCTGGTCTGCGGCCCCAATAAGAAAGCATAGTTCCGAGGCAATTGATATATTGCAGACAGATTCGTGTTTCTTGACGGATTGCGTTTCGTGGTATATACTGCAAAAAAAAGACTGATGAAAGAACTTTTATGGTCAGCTGCAGTTATGACTGTAATAAAGAAAGGAAGTATAAAGATATGGCATGTCAGAATCTAACATTATTGACCGACTTTTATGAGCTGACAATGATGCAGGGGTATTTTAAAAATCATAAAGAAGAAGTAGTTGTTTTTGATGCATTTTACAGGGAGAATCCTTCTCAGAGCGGCTATGCTGTCTGCTGCGGCTTAGAGCAGGTCATTCAATATATTAAGAACCTTCATTTTACAAAAGAGGACATTATCTATCTTGCCGGACTGAAGATATTTGACGAGACATTTTTACAGTATCTGTCAGAGTTCAAGTTTACCGGTGACATCTACGCCATACCGGAAGGTACAGTGGTTTTTCCGATGGAGCCGCTTGTCAAGGTGGTTGCACCGATCATGGAGGCACAGCTTGTTGAGACAGCTATCCTGAACATTATCAATCACCAGAGCCTGATTGCCACCAAGGCATCCAGGGTCTGCTATGCAGCAAGAGGGGAAGCTGTTATGGAATTCGGTCTGCGCCGTGCGCAGGGACCGGATGCAGGGACATACGGAGCAAGAGCTGCCGTGATCGGCGGCTGCGCCGGAACCAGCAATGTTCTCTGCGGTCAGATGTTCAAAGTGCCGGTGCTGGGAACCCATGCACACAGCTGGATCATGAGCTTTGAAGATGAACTGACGGCATTTCGCATCTATGCAAAGATGTATCCGGAGAATCCGACACTTCTTGTCGATACCTATGATACCCTGCGTTCAGGGATACCAAATGCCATCACTGTGTTCGCAGAACTGCGTGAGGAAGGGATCCTTCCAAAGAAATACGGTATCCGTCTGGACAGCGGCGACCTGTCCTATCTTTCAAAGAAAGCAAGAAAGATGTTAGATGAGGCAGGCTTTACAGACGCAGGTATCACAGCTTCCAGTGACCTGGATGAATATCTGATCGATTCTCTGAAAACACAGGGTGCGAAAGTCAATTCCTGGGGAGTCGGCACAAACCTGATAACCTCAAAGGACTGCCCTGCATTCGGCGGAGTCTATAAGCTGGCAGCAGTGTATTCTGGCGGCACCTATATACCTAAGATCAAGCTTTCTGATAATCCATGGAAGATAACAAATCCCGGCAATAAAAAGATTTACAGGGTATATGAAAAGGAAAGCAAAAAGATCAAAGCGGATCTTATTACACTGGAGGAGGAAGTATTCTCTGAAGACCAGACGCTGGTTCTGTTTGATCCGGTAGCTACCTGGAAGCGTACAAAGCTTCGTCCCGGAACATATGAGCTGCGAGAACTTTTAGTTCCTGTGTTTAAAAAAGGCGAATGTGTTTATGAATCACCGACAACCATGGAGATCCGCTCCTACTGTTTGGGAGAGCTTGATACGATGTGGGATGAGACGAGGCGTCTTGTGAATCCGCACGAGGTCTATATTGACCTTTCACAGAAACTCTATGATATGAAGCAGGCGCTGATCGCCGAAGCAAACAAGGATAAATAAGCACAAAAGCATAAAAAAGAAGAGACTTGAATAAATTAAACCGAAAACGTTAATAAGTTATTAAATTCCTGCCCATAATTTATACACAATTAGAAGTTATATTTTTAGTAAAAGACAAGGAGATGAAGTGGATATGCTTTATTCAACAGGATATTATATGTACGATCCTACCTATATTTTAATCATAATTGCAGCGCTTTTAAGCCTTGCCGCATCTGCAAGAGTCAAATCCACATTTTCCAGATACAGCAGGGTCACAGGCAGAAGGGGCATAACAGCACAGGATGCAGCCATAGAGATTCTGCACAGAGCCGGAATATATGATGTTAAAGTAGAGCGGATCAAAGGGAACATGACAGACAATTACAATCCGTCTACCAAGATCTTATCTTTATCAGACAGTGTGTATGGTTCGACTTCTGTAGCAGCCATCGGCGTGGCAGCACATGAATGCGGTCATGCCATCCAGGATGAACAGGAATATCTGCCGATGAGAATTCGTACAGCGATCGTCCCGGGTGTTAATATCGGGTCAAAACTATCCTGGCCGTTGATTCTCGCAGGACTGTTCTTCGGACTTGACCCGCTGCTTACCATCGGAATCGTACTGTTTTGCGCAGTTGTGGTGTTCCAGCTGATTACTCTTCCGGTCGAACTGAATGCTTCCGGACGGGCACTGTCAATTATAGACAATTCAGGATTGCTGTCGGATGATGAGCTAAAGGGTGCCAGAAGGGTGCTGAGGGCAGCGGCGATGACCTATTTTGCGGCAGCGGCAGGCTCTGTACTTTCGCTCCTGAGATTGCTCCTGCTTTCTAACAGGAGAAGAAATTAATAAAGTCATAGAAGGGCAGGACAATATGCAGTCAAAGAAAGAGATGTATGAACTGTTATACGAACAGGTCGAAGCCCTGACAGAGGGAAAACAGCACCTTGTTTCGCAGCTTGCCAATACGGCTGCAGCAATTTACCAGACACTGCCGGATCTGAACTGGGCAGGTTTCTATCTGCGCGACAGGGAAACCTTGTATCTTGGACCTTTTCAGGGCAAGACAGCCTGCATCCATATTCCTTTAGGCAAAGGAGTCTGTGGCACAGCAGCGCTGAAAAAGGAAACTGTAATGGTGGAAGATGTACATCAGTTTCCCGGACATATAGCTTGTGACCAGAATTCAAATTCTGAAATCGTAATACCGATGTACCGAAATAATGAGGTATATGCTGTGCTGGATCTTGACAGTCCTGTCTTTGGACGTTTTGACAGGGAAGATAAAGAGGGCCTGGAGAGAATCGCCAGCCTGCTAAGTGGTTTGGAGGATAGTAAGTAAAATGAACTGGTTCGGGCATTTGCACACAATAAATAAGCATCATCGTCTTGTCAGGAAGTATTGTTTTAAGATCGGACTTTACCGACAGGGACTTTTTCATGATATGTCAAAATATTCACCGACAGAATTCCTGGCTGGTTCGAAATACTATCTTGGTTATAAAAGTCCTAACTTTGCCGAAAGAAATGACATCGGATACAGTACCGCATGGATGCATCATAAAGGAAGAAACAAGCATCACTTTGAATACTGGACCGACTATATCTCGGAAGGCGGGGGAAAGATGGCAGGGGTCAGGATGCCGGACCGATATGTTGCGGAAATGATATGCGACAGAATGGCTGCCAGCCGGACTTATAATAAAGATAAGTATACGACAGCTGCACCGTTCGAGTATTTTGAAAACTCAAAAGACAGGCAGCTCATGCATCCGGACACAGAACGGCTTGTATATGGACTGCTGCTTATGGTCAAGGAACAAGGAGAGGATGCAACGCTTTCCTACATCAAAAAATCCCTGCTGAAAAAGCAGTAAAGTATAAAGCAGTAAAGTGGTACGGCTATATCAAACATAGAATTGCTCTGATTGATGAGATAAGTAACATAACAAAGAAAACATGCAGGAATGAGACTTCATCCCTGCATGTTTTGTCAGCGGGTCAAGGCGCATAATCACTTTGCCGATACGGTTCCTTCAACATGCACTTCTCCCTCGATAGATGAACATGATATATCACCCTTACAGTAAAGGTCCGTGCAGGAGATATCACCGTCGCTATTAATACTGCCGCAGTGAAGATCACCGTTAACCTCGATATAACCTTCAATGTTACCGCAGTTCACTTTATCGCCGGCTTCCAGATAACCGTTGATATTACCGCAGTTTACAGAACCTTTTGCTTCCAGATAAGCACCAATGTTGCCGCAGTTCACATTGCTTGCAGACTCCACATAGGTTCCCACATTGCCGCAGTTGACCATACCCTCGGCTTCCACATATCCGTTCACATTACCTGATACGGAAGCATTGCCCCATACTTCGATATTGATATTATGATCAAGGTTCTGCAGATTGAGCTGAATCGGTTTATCCTTCTGCCACTCTTCGTGACCAAGGTATCTGGTGCCAAGGAACTGTACGACGCGCAGTTTATGGTCGTCCTTTATTCCTTCGATGTCACCGAATGCAAGGTTTTCATCTTCCGGAAGCCCGTAGAAGAGTATGTCGGTAGTTACACCAAAGAACTCGGCGATTCTTGGAATCAGAAGAATGTCAGGGAGAGAGGCATTGGTTTCCCACTTGCTTACTGCCTGAATACTGATGTCAAGTGCAGATGCCAGAATATCCTGGCTGATGCCTCTGTGCCGTCTTAATACACGTATGGTTTCACAAATTTTATTTTCCATAAAGACTCCTATCTCCGCGAAAGCGGTACAAAATGAAATGAAATTTACAGGGATATCCAAACAAGCTTGTGTCTGTAGCATAATAGATATGGGATAGAAGTGCAATCGAGAGTGAATTGAACGTATCAACTGTTGGTTGATTTTACAATTTTATTATACAAGATAAATTTTAAAAAGACAAGTAATTTTAAGGTAATAAATGCATTGCAACACAATAAATAACATCGACGCGAATTGACTGACAAAAAAGAAGTCAATTCAGACGACTGACAACAATATATTCCAAGTCAAACGACTGACAACAACCGATTTCAAGACTGATGGCTGACAAACGACACAGTGAAACTCCAGGATGAGGACAGTGTGCAAAGCTCAGCTCAGAAATAGGGGTGAAAATGAGAGAAAGCGTTAATGAATCTAAAGGTTACATCAGAGAGCACTTTGAATTTTCCAAAGAAAAGCCGGTTACTGTATTTGAGACAAACGCCAGACAGATGCTGCTGCATAGTCATGACTGTCTTGAGATCAACCTGATTCTGGCCGGCAGCGGTACTTATATAATTGAAGAAAAGCAATATGAAATCTGCCCCGGAGACTTATTCATAATAAACAACGAGGAAAGGCATATGGCGGTGCACGATGGCGGACTAAAAATTCTGGTGCTGATTTTTCCGCCGCAGCTTTTGTGGGAGGGACAAGTTGAAACCAGTCTGCTGGAGCCGTTCTTTAACAGAAATCAAAGCTTTTCTAATAAGATCACGGCAGCAGCTTTGGTTGTTTCGCTGCTGAAGGATCACCTGCAGCAGATACAAAAGGAATGCAGACTTGAAAAGAAAGGCTGGCAGGTATATGCAAAAGCACATATTCTTTTGCTTCTTGCGGAGATCGTAAGGTATTGTGAGGAAAACAAAGAGATCGGCGGCGATATCAAAAATATGTACAAGCTATACAAAAAGGTCAGACCGGTGCTTGATTATCTGCATGCGCACTATACAGAAGCCAACACACTGGAAGAGCTTGCCAAAATCGCCATGATGAATAAGAGCTATCTGTGTACAATATTCAGGGAAGCGACCAATATGCATATTTTTTCGTATATTGATCAGCTGAGGATCAATCAGGCATGTGCACTGCTTAGGACAACAGATGCCTCGGTAACCGAGATTTCGATGCAGGTCGGATATAACAGCGTTTCATATTTTAACCGAAGCTTTAAAAAAGTGAAGGGTGCAACACCGCTTCAATATAGAAAAATGAAAATCATGTGACAGAAGGGACAGCAGGAATCTGCTGTTCTTTTTAGTTAAATATTTAGTAAACTGGGCAAGTGTTTAATTAAATATTTCAAACAGAACACAGATTGTGATTATTCAACGAAGATTAATGAAAAAAGCACAAAAAAACGAAGAGTACATTTTAAAAATATTAGATAAAATTCAAAATACCTCTTTACAAAGTTAAATAAATTTAGTAAAATCAAGTTGATATTTAATTAAATTTATGGAGGTGTTTTCATTGAAACAAGTTACTTTAGGGTTTGCGCCTACAAGAAGAAGTATTTTTAGTGCACCGGATGCTGTAAAATACGCAAAACTCACAAGAGAGAGATTACACGAGCTTGAGATTGACTTTATTGATATTGATGATATTAATGCAGAAGGTCTTCTTTATAATGATGAAGATATGGAAAAGGTTGCCGAAAAATTCAGTAAAGCGGGAGTTCAGGGACTGTTCCTGCCGCACTGTAACTTCGGAACGGAGTATGTTGTGGCAAGACTTGCCAAAAAACTTCAGGTGCCGGTACTGCTCTGGGGACCGAGAGATGAACGTCCGGATGAGGAAGGTATCCGTCTTCGTGACAGTCAGTGCGGTCTTTTTGCAACAGGCAAGGTGCTTCGCAGATTCCAGGTACCATTTACCTATATGACGAACTGCCGTCTTACCGATCCGGAATTCGAGCGTGGGGTCAGAGACTTTCTTGCTGTATGTAATGTTGTTGCTACCTTTAAAAATACCAGAATCCTGCAGATCGGGCCAAGACCTTTTGATTTCTGGTCAACCATGTGCAACGAAGGTGAGCTGCTTGAAAAGTTCAATATTCAGCTTTCTCCTATTCCGTTGCCGGAGCTTACAAGAGCAGTAAAGGAAGCCATGACACAAAAGGATGAGATGAGCAAGGTCTTAACATACTGCAGAGAGAACATGAACATCTGTATTAAAGAAAATGAACTGGAGACTGTGGTTGCGCTTAAGGTTGCCATGAAGAACCTGACAGTAAAATACGGCTGCAATGCTGTGGCAATTCAGTGCTGGAATGAGCTGCAGAACGAGCTGGGCATCATGCCGTGCGCCGCAAACTCTTTAATGAATCAGGAAGGTATTCCGGTTGTCTGTGAGACAGATATTCACGGTGCGATCACTGCACTTATGGCAGAAGCTGCAACACTTGATGATACAAGATCTTTCTTTGCCGACTGGACAGTCAGACATCCGGATAATGAGAATGGTGAGCTTTTACAGCACTGTGGTCCATGGCCTATTTCTGTTGCTCAGGAGAAACCATCCATAGAGTATCCGCTTGCATTTGATCATCCGGGAGCAGTTGCTGCCCAGGCAAAATTCGGTGATATGACACTTTGCCGTTTTGACGGTGACAACGGAGAATACTCCTTACTGCTTGGCAATGCCAAAGGCGTGGAAGGTCCATACACCAAAGGAACTTATGTGTGGATAGAAGTTGCCAATATCAAACGTCTGGAAGCAAAAATCGTTGAAGGCCCTTACATTCACCATTGTGTCGGAATTCATAAGAATGTTGTACCGGTACTGTATGAAGCATGCAAGTATCTTGGAGTAAAACCAGATCTATATGATCCGATCGAAGAGGATATAAAAGCGTATTTACGCGGCGAGAATTAAGAATAAAAAAAGTTCCCGCGGTGTGACATGCGTGAACTTTATTATGTGTTTAAACCCAACACAGAAAAGAGGTCATGTTGAAGAAAAGGCATCTTCAACTAAAAAGTTCCCGCGGTGTGACATGCGTGAACTTTATTATGTGTTTAAACC
>QKDK01000369.1 GCA_003252135.1 Clostridia bacterium
TTACAATAGCAACTGGAATCATGGGATCGTGATGGATCTTCGTATGGGAGGTGCTGCAACCTTTGCGCTGGCTCCTATGTTTTCTGATGAAAAGGTACTTGTATTTTATCAGGAAGCTGAGGAACAGATCAGATATCAGTTTGAAAAGAAGACCATACTGAAACCTCAGGAAGAAACTGACCTGATTCTTTACTTTGGTATCGGATACGAAGAAGTTGCTGCCGCAACGCAGGCAAAGGATATGCTGCGTCATGGATATGGCAAGCTATACATGGAATTGAGTGACTGGCTCTTAACGTCAAAAGTGCCAATGTCTGATCCGGTTATCAGCGAACTATTCCACAGGAATCTTTTTTTCAACTATTTCTATGCATCAGGAAGAACACTTGATACAGAGGAATTAGTTCTGGTAACATCAAGAAGTCCAAGATATTATGTCAGTGCTGCGTATTGGGACAGAGACAGTTTTCTTTGGAGCTTTCCTGCAATGCTGTTAATGGATACCGCGCGTGCCTGTGAAATGCTTGATTATGCTTTTGGACGTCAGGGCAGGAATATCGGAATACATAGCAGATATATTGACGGAACCGTTTTGGAACCCGGGTTTGAACTGGATGAATTATGTGCACCAATCCTTGCAATGGTTCGGTATATACAGAAAACCAACCATAAGGAATATGTATCCCGTGACTATGTCAGAACTACAGTCGAATCAGTCCTACAAAGACTGAAACAGAAGAAGCATCCCAAACTGCATTTATATGAAACATTTTTGCAGCCAACCGATGATGTGATTGTTTATCCTTATCTGACGTATAACAATGTACTTGTTGCAAGCATGCTTGAGTCTTTGGCAGATTTATATCATGGAATCTGGACAGAGGAGTACTGCAAGGAGTTAAAGCAAGAGGCTGTACATATCAAAACGGATATCCGTAAACACTGTTGCAAGGAATATAGGGGTAAGGAAATCTATGTATGGTCAGTTGATGGCAACGGGAAGTTCGATGTATACGATGAACCACCGGGGAGTCTGCGTCTTTTACCCTTGTATGGGTTCTGCGAGTTCACGGAGGACATTTATATAAATACGGTGGAATGCATCAAAGATCCTTCCTATCCGTATTCTTTCCATGGCTGTCCGATTGCTGAAATCGGTTGTGCACATGCGCCGCATCCGTGGGTGCTCAGTATTGCCAATGCATTATTAACAGAAGCAAAGGATTCAACGGAATTATTATACCGGATGAAGATGGATTCAGGAATTGCCTGCGAAAGTGTCGATGAAGTTACCGGCGAATCAACAACAGGGGATGCATTTGCTACCTGTGCAGGATTTCTGGCATATGCACTGCATACAAGATATGCATTGTGATTGGAGCACAGTTATAAGAGGAAAGTAAGCTGTTTAAGGACCTGCATTTTGCAGGTCCTTAATTTTTCTTAATTTTTTTTCCCTTACCTCATAATTCAAATAGTCCTCTTTCGTAAATTGACCTTGCTATAGCTGATATAGGACTATTCGACCCTAGCATCATCATATCATTATAAATTGGTTCAACTTATTAGATAAGGAATGATAAGTAAATCTGAAAAAAATGTATTATAGATATAACAACAGTTTTTCTGATTTACCAGTAGATCATATTAATCATTTAATTCATATCTTTTTACATCAGACTATTTTCCAAAAAGAAGAACAATGGTAAACTTGTAACAGTGGCCCTGTACGTAATAAGGACACGCATGCAATGCCAGCTGTAATTTTAATAGAGTGAATTATTTAAGTTGAAGGGATAAAATCAGGATGAGCAGAATACTAATAGTAGAAGATGATGCAGATATCAGCAAGCTGCTGGAGAGGATCATCAGAAAAGAAGGTCATGAGGCGACCTGTGCTTTTTCTGGAACCGAAGCAGAGCTGCGCTTTTCCCTGGAAGAATACCAGCTGGTCCTGTGTGACCTGATGATTCCGGGAATTAACGGAGAAACTCTGATAGCCAGAATCAGGGAAAGAAGCCAGATACCGATCATTGCACTGACTGCCAGGCTGGATCTTGAAAGCAAGGTTCATGTGCTGGAGCTTGGCGCTGACGATTATGTAACAAAGCCATTTGAACCAAGAGAGCTGGCAGCAAGGATAAAAACACAGTTAAGAAGAGAAAATGTCATAGCGTCTGGCATGCGAGAAAAAGAAAATATACAGATTCCTGATACAAGAGCAACATCGCGTAATGTAAGTACACATAATAATGGCGCAATAAAAGAGGAGAGAATCTATACCCTGAAGGAGCTTTCCATGAATGTTGAGGAAAGACTGGTGAAGGTTATGGGAGTGCAGATAGAACTGACGCATAGAGAGTTCGATCTACTTCTCACAATGCTGAAACACCCGCAGAAGGTATATTCCAAAGAAAGCCTTTATGAAGCGGTCTGGATGAATGGATATTACGGTGAAGACAATACAGTCAGTGTACATATCAGTAATATAAGAAAGAAAATCAGCATCGTAACACCGGATGAATACATAGCAACTGTATGGGGAATCGGATACCGATTATGTCTGCAGTAATGCTTTTTCAACAAACTTCAATTTAGAAAGCGGTTCATGATCAAGTTCAAACTTTAAACTTTCTTTATGATTGCTTAAAGCTTTATTAGAACCGGTTCTGTAAAATATGCTCATGATCTTCATTTGCCCCGGGATGCAATAATGATAATCTACTATAAATTAAATTCTGTCGAACCATATGCCGTGAATAAATTTTGATCTATTCATCCGCAGGAAAGACAATTTTTTCACAAACAGGTTTGTGCCTTGCACATTACCGTTCATTAACTTAATATGCGCAAAAGTAGCGCCGGAATGGGGAAAACATGAAAGAAACAGTAGTAAAGATGGAGCATATTACAAAAAAATATAAGGAAAATGTAGTTCTTGATGATGTATCCCTGCATATTGTGCGGGGAGAGATCTATGGACTGGTCGGCAATAATGGCGCAGGAAAAACTACACTGATGAGACTGATCGCCGGGCATTCATTTGCAGAGAAAGGAACCATCAGGCTGTTTGACAGCAGTGACAATAAAAATCTCAATGAGTACAGAAGGCGAACCGGAGCCCTGATTGAGGAACCTGCATTTCTATTGAATATGACGGCTGAGCAGAACCTTGAGTATTTCAGAATTCAATACGGCATTCCGGAAAAGAAAAGGATCCATGAAGTGCTATCTATGGTGGGACTGTCAGACACAGGAAAGAAGAAGGTGCAGCAGTTTTCGCTTGGAATGAAACAGCGTCTTGGTATTGCTTTATGCATGATGCACTCGCCTGAGCTCCTGATTCTTGATGAGCCAATCAATGGACTGGACCCGGCAGGGATCCTTGAGCTGAGGCAGATGCTGTTGAAGCTGAATCAAAAATACAATACGACAATTCTGATCTCAAGTCATATACTTGCCGAGCTTGAGAACATCGTAACCTGTTACGGGTTCCTGAGCCGTGGGAAAATGCTGGAGGAGATTACCTCGCAGGCATTAGCACAAAAATGTGCCTCTTTTTTGAATATAGCAGTTGATCAGCCGGAAAAGCTTTGCAGACTGCTAGAACGAGAGCTTGGGTATTATAATTTCAAGGTATATCCCGATCGATGCATACATCTGTATGAAGGAATCGAAGAAGGAAACAGAATCTGCGAGCTTGCGATCAAAGAGAATATTAGCCTGCATGGCCTTGAAAAGCGCCGTATGAGCCTTGAGAACTACTATATGAAGCTTGTGGAGGAGTGCTAAGATGCTTAATTATATGAAAAGTGAAATATATAGAATTGTAAGAGATAAACGATTATGGATATTGCTTTTGGCCTTTTCTCTGCTGCTTGCAGCAGTTGTGGCTGTGCTTGCTTTTTTTCAGAATTATGAAGTAAACTTTCCGTATGGAAACACTAAATTTGCCTTATCCAATATCTATGCTTCTCTGACAATGCTTATGTTTGTGGCGGGTGGATTCATCCTGCTGCTAAATGATGGAGACAAGACACATGTATACAAGAATTCCATAGCTTTTGGCGTTAAACGCAGCACAGTACTCCTGGGTAAGTTCCTTGTGCAGGCTGTTACAGCAATAATGAGCTGTCTGCTGCTTGCAGCCCTTTACTCTTTATTGTGCAGCAGTTTTCTGGTGCATTCTGATGTCGGAGAATTTGTTGTATACTGGAAAGCTATTCTGAGCGCAAGTCTTGGTCTGTTATCGGCACTGGCAGGCGTCTATATGTTCGTAATGATTGCAGACACTATGAGCTTTGCAATGATTTCTTCTGTTGTAATAATGATGGCTGTACCTGTCATATTTAGTCTGTTTGGCAGAAGAATCGGGGTATTCAAAGTGGTATCAAAGCTTTTTCCTTACATTGCGCTCGGAGATTACAGCAGTCACACACTGACCTTTGAAGTGACAGGCATCGATACAATGCTTGCCCTGCTTACAGGCGGATGCTGGCTGGCCGGCTTTTTGGCTTACGGACTTGTTATGTTCAACAAAAAAGAGATTAAATAATAGAGATCAAATAAAAGTGAAAGGTCAGTGGCTGTTATGGAACATTTGGTTATTGCACTGATTGTATCGGATATTCTGCTGGCAGCTTTACTTCTCCGATATATGATCGTCAGAAGGGGAATGAAGAAGGTCAGCAGGGAATTTCATGACAGCATACAGAATAAACAGGGCGAACAGCACGTCTTTTGCCCTGTACCGGATAAAATTCTTGAAGAATTGTGTGCCGCATGCAATCAGTACATCAGAGAATATCACCAGGAAAGATACAGGCATAAAAAAGAGATTTTGGATATTCGAAGAGAGATGACCAATCTTTCACACGACCTTCGTACACCGATCACCTCAATAATCGGATACGTGGAGTGGATGAAAGAAAACACGGAAACACAGGATCAGAAGGAAGATATGGAAGTGATAAAAAGAAAAGCTCTGGATCTGAATGCACTGATTGAACAGCTGTATGAATTCGTACGACTTGAGAACATGGACATAGCGGTTACAGAGCAGCAGATCGACATATTCAGGCTTTTTAAAGAGCATCTTTTAAGCTTCTATCCGGATTTTGAAGCGAAAGGAATTGATCTGACAGTAAGTCTTCCAAAGCAAAAGGAAGCGCTGTGGATACAAGGAGATGAGAATGGAATTCTCAGAGTATTTCAAAATCTTACTGCGAACACAATTAAGTATTGCCAGGGGTACAGTTATATATCGATTTATAAAGATATAGAAAGTAATGCGGTGAGAGTGATCTATCAGTCTGCCAGAGGAAATCTAAGTAATTATGATGTTCAGCATCTTTTTGACCGGTTCTATCAGAAGGACGAAGCAAGAACACCTGCCAGCGGCAGTGGTCTTGGACTGGCGATAGCCAGACTGTATGTAGAACAGATGAAGGGAACGATATCTGCGTGGACTGATGATAAAGATCTGTATATTGGAACGAGCTTTTTATTAACGGAGAAAAATAAGATGACATAACGCAATCAGATTCTACATGACAAAACTAATTGGTATGAAAACAGCATGGAGTTATATTCTATAACTGGAGGTAACAAAATAAAACAGCCAGAATCCTTTCGGATTCTGGCTGTTTTTCTCATACGCTGGCAAGCGCAGATTCTTATACTTGTCTATCCTTTTAACTTATTATATATTTTCTTTGCTGCAATTATTCTTCTGTTGATTTTCTTTTGCCTGTTGTAACCTTATAAGCGCCGATACCAGCGATTACAAGAACAGAACCAAACAGATAAAGCAGTGTATTTGATGTTGTTCCTGTCTGAGGAAGAACATCTGTTGAAACTTCAGCAACGCCGTCATCATCAATATTGATAATTTCTGGTGTAGGTGTAGCAGTTACTTCAACATTACCTTCCGGAGTTGTATCTTCTTCAATAACAACAGGGGTAGGTGTTGCAGTTGCTTCCGGTGTAGCAGTAGGCTCTGGTGTAGCTGTAGGCTCCGGAGTAGCAGTAGGTGTAGCTGTAGGAACTGCTGTAGGAACTGCTGTAGGAACTACAGTCGGTACATAAATTGCTGAATAGTAGAAGCTGGCAGATGGATATACTTCATCTTCAACTGCGTAGGAAATTGTCTTTGTTGCTGCATCTGCAGTGTAACCACTTACAGAAAGAGAGGATACTGTTATAGGGAAATCTTTGATCCATGCACTTCCATTTACAGTCTGGAACGGTGTTGCTGAACCAGCATAGTAGTGGTATACAGAATAATCTACCATGATCTTCTGGTATACGAATGTGATTACAGTCGTCTGACCTTCGTACATTGCATCCATCTGATCTGATGTAAGTGTAACCATATATTTTGTATAATCTACAAGTTCATATCCTTCACTGTACAAATTAGCTGCATATTCTGTTACGGAGTCCTGATTAACAACATGTACAGTCTTTGTTGGTGCTACGGTCGGTGCAACTTCATTGCCGTCTGAATCAACATATTTAACTGTATAATTTCCAACCAAATTTTCGTTCCAGGTTGCTGTATATGTGATTACGCCGCCAGTAACATCAGTGCCAGTAGGCTGTCCCCAAGAAAGGAAGGTAAAGAAATCATCTGTTGTTGTTCCAAGATCACCAGTAAATGGTGTGTATGTTGTGCCGACTTTATAAGCTGTTGGAGCTGGGATGGTATCAGTAACAGCTGCAGGAAGGGTTGAACCTGACGGCAGACCTGTTTCATAAACAACACTGTAGTATCCGTCCCAAGTACCATAAAAATCAACATCGGAGGATGGCATAACAAAGTTCGAGCTTCCGTCAACTGTTACAGACGGTGATGAATTCCAAGAGTTAAAACGAACATAGTCAATCAATGTATAAACAGAACCGGATACAGAATAAAGATTTACATCAGCGTTCGTATAGGCAGGAACGGTATCTCCAGGTGCTTCAATGGAAGGGGCTGGAAGTACGGCTGCTGTAAATACACCACCGGTTACTGAACCGACTGCAAAACCGTCTTTCAATGTACCGTCTGCATTCATATATGTACCGTCAAGACCCCAGCTGTAAGTAACATCAAACATATCCTGTGTGTAAACTGCTGTAAATGTCATACTCTGAGTTACACTGGTAAGTGCTGAAAGATCATAACTTCCGGATGCTGTCCAGGATCCATTATAATATGTATCAGGATATCCGTTGTAATTGAAAGCTGGTGCTGTGCCTGTTCCGTAAGGCTGACCCTTAAGAACTTCCTGTGATACTGTAGAAGATCCATCAATAAAGGTTACAGTGTATTTTTCAATGCTGTCAAGTGTCTTATCAAGGGTTACATCAATATCAATACCCTTTGAAGAAATTGTATTACCTGGACATACATTGACATATTTCTGGCTAGCTGTTGCTTTATCGGAATTACAGAAGCTGAAGGTTACGTTATTATAGGTTACGCTTCCGATCGTGATATTACAAGTTACATATATAGTATCATATTCTGTAACAGCAATATCAGAGTTGTTGCTTAATTTTGTGAAATTATATTCATATTCATGACGTGTTGAATCATATCTTGTTGATGGAGCTTTCAAAGCGCCGCTGTTAACGCCAGTAGCATATTTTGTATAGCTTACAGAAAGATTACTGATAGTTCCTGTCTGTGTAACACCATTGGCACTGCCTGAAACTAAAACGCCATCAAGGTAAGTACTCTGGAAGAATGTAATCAATGCGTTAACACCGATATCAACGTGAGTAGCGATGTAAGGTGTAACATGTGTGTATTTGTATTCTGTGATTTTCACATACTTTGTAGCATCATAGCTTGATATACTAATGTATTCTGGATTTCCATATGTGGTAGTTGTGTAACTGAATTCGTAATTTGTTTTATTGCTATTGGAATTTCTTTTAACCTTTGTCAATTCAGCATTTGATATACTTGAACCGCCATAGAAAGTGGCTGAGGTCCAATTATCGTAAATGTATTTTGCGCTTGCTGCAATTAAGCTTGTACCGCTCTTGTAGTAAACAGTACCTGTATAAGTATAGGTGTTCGTAATAATCTGTTTCACGTAGTATAAACTTCCGTTTTCATCCTGAACATAATATGATTCCTGTCCGGAATATGCATTTGCCACAACTGTGTTGGACATGCTGCCCATGATCATGGATAAAACCAGAACCAGGCTAAGCAGTGATGCCAGTAACTCTTTTGATCTCTTGCTCTTCATAAAATTCTCCTTTTCTAAAAATAGACTGTTTAATGTTATGCTTGCTATTCATGCGAGGCAAGCCTCGTTTTTATAAAGGGAACGTGGTTAACCCAAGAACTACATTTTTGTTTTACATTGCCTGACGCGGTCTGAGTTCAGACTGTGTATCGTCTGCAGTATCGGCTTTGGTTGCATGCGGGACGGTACTGCGCATCAGCTTCATGAGTTCAAGGACACTTCGAAAGTTCTGTGAAGCTCCTGTCTCCAGCCATTTGATAGTACCCTGCCAGCTTGCATTCTGTCTGAACATAACGCGCAGAACAAAGGTTGACTGCTTTCCTGCTTCGCTGCTTGGCTTATCTGTTTCTGGGTAGATGTTCTTTTCCTGTACTGTTTCCTGAAAGCTTCTGAAATCTACGCTGCTTTGCGGATAATCCAGTTCGTTATAAACATCCTCCAGTATGCTGACCATCTCGATAATACTTCGAAATTCTTTGCCCCCCATACGATTCCGGCTGTGATTCTCCATTCCGTGAGAATCATATTTTTTGTCTAAGTAGTTATGATATATTCTTCCAGACATCTCGTAATCATCACTGGAATCGATACATACCAGGCTGGAACACAATTCCATTCTCATGCGCCCAGCGGCTGCTAGTGACATATAATCACCGCCTCTCGCTTATTTTGTATTACGATGTTACTATCTTATCATGCAAAAGATACATTTTAGATACAAAAAGATACATATTATGTTTTTTATTTTTAATTATGAATAAATATGTATCAGTAAATATTGAATATATTTTCCATAAGCACCCATACTAATACAGTGAAAAAGATATAAATGAGATATATTTTGCTTAATGAAATAATTTAATTAATTTAATTTTTGGATAATAAAG